>CAYYKV010000075.1:0-13533 GCA_964468605.1 uncultured Occallatibacter sp. | reverse complement strand
TGATTGAAGCCGATTGGCTGCAGATGGTACTGACGGTGATCGGCGGAAACGTCTTTTATTTTCTCAGCGCGCCCATCTGGCGTCACATTCTGCCCTTCGAGCCCTTCGATGGCGAGGCGTTGCGGGCGCGCAGAGTGGCAATCGTGGAGTTTTTGGGCAAGGCAATTTTCGTGGACCGGCAGCACGGCGCGGAACTGGCGGTGAAAGTTCTTGCAGATACGCCGATGCCGGATTGCGCCAATTTCAAAGTTCTGAGGTGAGAGCCAAGTGAACGCGCGAAATCGAGTTTTCATGATTTTGGGAGTCCTGCTCGTGGGGTCGCTGGTCTGGTATCTGTTGACCACGCGACGCACAGGCGATCTGCAACTGGTCGGAACCGTGGATGCAAACGAGGTGGTCGTGAGCTCGAAGATACCGGGGCGCATCCAGACTCTGAAGGTGGAAGAGGGCGAGGACGTGCAGGCCGGAGAGCTGATCGCGGTGATGGAGAGCGACGATCTTGAGGCCGCGCTGAAAGCGGCGCAGGCAACGGCGGCCAGTGAGAAGTCGAAGCTGAGCGGGACGTTGGAGACGGAGCAGCAGAACCGCGGTGAAACTTCGAGCGCTACGGTGAGCGCGGAGGCGCAGGTGAACGCCGCTCAGGCGGCACTAGCGCAGGCGCAGGCCAACTTTGAGCATCAGCAGGCCGACACCAGCCGGACCGTGGCGTTGGCAAAACAGGGGATCATGAGCACGCAGGCGCGGGATGAAGCCGTGACCAGCCTGGAGGCCGCGAAGGCGGCGGTGAGCGCGGCGCGCGACAACCTTTCCGCGGCGCAGGCCAATCTGCGCCAGGCGCGGTCCCATGAACTGTTGACCGCAGTTTCTGCGCGGACAGTGGATGAAACTCGCGCCGAGGCGGCAAATGCCCGCGCACTGGCCCAGGAAGCAAGTGTTGAAGAGAGCTACGCGCAGGTGTTGTCGCCGATCAGCGGGAAAGTGGACGTATGGGCGGCGCGGCAAGGTGAAGTGGTGACGGTCGGTGCGCCGATCGTCACCATCATGGACCTGACCCAAACCTGGGTCTATGCACCACTGCCGGAGACGCAGGCCGATAGCGTGCAACTGGGCGATACGCTGCGCGTCGAGATGCCCAGCGGCGACACGCTGTACGGGAAAGTCATCGCCAAAGCGGCGGAGGGCGACTTTGCCACGCAGCGCGACGTAAACAGCATGAAGCGCGACATCAAGACCATTCAGCTGAAGTTGCTCATCCCCAACGCCGGCGAAAAGTTTGTACCGGGCATGACGGCGTTTGTCTATATTCCCAAGGCAAAGTTGGTGAAGCAGTGAGCGCGACGCCAATCCACAGTCCGGCAGCGAACGGCAACGGAGCGCCGCTCCCGACCGCAATCGCGGTGGAGCACATTGTCAAGCGCTACGGCGACTTTGAAGCGGTGAAGGACGTAAGCTTCAGCGTGGCCGAGGGCGAGATCTTCGGTTTGCTCGGTCCAAACGGGGCGGGGAAGAGCACTTTAATCCGCATGATGACGACGCTGATTCCGGTGACTGCGGGGAGGGCGATCGTAGCCGGCCACGACGTGGCCAAGGATCCGGACGATGTGCGCCGGGTCATAGGCGTGATTCCGCAGGCGCTCACCAGCGACCAGGACCTGACACTCGAGGAGAACCTGAGCATCTACGCCAAGCTTTACGGCGTGCCGCACGGCGAGCGCGAGAAGAACATTAACGACGTGCTTGAAGCTGTAGACCTGACCAAGTGGCGCAACGCGCAGACCAAAACGCTTTCCGGCGGCATGAGACGACGGCTTGAGATCGCGCGCGGCCTGGTGCACAACCCCAAGATCTTCTTCCTCGACGAGCCCACCACAGGCCTCGACCCTGTGTCGCGCATCGCAGTGTGGGAGATGCTCAACAATTTGAAATCCACGCGAAACCTCACCATGCTGCTGACGACGCACTACATGGAGGAAGCCGACAAGCTGTGCGACCGCATTGCCATTGTGGACCACGGCACATTGATGGCACTGGGAACGCCGGTGGAGCTGAAGAACAGCGTGGCCGGCGCCAATGTTGTCGAGGTTCACTTCGACCGCGAGACGGAGGAGTGGGAAGAGCGGCTGAAGAAACTCGAAGGCGTGACCAGCGTGCAACCGGAAAGTGCCGGATTCTACCGCGTGCTCACCACGTCGGGCTCGAAGACCACCATGCAGATTGTCGAGCTGGCTCAGAGCTTGGGCGAGACGCTCACTTCACTGAGCGTGCAGAACACGACGCTCGACGATGTATTCATCCACTACACGGGACGACAATTGCGCGATGAGCAGGTGAAACCGGTGTTTACTATGCCGCCGCGGCCGGGAGCGCAGCCATGAACAGGATGTTCGCTATTATCGAGCGCGAGATGCGCAAGTTTTTCCGTTCGCCCACGTTGATGATCATGTCGCTGATGTTGCCGATTTTGCAGCTGATCATCATCGGAAATGCGTTCGGCGGCAAGATTGTTGGCACCCATGTCGGGGTTGTCGATCATGATCATGGGCCTCAGGCAGTCAAATTGCGCGAGGCCTTCGATGCCGTCGCCGCCAACATCAAGACGTTCACCACCATCGACTATCCCAATGAAGTGCAGGCGCGCGAAGATGTGCGCACGGGAAAAATTGACGCTGCCGTGATCATTCCGGAGCAATACTCGCGGCGGGTCTACGCGCAGGACGCACCCAAGCTCGGCTTCGTCGTCGATAACTCCGACTTGTTTACCTCGTCGAGCCTTGAGGCGGAGATGCAGTCACTGGCCGACTCGATGAACGCGCCCCAGATTCAGCCCCGGCTTGCGACGCAAATTGCGCTCGAAATCGTGGAGCTTTACCCGTACGTGAATTATCTGAAGTATCTTCTGCCCATGACCGTGGCACTGGCCATGTACATCTCCGTCATGATCGGCGGCGGCATGCTCTATATCGACGATAAGGCGCGAGGCGTGCATGAGGGCTATCTGGTTACGCCTATCACCAAGCTTGAGCTGGTCTTCGGGTTGAACATCGCCGGCTCCATCAAGGCCACGCTGAGCGGACTATCCATCGGCATCATCGGGTCGCTCATCGCGGGCCTGGGCGTCGTCTTTCATCCCATAATCATGCTGCAGATGTTATGCCTCATCATCGCCGGCTCCATTGCCTTCAATGGCATGATGTTTCTGCTCATGGTGCGCGTCGACGATCCGCTCGTGCCGCGCGCCATGTTCGGCGTGCTCAATGTGCTCCTGTTATATCCCTCGGGCGCCATGTATCCCACCGCATCGTTCCCCAAGTGGATGCAGGCGATGTCCGTTGTCGATCCCTTCACGTACGCGATTCATGGCTTTAAGGCTGTTCTTCTCAAAGACGGCGGCTGGATCGCCATCAGGGGCGATCTCGCGTTCCTCACCATCTTCGGCATCGGCACGCTGCTGATTGCCACGCCGCTGTTCAAGCGTACGCTCTAGGTCCCGCAGGCTGGTTTGTTGCGTCGTTCAAAGCGGCGCGGGCTTTCATCTCAGGCCGTCGGATCATCTGCTAGTATGGCCAAACAGCGCTGCGGATTTGCGAATGTTCATGCGCCTTCTCCCGGTCCTGGCATTGCTGGCTCTGCCAACTGTGTCCGCCGCCCAGTTCGACACCTCGCCGCCAGTCCAGGTCTTTGGGGGCTTCACCTATCTTTCGAATTCATTCAATGGAACTCCGGGAGCGCGGCAACCGCTGGCGGGTTGGGATGCTTCTGCTACGTTTCCCTGGTTCCACCGCCTGCGCTTCGTTGTGGATGTGTCCGGATACCAGGGGACGAATCTGGGCGCGTCTCAAAACGTCGTTTTCATCCTGGCTGGAGGACAGTATGAACGGCGATTTGGCCGCGAAGGCCTATTCGTGAAGGCCCTCGCGGGGGACGGGAGATTGAATCAGCACTGGGGAGCGAATGGTGCGCTCGGCGACAGTGCATCCTTCACGACGTTCCTTGGCGGCGGGCTCGATACGCCGTTGTCGCATAGGCTCGGTTTTCGTGTCGAAGGTGGATTTCAGCATTCGGACTTCGCCCTGCTACAAAGTGTGGCGGATCCTGTTCCATATCGCATTCCCGGGCTTCCAAACTATTTTGGCCGCATGTCGGCTGGGCTGACGTGGACGCCCGTTGCTGGACCTGCCTATGAGCGAGGCGACTCCGAAGGCCGGAAAGCGTTTCGTGCGCCGGTTGATAGTGAGTTGGTTTTCGAGGGGCTCGGCTCATTTGGCCACTACCACATTTTCGCTTACACATGGTGGAGTTATCTGCACGTGGGTGGGCTTGAGTACGACCGTCACTCCTGGGGAAAATTCATCGGCGCACGCATGGATTATGTGGCTGAGATTCTGCCTATCGTGTTCCTGAAGCAGCCGGCCCACACCGACTCTTTTGGCGATCCGCTGGCTCCCGGATTTGTGAATGTTGAAGGGCTGGGCATTTCGCCGGCCGGATTGCGCATGATGTGGCGCGATGGGAAAAGATGGAAACCATACTACCTCATCAAAGGTGGCGTGATCGGGTTTACGCAAAAGGCGCTCTCCGTCGACGGTTCCTACGAGAACATCAGCCTGCAGCAAAGCGTGGGGATTCAGTTTGCCCTCAGCGGGCGGTGCGATCTACGAGTCGCAGTGGGTGACTTCCATTTCTCGAATGCGTTTGTTGTGCCGTCAAACCCCGGAATTGACGAAATGAATGTAAACGCCGGCCTCAGCTATCATTTTGGGAAGCGCCAAACCGGCAATTGAAATCCGCCAAAGGATTCGAAAGCGACACTCGGGGGCGGCGTGGCACGACTCACTCCTTCCATAGCTCGTCCCATCTCCACAACGCAGACGTCACTTTGCCCGGCAGCCGAAATCCGAGCTGATGCGCAATCATGCACACCTGTCCGCGATGGTGCGCTTCGTGAGAAATCATGTAGCAGAGCATCTCCGGCCCAGCCGGCCATGGGCGCGACCATCCGTCCTTGCGAAACTTTCTCACGCGCCCGCCCTCGCTACCCAGCGCCTCGGCGAGCATCTTCCCACATTTGTCGGCGCTGCGTGCCAATGCCGTACGAGCCTGGCGTGGCGTGCAGTGCGCGCGGCTGAGCTGTGACGGAACTCCCAGGCGGGGCGCCGTGAGCCTGATCCATTTCGTGCGCACATTGTGCATGTGCGTGAAGATGGCTGCAATGGTGCGAACCTTTCCGGGAGGTTGGGCTTTCCAGGCAACAGGGTCGAGATGCTCGATAAGAATCTGGTTGAGATGATCGTTGAGGGCAAAGATGCGGACCGCGGTCCGAGAGAATTGTGCGTCGACTTGGATCTTGCGCGCAGTCACGGCTTCGTTCTCCTTGAACTCAGGTTCTCGCAAGACGCACCTGTAATCGGACCCAGCCGCCCTTGGCGAATGGCGCATCTGCGCGGCCGGAAATCTATTGCGCGGGCGGCGGCGTTGCCGGCGGCGCGTTTGCATCCGTCTGCTTCGTGAATTGGAACGAGCAGGGGCGGCCCAGAATGCCCGCGCCTTCTTCGCGTTTACCCGTGCCAGATGTGTCGGTGAATGTTGCATCGATGTAATAGTCGTATTTGTTGCCCTTGAGTTCGGTCACGAGGCCTGCTTTGCCTGCCGTCACCTTCCCCTTGGCATGCAGCTTCCCCATGCCGTCGGGCCCTATCGTCCCGTCGATCACCAGATAACCTGGCCCCCCCTCTTCGCCGTGCTGGCCGTGGAAGGCGCCGTTGGAAATTGTGCTGACAAATGTCCACGTGTAGGCAGGCATGTGGGCGCTCGCATCACAGGACATATTCGTGGTCCAGGTGCCATCGAAGTGGCCGCCCGCTGTCTGTGCCCAAAGCAGCATCGGCGCGCAAACCAAAGCAAAAGACAATCCTCTCCCGATTCTCATGGATGACCTCCAATAAAAGCAGGATATTCCGAAGAGCGGTGCTTTTGACAAGAGATTTTTGAGTGAATTTGCAGATTTGCCGTTGCGATCCGGTGGCGAGGGACATCGAGGACTCGCTGCCGATCTGGAATCGCGAAGTGGTCATCAATGGGCGGGGCGACCCGCCCAAATTCACACCGTCACGCTGCGGGGCTCGGATCGGATGGCGGGGATGCCGGAGCGGAACCCCAGCAGCCGCGCATGCCCTCGCGGAGTTTCTCGCGCTCCTCAGGCGTCATCTGCTCCCAGCGCTCCCGCATGCGTCCGCGCCACGGGCCGCGCCGACCACGGGGACCGCCAAATCCACCAACGAGAAGTCGGCACAGGATGATTAGCCCAACGGCCTGCCAGTAGCCAATGATCTTCCACCCGAAGAGCGCGGGCGTGAGCCAATTCCACAGGCTCATAACCACCCAGCCAATCAGGGCTAGCACGGCGAGAAAGAGCAATGCGAAGAGTACGAACTTAACAGCGCGAGAGACGATTTTGGCAACAACGTGCTGCGGGTGATCGGTTTTCATTTCGGTATATCTCCTGAATTGATGAATTCGTTATAGATGGCGCTCAGCCGCCGGCGCAGATGGGCGACCGCGTAGTGTTTGCGCGAGAGCAGTGTATTGACGCTCACGCCGGTACGTGCGGCAATCTCCTTGAAGCTTTCTCCATCGATCTCGTGAGCGATAAAGACCTTGCGCTGTTCCGTGGGAAGTTCATCGAGTGCGTCCTCGATCTCTTCGAGCAGAACGCCGCGCACGTATGCTTCGGCGGGGCCGGCCTCAGGTGACGGAAGCATGTCCAGTAGCGATGTTTCTCCCTCATCCGGTGCTTTTGCCGGCTCATCCGCGAAGACCCAGAGCCGCTTCTTGCGGAACAAGTCGACGATGCGGTTGCGGGCGACCTGAAACATCCAGGCGCTCCACTGGCTCACCGGCTCGTGAAGACGAAACGCTTCAATGACTTCGAAAAAGACCTCTTGAAGAAGATCCTCTGCGTCGGACTCGTTGGTCACGCGCCTGCGGATGAAGTTACGCAGCCGGAAGCCTTCGCTCTCGATGATCTCGGCGATTTGCTGGTTCTGCTCGGTCATCAGCGCAACGCTCGGCGGCACACTCATCAATTGTGGAGACGAATGAAGGCCGAATATATTGTAGTAACGAGTCTATGCCCCTGGTTGTCCCAGAATCTTTTCGTAGAAGCGGACATATTGGGGAACCACGAGCGTTGCGCAGAAGCGCTTTTGCGCGGTTTGGCGGGCGGCCTCGCGCATGGCGTCGAGCCGGGACGGATTGGTCAGCAGGCTCAAGGCGCCGGCAGCCATGGCTTCGATATCGCCGACCGGGAACAGCAGCCCGGTGATGCCTTCGTCGATAAGTTCGGGAACCCCGCCGACTCGCGTTGCAATCGACGGTACCTTGCAGGCCATGGCTTCCAGAGCGGCAAGGCCGAAGGACTCAAGTTCGCTGGGCATCAGGAGGAGATCGGCGAGTGCAAGCAATTCACTGACGCGCTCCTGCTTGCCCAGGAAATGAATGCGGGAATGAATGCCAAGGTCGTGAGCAAGCCACTCGGCCGAGGAGCGGTCTGGGCCGTCGCCGATAAGAATAAGCTGCGCGGGGCGCTCCCGCGCCACGAGCGCGAAGATTTTGACGACATCGGTGACGCGCTTCACCGGGCGGAAATTGGAAAGGTGAACCAGCAGCGATTCATCGGGCGCGGCGTATTGAGCGCGGCATCGGGCGCGCTTAGCTTCGTCTTTAACGGGAGTGTAGACATCGCAATTGACGAAGTTGGTGATGGTCTCAATCGGACGCGTGACGCCAAAGTCAGCGATGGTTTTGTCGCGGAGATAATTCGAAATGCTGGTTACGCCGTCACTCTCCCGAATTGCATACCGAGTAATGGGCAAATAGCTGCGATCGAGGCCGACCAGCGTGATGTCGGTGCCGTGGAGCGTGGTGACGAAAGGCAACCGGCGGCCGCGCGCGGCCAGCATCTGGCGAGCGAGAAGCGCGGAGACGGAGTGGGGAATGGCGTAGTGAACGTGAAGCAGATCGAGCGAGTAGTACTCGGCGACCTCCGCCATGCGCGAGGCGAGCGCGAGATCGTACGGGGGAAACTCGAACAGCGGGTAATTGGAAACGGGAACTTCATGATAGAAGATGCCGTCGTCGCGTCCGTTAAGGCGGAAGGGCTGCGAGTACGAGATGAAATGCACTTCGTGGCCGAGGTTGGAGAGCTCGATGCCCAGCTCCGTGGCCACAACGCCCGAGCCGCCATAAGTGGGATAACAGGTAATCCCGATGCGCATGTTTCCTTCTTAGGATTCGATTTGCCGCCACGTCTTGGACGCGCGGGAGTGGACGGAGGATGCACGGAGTCAGCAAATGAGCATGCCGGCGAATACACGGTAAATGCGCGTGCTTCCCCGGTCAAGGCGAGTGCTGCTGGAGCGCGGCGAACGAAACGAGCTCAATGGCCGGGAATTCTTTGAGGGCGATAAGGGCTGAGCGCTCGATGTCGCGCGAAGCGCGCAGGCGAGTGCGGACGCGGGCGAGGTCGGCGTCGTTATAGCCGGGGTGCGTGACGAGTTCCCAAGTGCCGGCCGGCAGGCTTTGAAGCAGGGAACGCAGTGTGTCCGCGTCCAGAACGCCGGTGCCGGCGACGGCGATGGTGCCGCTGCTCGTGACGAATCCTTCGCTGTCGAGGATGCGACGACAAATAGGTTCAAGCCAGCGCAAACCGGCTATCTGCGCGATTCGAAGCCAGGGAGCGCCGTGCGTGGCGCGGATAGCCCACTCCGGCTCGAAGGGATTGCGGATGGCGCGGATTCCGCGAGCGCGCGCGGCGCGAAGGACTGGTCGGAGGACAGCAGGAAGGACGTGGGTATGTTTGTGCGTGTCAATGTGAGTCACGCGAACGCCTCGTTGCTGGAGGAAGTCGATCTGCGCTCCGGTTTCGGCCTCGATTTCGGCGGAGCGAATGCGTCCGGCGAAGAGGCGCGCCAGAAAAGGATTGAGCGAGGAGGGGAAGCAGCCCGTTTGCGAATCGACGAGCGTGGGAATCTGATGGGGCGGCAGAACCGGTTCGCCATCGACGAGAACGATGTGACATCCAACTCCAAGCGCCGGAATGGATTGGGCGAGCTCGATGGCTTCCTCAGTGGCGCTGGCACGAGCCATGAGCGATGCGCTGGTGACAAGGCCAAGGCCGTGCAATTCGACGATGGCGCGATTGACGCCTGCGGTCAGCCCGAAATCGTCGGCGTTCACGATCAGTTGGCCCACGGGGTGAGTTTATCAAGCGGTTGCGCCGCACCTTCCGCATCACGAGCGCTGGTATCATGAAGTCAGGCCACGGCCCGCGAGCGGCGGAGTGGGCGGTTAGCTCAGTTGGTTAGAGCGCCTGCCTTACAAGCAGGAAGTCGGGGGTTCGAGTCCCTCACTGCCCACCATCATCCATGAGTGCGATACGAAGATGCGCGCCCGCCTCGCATGCGGCAGGCAATGCCTCATTTCAGCGAGAGACTGAATTTTCCCAGAAGGTACCCGTACTCGGCAACGACGACGGCCTGGGCTCCTGCTGAGACGGCGAATTCCAACTGGTTCGACTTGCGCGTGATGGCGATGTTTAGAGTTGCGGCGCTGTGGTACACCTGCACAAGCTGGATCACATGGCTCCCAGCCGGGATCGCGAAAACGACGGTTTCACCAATTTGGACCGTTCGTACGTCATAGCCATCGACAACGATGGTATTCGTGATTTGACCGAAAAAACCTCCATAATCGACGACTGTGAAGTTGACCCAGGCGGTTGCGGCGGGCGCCTGGATCGGATTCACACCGGCGACGGGCGCAGATTGGTAAGGGGGAGTCTGAGGATCGGGAGAAGATTGGTTGACGGCGGCGCCGCACTGACCGCAAAAAATCGAGCCATCTGGAAGCAGTTGGCCGCACTTGGGACAGCGCTTGACAGCGGCTCCGCACTGGCCGCAGAAGGTCGCGCCATCTCTGAGCGGTTGGCCGCATTTCGTGCAGTCTGGCATTAACACGCCTCGATGCAAAAGTGGTCTGGTAATCTCGACCATCATAAGCACATGCCCCGGGAACGTCAACGAATTGCGCGAGGCATTCAGTGGTCAGTTGGCTTGGAATTCTGAGAGCGCCTGTCCCTTCGACTCAGAATGGATTGACGAGACGGATTACTCTGGCTGGCATGGCACGCGCTTTCGGCGATGATAGGAGTGGCAGCACCAGGAGAGCAGCGAGATCGTGAATGAATTCCAGGCAGGCCCGGGCAAAACGGCGATCGTGGTGGGCGGCGGCGTGGCCGGCATGAGCGCTGCGTGCGCGCTGGCCGAAGCCGGGCTGCGCGTAAAGCTCGTCGAGCGGCGCGGCTACCTTGGCGGGCGCGCTAGCTCCTACAGCCATCCGGGCGTGGACGAAGTCATCGACAACTGCCAGCACGTGCTCTTCGGCTGTTGCACAAATCTGATTGGCTTTTACCGGCGCATCGGCGTCGCGGATCGCATTCACTGGACGAACGCGATCACCATGATCGAGCCAGGCGGACGGCGCACGCTGCTGAAATCGTCGCGCTGGTTGCCGGCTCCGTTGCACGGGCTGCCAAGCTTGTTCGCCGCCAAGGCGCTCACGCGCGACGACAAGCTGGCGTTGGCGCGGGCATTTCGGACGCTCATGCGTCCCGTGCCTCCGGATTCGAAAGAGACGCTTGGGGCGTGGCTCAGGCGCAACGGGCAGACGCAGGGGGCGATCGATCGCTTCTGGCGGCTGGTGATTGCGAGCGCGCTGAACGGCGATGTGGACGTGATCGCGCTGCCGTATGCCGCCAAAGTGATCCGCGAGCTTTTTCTGAACTCCGCTGAGGCGGGCAGCATGGGGATGAGCACTGTGCCGCTGAGCGAGCTCTATTCCGGAGTGGAGCAATATCTGCGCGAGCGCGACGGCGAAGTGCTGGTCAACGCGAGCGTGGAAAAGGCGGCGTGGGACGAGGAGACATCGCAGTGGACGGTGTCAACGCGGATGGGCGATGTCGTCGCGGATTTTCTTGTGCTTGCCCTCCCATTTGAGGGAACGGCGAAGCTGCTGCCGCACATGCCGCCTGCAGATGGCGTTGACGCACTGGTCGAACAAATCTCAAAGCATGAACATGGGCCCATTTGCAGCGTCCACTTGTGGTTTGACCGCGCGATCACAGATCTGGACCACGCGGTTCTGCTCGACCGCGAGATTCATTGGCTATACAACAAGGGCCGGCTTCAGCCCTGGCGCAATTCGAAGGGCAGCTACCTCGAGCTCGTCGTCAGCGCTTCGCAGAAATTCGCCGCGATGAGCCGCGAAGAGGCGATTGATCTGGCAGTGCGCGAGCTTGCAGAGTTCTTTCCGGAGGTTGCAGCGGCGAAGGTCGAAAAGGCAGCGCTGGTAAAGGAAGTTCGGGCAACCTTCACCGTGCCGCCGGGGATCGATGCGGCAAGACCGACATCCATCTCGCCGTGGCCGAACTGCGAACTGGCTGGTGACTGGATTGCCACCGGATGGCCCTCGACCATGGAAAGCGCGGCGCGAAGTGGCCATTTGGCGGCGGAGGCGGTATGCGCAGCGATTGGCGAGCCGCGGAAGTTCCTGGATCCCGACTTGAAACCGCGCGGATTCATGCGATTCGTGAAGGCATCCACTAACTAGCGGCTGGAAGCTAGCAACCAGGTGCCATCTCTCAGTGCGCCAGCAGATATACGCCAATGCAAACGAGTATGGCTGCTCCCCAGCGGCGGCGATCGACGTTTTCTTTGAGGAAGATTTTGCCGGCGACCGCGTTCGTTACCAGCGTAAGCGACGCCGAAGCCGGAGCAACCAGGCTCAGGTTGAGGTGATTGAGAGCGAAGAGCAGCGAGAAAAACGCCAGCGCGAGAAAAAAGACTCCGGAAAAGAACAGCGGGCTGGTCACGACGGCGCGAATTGCGCCTTTGAGGCCGGATCTGGCGCGGATCAAGTCGAGGTCGCCGATGGACTTCATGGCGGCTGCCGTAAGCACTTCCCCGGTCGTGGAGGCGAGCACGACGGCCCCAATCGCCGCGGCAGCAAGCCATGGATTTGTGAATATGACGAGAGGCGCAACTGAGGACGAGATCGTCACCGCGGCGGCCCCTCTGAGGCGACGGCCTCATCTGGTAGCGGCCCCTTGGCAGCGGAAACGGGCCGCTCGGTAAGGGCGGGACCCTGCGCGACGAAACTCACGCCGAGAGTGATGAGCACGACGCCGGCCCAGCGTTCGAACGAAATCGCTTCGTGCAGCCAGAACTTGGAAAGAAGTTCCACAATTACATTGCCAGCGGCCGTGGCAGGCAAAACAAAAGTGAGATCGGCCCAGGATAGCGCAGTAAGATAGCTGGCGAAAAAACCGATGAGAAGAGCAATGCCCGCCGCGATCCAGGGCGTGAAGACGGCAACGATGAGCGAGCCCGGATGGGTAAGCGAGATCGAGGGAATCGCGGTCATGCCGCGTGCCAGGCAGGCGTCGCCCAGAGGAGCGCAAACCGCTACGAGCCCCAAAATCAAATATTGACGCGACGAAAGGGAGTGGTGCGGCATTGGCGAGTCGATCAACCCCAGAGTTCAAGTGCCAAACAAATCGAGGGCGGACGCAACTGCGCCGCCCCCGACGTTGAGAACAGGAGAGTGCCTATGCGCCGGCGCCAGCGGGGGCAGTGGGCGTAGCCTGCTGCCTGCGCGACTCCTTCACCATCTTGTTGCGTTGCGCGCGCAGCTTGAGGAACGACTTGGCCTCGACGTAAAGGCGAGGCAAATCGCGGTTCATGACGGCCTTCCACACCACGCGGAAGGCGGCCTTGGGACGGAAATAGTACTCGTCGTAGAAGCGGTGGACCATCTCCATGATGTAATCGGTGGGCAGGCCGGGGTACTCGATATGCGCCATCTGGTGGCCGCCGCCGTCCTGCATGTTCTGGTTGGTGATGAATCCGTTCTGCGCCGCGTACTCGTAAAACTCGGTGCCGGGATAGGCATGAGCGATCGAAACCTGAATCGTCTCGACGTCCAGCGACTTGGCGAAGTTGATCGTGTTGCGAATGGATTCTTTCGTTTCGCCGGGAAGTCCGAGGATAAAGTCGCCGTGGATGGTCAGACCCAGGTCGTGGCAGTCCTTGGCGAAGGCCCGGGCACGCTCGACGGTTGCGCCCTTCTTGATGTTCTTGAGGATCTGCGGATCGCCGGATTCGAAGCCGACGATGAGCAAACGGCATCC
This sequence comes from uncultured Occallatibacter sp., assembly GCA_964468605.1. Classification (GTDB taxonomy): domain Bacteria; phylum Acidobacteriota; class Terriglobia; order Terriglobales; family Acidobacteriaceae; genus Telmatobacter. The sequence continues at coordinate 290 of CAYYKV010000075.1, read as the reverse complement.
GGCTTCGCGCATGGCCTTCAGCGTGTCGTAATCGGTGGTGACGCGGGAAGTGCAGCTCCAGGTGATGCCGAGTGGCTTCAGCTTTTCGCAGAGTTCTATGGTGCGAACCTTCTGGATGTTGAAGGTATCGTCGTCGAAGAAGAATTCCTTCACTTCAGGGAAGTTCTCCTTGGCCCATTTCATTTCCGCGGCAACGTCGTCACTGGACCGCTTGCGCCATGCATGCCCGCTCAGGGTCTGCGGCCACAGACAGAAGGTGCACTGCGCCGGGCAGCCGCGCGTGGAGTAGA
>CAYYKV010000074.1:0-13599 GCA_964468605.1 uncultured Occallatibacter sp. | reverse complement strand
AATTCGATCTCGACGCCGACGCCGAGATCACCATGGAGTGCGCGCCAGGGCAGCTGGCGGACGCGACTCTGGACGCGATCGTGGCCTCGGGTGTCAATCGCGTAAGCCTTGGCGTGCAATCGTTCGTCGACAGCGAGGCGCGCGCCTGTGGCCGGCTTCACGACCGTGAGGCGGTAGGGGCTGATCTTCGGCGTCTTCGTGCGGCCGGAATTGCGAACCTGAATGTAGATCTGATCGCGGGCCTGGCGGGACAAACATTGATCTCGTGGGAAGAGTCGCTGGCTGCTCTCCTGGAATCCGGCGTTCCCCACGCCAGCGTGTACATGCTTGAGGTGGACGAGGATTCGCGCCTCGGCCTTGAAGTGCTCAAGGGTGGCGTACGCTATCGCGCCGATCTGGTTCCGGGCGACGATGTAATCGCCCGAATGTATGAGCGCGCGATTGAGCGGATGGAAGAAGCCGGGCTCGGCCAATACGAAATCTCGAATTTCGCTCGCCCCGGATTTGAATCAAGGCACAATCTGCGCTATTGGCAGCGGCGGGCGTATCTGGGCGTCGGCTTGGACGCGTCATCCATGGCAATGCATGCAGGGGCCTTTGGGAACGGCGCCAGAGGCCTGGCAGAACCGCCAAACGTGCTGCGCGCAACGACGACCGACGATCTGAGGCAGTATCTCGCAGGTCCAGCGCCGCCCGAAACCACATGGCTCCCACCGGCGCGTCAGCACGAGGAAGCATGGTTTCTCGGGTTGCGCATAAATGAAGGTGTTGACGTCGATGCGCTCACACGCGAATTCGGCCCCGAGATGGTCGCACCGGCTATCGAAACAGTCGAGCGGCTGGTCGAAGATGGCTTGCTGGTCGCTCACGGCGCAAACGTTCGCCTCACCGCGCGCGGACGGCTCCTTTCAAACGAGGTCTTTCAGGAATTCCTGGAACCGGCAGCTGCGGCGACTGCGTGAGTGGGTAGATCTGACGCCTGCATTTCCCATCCCTTTTCGTCCGCCGCCCACGCAACGGACGAAAAGGGTGGTCTCGGAGAAATCTGCGCTACCACGCAAGCAACTCGTCGCCTGAACTCCCGGCGAGAAAAGTCACCGGCGACGCATGGGGTTCGGGTGGGCATCCGAAACACTGGATCGATTCCGGTCCGGCGGCCTTGGCCCATTCGAGAGCCTTCTCAGCCTCGCGCAGAACCACCACCGGAGAGCGGCCGCGGCTGTTTGCGATACCAAAACACGCGGAAAGCCGGATTGCCTCGCTCGCTACGCGAAAGGGCACTGAAAAAACATCCATGCGGAGACGCTCAGCCAAAATCATGGCGCTGGCGGGGCTGCACGCAGGCAGCGCAACCAGAAACTCGTCCATGCCGGGCCGTCCCAGCAGATCGTAGCTGCGCAAAAGCGCGCCGGTGCGGCTGGCCACCTGACAAAGCAGCTCGTCGCAGGCGTCCACGCCCAGCCGTGAATTCCAGTGGCCGAAGTCGTCGATATCGAAGAGCAACAGGCAGAGGGAGCTACCCATGCGTTGCACGCGGTCGGTCTCGCGGAAGAGCATGGCGAGCATCGTCTCGCGATTGTAAATACCGGTAAGGCGGTCAAACTGAGCGTTGCGGATGGCCGCGTCGCGAAGAGTTTCAAGCTCCTGTGCCATCCGCTGATCGCGCATCACAAGGTCAATCCGCAGCTGCCAATAGGCGAGTTCAGCAGAGCGCAGGATGAGATCGTCAACCGCGCCGTCCGCGAGGCAATCGATCCATTCCTGGGTTACCGTGTCTGCAATCAGAACAATCGGGAAGCGCGGCGCGGCGCCTTGGGACCGCGCCGCGGCGAGCAATTGGCCGATCGGCATGCCGGGCAGGCTCGCATCGAGCATAAGCAGGCTTGGCAGATTCCCGCTGGTCATGAAAGCGCGCACGGCCTCAGCGGACAAAACCACATCGACCCGCGCGCCCGCGGCCAAAAGCAAGGGTTCGACGGCACCAAGAAGAGCCGGATCAGGCGACGCAAGAAGGAAGACGGGATACGAATGCGACGGCATCCAAACAAAACTCCTTGTTGGATGCATCGGCAGAGATTAGAAAACATTTAGAAACCACGCGGAGATTGTTGGGCCGGCACAATGACCGTAGAGCGGAATGAGGGCCCTAAGGTTACTGTGTCCGCAACGGGACAAGAAAGCAGCGCCGTCGCGTGCAACTGCACCAACCCTGCGCAGCCTGAAAATTCACTAATCCACAAAGTCGACTTGCGGGGCAATGGGGATGATGCCGCGTTCGTAGCCCATAGTCAGCAGTTTACGGATCGCCTCCCGGCCATCGGCGCCATAGTCGAGGGTACGCTCGTTCACATACATGCTCACAAATTGGCTGGCCATCGTTGTGTCCAGGTCGCGGGCGAACTGCATGGCGTATTCGAGTGCCTGCTCGCGGTGGTCCAATGCATACCGGATCGAGTCGCGCAGCGCTTTGGAGATGAGCTTATGCGCTTTGGCGCCGAGCGAGCGGCGGATGGCGTTGCCGCCGAGCGGCAATACGAAGCTCGTCGTTTCGCGCCACCAGACGCCAAGGTCAATCACCCTGAAAAGACCACTGGTCGAATAAGTCAGCTGCCCCTCGTGAATGATCAGTCCGGCATCGTAAGTGCCCGCCAGAATCTCGGGAATGATGCGATCGAACGGGACTGTAACCGTCTTAATCTCCGGGTTGAGGATTTTGAGCGCGAGATAGGCCGTGGTCAGCGTCCCCGGAACCGCAACGCGGATACGGCCGAGGTCGTTCACGTCGAGCATGTGGCTGGAAACGACCATTGGGCCGTAGCCCTCACCCACGCTGCCACCGCAACCCATCAGCGTGTAGTTGTTCTGCAAATACGGATAGGCATGAAAGCTGATGGCCGTCACATCGTAGAATGCCTCATCGCGGGCGCGGCGGTTGAGAGTCTCAATGTCACAGAGCGTGTGGTTGAAGCGGTAGCCGGGCACACGTACCTTGTTGGTCGCCAGGCCATAAAACATGAAGGCATCGTCGGAATCGGGGCTATGGGCGATGGAAATCTCTATCGGGCCCTTGGAACTCGCGAGATCGGGGGTCTTGGTGCTCACGTTTGGGGGAGATCCTTTCGGCAACAAAACTTTAATCATTCTTCAAACTTGCGACAGCATTCAGTGTATGACCACACGTTGACGGACTGTTTCCGGCAAAATAGCCGGTTTAGTCATCTCATTGCAAAATGATCAGGACTTCAGTTCGAGGCCCGGCTCCTCGGCCGGCTAAATATCAGCAGACGGTCTGCTCCCCGGCTTCGCGCGATGCAGCCAAACGTGACGGGCTGCCCCTGCGGCCGCAACCAGCAGCGCTCCGAGCGAGACGAGAAAAACAATAAGGAGCCAACGCATGAGGACAGACCCCAACAAGAATACCAGAGGGTCGGTTGCCGGCGATGACGTTCGTTTATACTTTGGTACCTTGCGGCATGTCCAAACTGGCGCGCAGCCATTGCAGGTAGGTGTGACTGCCAGACTCGATCCCCAGCACCAGGAACTCTGGGGTTTGGTAACTGTGAAGCTCATGCAGGCGCGTTTCCAAGGCGGGCAATTGTTCTCTCGCGGTCTTCAATAGAAGCAGCGTCTCCGCCGACGACTCGATCTTGCCCTGCCAACGATAGATCGAGTGAACGGGAGGAAGGAGTGTGGCGCAAGCTGCCAGGCGCTCTTCCACGAGCGTGCGGCCCAGGCGCGTGCCCTCCTCGGGGCTCACCACGGTGGTCAGTACGATCCGGGCGGACGAATTGAATTCGAGCATTTGGCCCCTCCACAATAAAAACGATTCTGCCAACACTTTACGCCCATATGGCCTCGCGTAGTCTTTCATGGTTCGTTTCAAGATGGTGAATGCACGGCAACTTGCCGATCTGGGCCCGGTGTTGCAGTATGAACTTTGCGGCCACCGAAGCCGCAGCACGGGGGAAACGGATGACGACAGCGATCAAATTTGGCACTTCGGGATGGCGCGCGATTGTTGCAGACGAATTTACGGTGGCCAATATCCGGCTGGCGGTGGCTGGGATCGCCGCGTATGTGAAGACGCTCCCGGCGCCTCATCGCGTGCTCGTCGGGCGCGATCCGCGCTTTCTGGGCGAGAGCTTTGTAGCCGAGGCGGCGCGCGTGCTGGCCGGCGCGGGCGTCACGCCGATCGTGATCCCCGAAGCCGCTCCCACGCCAGCCATCGCCTACGCCGTCCGCACCCTCAAGACTTCAGGCTCCATCAACTTCACTGCCTCGCACAATCCGCCCGAATACAACGGCATCAAATACTCCACGCCCGATGGCGCGCCGGCTTTGCCAGAAGCGACTCAACAAATTGAAGCCGCGATCAACAAAATTGCGGGCGGCGGAGGCGGCGGCATTCCAAGCCCCCGCGCAACGACGGACCAATTTGAGACTGCGGACGTGAAGCCCGCCTTCCTCAAGCGTCTCGCCGAGCTCGTCGATCTGAAAGCCATCGCCAGGTCAGGCATCAAAGTGGTCTACGATCCGTTTTGGGGCGCCGGCCGCGGCTATCCCTGCCACCTTCTCCGCCAGGCCGGCGTCACCGTCGAGACCGTCCACGACTACCGCGACGTGCTCTTTGGCGGCCACGCGCCGGAGCCCTCCGACGAGTTGTTGGGTGCCGCGAAGGAAAAAATGAAAGAGATCGGTGCGGCTCTCGTGATCGCTACCGACGGCGACGCGGACCGCTTCGGCATCGTGGACGGCGATGGAACATTTATCCAGCCGAATTATGTCATCGCATTGCTCTTCGATTATCTGGTAGAAACGCGTGGCTGGAAGAACGGCGTGGCCAAAAGTGTCGCGACCACCAACCTGATCAATGCCCTGGCCGAACATTACAAAGTCCCGCTCTACGAAACGCCGGTTGGGTTCAAATACATCGGCGCGCTGATCGATCAGGACAAGATAGCCATCGGAGGCGAGGAGTCCGCCGGCCTCACCATCCGCGGCCACGTACCCGAGAAGGATGGTGTGATTGCCGGCCTGCTTGTGGCGGAGATGGTGGCCACGCGCGGCATCGGTCTTGGTGCACAATTGAAGGCGCTTTTTGCCAAGGTTGGTTCCTATTTCCCGGTTCGCGAGAACTTCCACTTGACCGCGGAGCAGAAAGCCGCGTTCACTGAGAAGTTGAAGGCTGATCCGAAGGAGTTGAGCGGGCGCAAGGTTGTCCAGGTCGTCAGGACCGACGGCCTCAAGCTGATTTTGGACGATGGCTCGTGGGTTTGCTACCGGTTGTCCGGGACAGAACCAGTAGTCCGAGCCTATACCGAAGCGCGCAGCGAGCGCGATATGCAGGCGTTAAGGTCGGCGGCCGAGAAGTTTGTGCTGAGCTAATGTCCAATCGCCGACAGCAAGCACGGATTGGAAATCAATGCCGGAAGAGAATGTGCATGTGAAGGCTGCGCCAACAGGCAAGAAGCCTGTTTCGCTGCGCACTTGGACGTTTGGATGGACGCAGCGCCTTTGGCGGCCGGCGGGCACTGGAGTTGCCGTTGTTTTGGCGCTGCTGGTTACTTGGCACGTGGTCTACGGCAAGCATGGACTGTCTGTTTGGCAGCAGAAACGCGTCGAGGACCGCGCACTGCAGCAGGAGATCAAGGACTTGCAGCAGGAAAACGCGCAAATGCGCCAGAAAATCGAGCAGCTGAATTCCAACCCGGATGCGATTGAGCGCGAGGCTCGTGAGAAGCTGCACTACGCCAAGCCCGGCGAAGTCATCGTGACCCTCCGCGACCAGTCGCAGGCCCAGACACAAACGCCGTCGGCCAAGTGAGCCGCTCGATTCCATTTCCGGCTTTGTATTTTGGAGTGTGTTGCGAAAATCGGCTTTGTAACAAGGGCACGGCTTTAGCTGGGCCGAAAAACGCAGGAAAACACGGGGCTTTAGCCCCTGCGGAATGACGATGGGGCCTACACAACCATTTTCGAAACACGCTTTGGTTATTGGGCTCAGTCAGCACTTTTAGTTCGAGGCAAGTCATGGCACAAGCAAGCACTGAGCTGCCGGTCCGCGGTGTTATCCCAATCGATCGGTTATTTGGCGACGACGAGGAAGATACGCGGCTTCTGCTGGAGTTGGCTTCAAAGGCTCAGCGCTATATTTCAAAATTCTCGTGGTGCAGATCCGTCCGCGAAGCCTATTTTGGAGATAGCTACGGAAAAGTCGTCGCGGTCTTCTTCTTCCACATTGAGCCATCCCGGCCCGGCGTGGATGAGTGGTTGTGGGTCGTGGTGGGCGATCTGCCATCGGCATATCTCGTAATTGACGTCCTCAAGACTCCCTCGCAGGCGCTTGCCGGATACGTCGGAGAGATGTCGGAGTGGGTAAAGCTGGCGAAAGAAGGGCGCTCATCAAAGGAAGTGATTTCAGTCAACGCGGCGCCGACACCCGAATCTGCAATGATGTTGGAGGCCAGGCTCAAAGTCCTGAGTGAGAGAATCGTGCCTGCCCTCCAAGCAAATGAAGCCGCGCACTCCTGATCCCTATTCCCTGCTCTTCCAGGCACTCACCGCCTGCAACTCGCTGGCTACAACCTCCCGAGGAAGCGGCGCATAGCCCAGCGCGGCGCATTGTTTTTGCCCCGAGGTCAATGCCCAGTTCAGCAGATTCGCGATGGCCAACTTCTTTTCTTTGCTCGTCCCCAGCCGCGGCACCAGAAGCCAGGTGAATGTGGCGATGGGGTAGGCGCCTTTGCTGGTCGAATTGAGAATGGAGAAGCGAAAATCCTGGCCATTCTTAACGGTCGTACTGCTCGCGGCGGCGGTTATGCTCGCCAAATCCGCTTTGATGAACTCGCCCGCGGGATTGAGCACTGCCGCGTAGTTCAGTTCATTTTGAATGGCGTAGATCAGCTCTACGTAGCCGATTGCGTTGGGAGTTTTCTCCACCAGCTCAGCCACGCCATCGTTGCCTTCGGCGCCAATGCCGCTCGGCCATGCCACGTGAGTTCCGGCTCCAGCTGAGGCCTTCCAGTCCGCGCTGGCCAACGACAGAAAACTGGTCCACACATAAGTTGTGCCGCTGCCGTCCGATCGGTGGACGACCGTAATCTCCGCATTGGGCAGACGCGCTCCATGATTGGACTCGAGGATGCGCGGATCGTTCCATTTGCGAATGGCGCCGGAGTAAATGCCGGCCAGCACTTGTGGCGTCAACTTCAGAGTGCGGCCAAGCGAAGGAACGTTGTAAATGGGTACCACTCCTCCCAAGACAGTTGGGAGCTGGATCACCTTGAGAGCCGCAGGAGTGTTCTGGTTGTCTAATGGCATGTCGGACGCGGCCAGGTCCACTTTGCCCTCTGCCAATTCTTCAATGCCGGCCTCGGAGCCGACGGCATCATAGACGACGGACATGCCCGAGGATTGAAACCACATGCGATATAGAGGTGCGGCAAATGTGCTACCTGCCGCGTGCAAAGCCATCCGCGACCGTGGCGAAGCAAAGGCAGGAGAATTGGATTCCGCTGCACCTCCTTGCATCGCATCCATTAAGCGGAATACCACCTGATCGGCAAGGTCATCCGTAATGCTGGCGGTGCGAAAGCGGCTGGGCGTCACTAGATAGGACCACACAACCTGTCCGGACTTATCCACGAGTTCAACTGAAAGAAAGCCCTGGTAGATCGTCTCGACCGCGCTTTTCGAATGAGGACTCAGAGAGATTGTGCCCGTTGGCCAGATACTCGAGCTTCCGCGCAAAACCAGATCCGCGGCCGAAGAGGTATCCACGACCATTAGGCGCCGGCTCCTGGTCAGGCGATCGACGATGTCCTGCCGCATGTCCTCTGCGCTCTTTGCGTCTCCCAACGACGCCACCTCGATCGTACGACTGCGGTTCAGCGACTCTGCAGTCTGCGCAGCGGGGTGGTCAAGCAGAACCAGAGAGAACGTCACTACGGTGCAAAGCCGGAGCACGCCGCTCCTCCAGGGGTGGGGGTTCTCGCCCGCTTGCGGCTGGCATTTCCGACTTCGCATCGGCAGACGCACCTCGATGGAAAGATTTGAAGAGCCAGTACCTGGCTTTGATGAAAGCATATCGCAGGCGATGAGGGAATCTGGCTTCAAGACAGCCATCGCCCGTCTTCAGAAGTCGATGTGCGCTCGCACCGTCGTCACGTACACTGGCCCGCGATCGATGTTGTAGCCCGGGTGCGCGATCTGCGTGCCGCCAATCGTGCCATAAAGACCGTGCCAGATATGGGCATTGTAATACCACTCCATGATGTCCTCGCGACCATAGCTCAGGTTGCCATCGCCCAGCAGGAAGCCCAGCCCGCCGTAGTGGAGATAGTTCTGGTGGTCGCGCTTGATGGCGTTAGAGACAAACGCCACACCCACTTTGTCGTTCAATCGCCGCCAGCTCCGGCCGCTGTAATCGCCGCCGAAAAGGATCGTCTGCCCGACCTCGGTGTAGGCAAATGACTCACGCTGGTCCTCGTCCCACCCGAAACGCGCAAACATCCGCAGGCTGTCGGTCACTTCCTGCTCTGTATTCAGCCCAAAGCCGTACTTCACCGCGCCAAAGCGTTCGGTCCTCGTGATGTCGGGTGTTGTCACTTGGCCGTCGAGATACTGGTCGACCGACTCCCGGTAGTCGCCCATATGTGCGTGATTCACATAACTCAACATGCGAATCGCGCCCCCCCGCTTTGGATTGAGCCACTGAGCGAATAGCCCTTTGCGTAATTCGAACTCCCAGTTCTGCCCGTTTGCGCGGCTGAAAGCCCAATCGAGATCGGTCCCATTGGCGATAGTGGGCATTGCCGCGATGGCATACCGCGCCGACCACACCTTGTCGTCGTACTCTAAAATGCCGCCCACGGTGTATCCGCGCGTGTCCGCAGCATAATCCCACGCGCCGTTGTTATCGATCGTCCAGTTCACGAATTGCAGGTGGCTGTCGGAGCCAACGGAGTTGAGGTCAAAGCTGTCAGGCAGGCTCATTTTGCCGACGCGAATTTCAAACCGACGCACGGGCACCTTCGTCGCCAGTGCCAGAGGCCCGCGGTCCTGGTCGGTCATCTCGTTCGTCAAGCCGACGATTTGGTGAATCTCGCCGCGCGAAAGATAGGGCTCGGTGCTCAAGTTGGGATTCCGCACCACGTCGAGATTCGTTGCCCCCGCCAGCCCCAGCGCCTGGGAGATGCCGCGCCCGCCGGCGTTTTCCAGATCGACGATGAAATCGGTGCTGTAGCGCTTGTTTGCATGCCATTGATAGCCGAGATAGAGCGTTGTCACCTCCGAGGCTTTGGTTTCGAAGTCGTCGATGAGGCTGTTCGGACCCTCGTACGGCGAGTGGAAATGCCCGTGCATCTGAAGGATGCTGTTGGCTTGGCCCGAAATCCAGTAGGGAGCAGTGTCAGAGTGCGGAAACATGGTGAGGGATTCCGCTTCTGGCGGCGCCGTCGGCCCCGCGCCACCAGAGCTTCCCTCCGTGGCCGAATCGTTCCCGATCTCTGACAATTCGAGCCCCACTCGTTCGAAATGGATGACGTATGACTCCTTCTGCTGGAACGGAAGCTGAACTTCAGCCTGTACCTCTCCATCGATCGCAGCTTGGCGCTGCGGCTCCGGCGCGGAAGGTAAACCGTCGGTCGTCTGCGCGGCTGCAACTACGGCGGTGAGCAGAAAAACGCCGGTCACGACGCGCAGTGCGCACAGAAACGGGTTGGAGCTCAGGAGAGGCATAAGATGGAGACAGGGTGACTATACCCCCCCTTGGTCTATACTATACCCCGGGTGGGTATCATCCAGTCAAGGAGCCGAGCATGTCTCATCAGGAGCGGGAGAAACTCAAGCTCATGCAGCGGTTGAAAAAACTCCGCGGCCAACTGGACGCGGTGGAACGTTCGCTCGCAGCCGATGAAGATTGCGGCGGGCAACTGATGCAGCTCGCCGCAGTCCGCGGCGGCGTCAACAGCCTCATGGCCGACGTGCTCGAAACACATATCCGTTTCCATTTGGTTGACGGTGCCAAAGAGCAAATTGCGCCCGAGCTGGCCGAGGATCTCATCGACCTGGTGCATGCCTATCTGAAGTGATGTCATTCTCTTGCGTGCAATCCGCAGCCGCGTCGCGTGAATCGGGCCTGCAAGCGCGCTCCCGCTCATCGTATCGGGCTAATGGCGCCCGAATTGTGAATGCCAGTTGAATGGTTGCCTTCCGCGATCGACCGTCGCTCGATTACGCAGTGTTCGCGCCCCCGAATCGGCTGCAAGTTCCTCGCCTGATAAAATGAAATCTGCCGCGCTGTGCGGCGGATGTTTTCATTTTTCACCTTTCACTCCCCTAACCGTTCCGAGGGCCCGCGCGGCCGAACCCGAGAGAAGGACAAACTGCTTCTGTGAGCCAGACGATACGCAATATCGCCATCATCGCCCATGTTGACCACGGCAAAACGACGCTGGTCGACGGCATGCTGCGCCAGGCCGGAACCTTCCGCGCCAATGAGCAGGTAGCCGAGCGCGTGATGGACTCAAACGAGTTGGAGCGCGAGCGCGGCATCACCATTCTCGCCAAGAACACAGCCATCAACTTCGACGGCGGAAAAATCAACATTGTGGACACGCCGGGCCACGCCGACTTTGGCGGCGAAGTTGAGCGCGCGCTCAAAATGGTGGACGGCGTGATGCTGCTGGTTGACGCCGCCGAGGGCCCGCTGCCCCAGACGCGTTACGTGTTGTCGAAGGCGCTCGAGGCTAAGCTGCCGCCCATTGTGGTCATCAACAAGATCGACCGGCCCGACGCACGTCCCCAGGAAGTGCTGAACGAGATCTACGATCTGTTCATCGATCTGGACGCGGACGAATCGCAACTGGACTTTCCGGTCTTGTACGCCGTCGCCAAGGACGGTACTGCGACTACCGATCCGACCAAACCGGGCGTGGATTTGCAGCCGCTGTTCCGGGCGATTGTGGAAACGATCCCGGAAGCCACAGGTGATCCCACCGGAGCCCTGCAGATTCTGGTTGCAAATCTCGATTATTCCGATTACCTCGGCCGCATCGCGATCTGCCGGGTCTTTCAGGGAACGTTGCACGCCGGCGACGAAGCCAACATCTCGCGCCGTGATGGTTCGCTCTACAAAACGCGAATCACCAAGCTGTTTACCTTCTCGGGGCTCAAGCGCATTGAGACCGAAGAGACCACGATGGGTGACATCGTAGCCGTTGCCGGGATTGAAGGCATCACCATCGGCGAGACGATCACCAGCGTAGAGAATCCGTCGCCGCTGCCGCTTATCGTCATCGACGAGCCGACGATTGCCATTCAGTTCAGTGTGAATACATCGCCCTTTGCCGGGCGCGAAGGCCAATACGTCACCAGCCGCAACCTGCGCGAGCGATTGGAAAAAGAGCTGCTCACCAATGTGTCGATTCGCGTGGAAGAGACCGGCTCCCCCGACAGCTTCAAGGTGCTGGGCCGCGGCGAGCTGCAACTTGCCATCCTGATCGAGATGATGCGCCGCGAGGGCTACGAACTGATGGCGGGCCGTCCGGAAATCGTAACGAAAGTAGTAGACGGTGTGCGTATGGAGCCGGTTGAGCACCTCACCATCGACGTGCCCGAGCAATTCACTGGCACTGTCATCGAAAAGCTCGGCCCGCGCAAGGGCGAGATGACCAAAATGCACAATCACGGCTCGGGACGTGTACGCCTGGAGTTTCGCGTGCCCAGCCGCGGGCTCATCGGCCTGCGCAGCGAGATGCTGACCGAGACGCGCGGAACCATAGTGATGAACACGCTATTCGACGGATACATCCCCTATCAAGGTGAGATTCCGCAGCGGCCCACGGGCGCGCTTATCGCCGATCGATTGGGGCCGACGACGACCTATGCGCTTAATGGCCTGCAGGAGCGCGGAATTCTCTTTGTTGGTGCGGGAGTGGAAGTGTACGAAGGCATGATTGTTGGCGAGCACTCGCGTGACAACGATCTGGACGTTAACGTGGTCCGCGAAAAGAAGATGACAAATATGCGCGCTTCCACCGCCGATGATGCCATCCGCCTTGTGCCTTACAAGACACTGAACCTCGAGCAGGCCATCGAGTTCATCGCCGATGATGAGTTTGTTGAGGTCACTCCAAAGTCGCTTCGCCTGCGCAAGAAGGTTTTGCAGCAGAACCGGCGGCCCAAGCGGTGGGAAAAGGCCGAGCAAGCAGCGTCGCTCTGAACGATGTCTGGTCGTCGATAAATCTGGCGGCTCATGCGCGACACGATCACAACGGATCGCCTTCTGCTGCGCCGCTGGCGCGAGACGGACAGGCTACCCTTCCAAAAAATGAACGCCGATCCGCGTGTGATGGAATTCATGCCGGCTCCGCTCTCGCCCGCCGAGTCAGACTCTCTGGTGGCCCGCATAGACGCACACTTTGAGCGCCACGGCTTCGGCCCCTTCGCAGTCGAGCTGATCGAGAATCATTCCTTCATTGGCTACATCGGCCTTTTCGTCCCCGCCTTCGACGCGCCCTTCATGCCCGCAGTCGAAATCGGTTGGCGGCTCGCGTCTCATTACTGGGGCCGCGGATTGGCGACCGAAGGCGCCCGCACCGCGGTCAACTATGCCTTCGAGGATTTGGGCCTCGAAAACCTCGTGTCCTTCACGGTCCCCGGAAACTTGCGCTCCCGGCGCGTGATGGAAAAAATCGGAATGACCCACAATCCTCGCGACGACTTCGATCACCCCGTGTTGCCCGAGGGTCATCCGCTCCGCCGCCACGTCCTTTATCGGATCAAGCGCTAGAGCCTCTTCTTCGCCTCCAGCACCCGCTCCAGCGCCTCATCCGCTGTCGACCCCGTCGCCGACAAATGGCCCATTTTGCGTCCAGCGCGGGGCGTGTGCTTCTCGTAAAGGTGCAAACGCACGCCGGAAACCGCGAGCGCGGCAGCGAAATTCGGCTCGCCCGTCAGCCATACATCGCCAAGCAAGTTGACGATTGCCGCCGGACTGATCAACTCCGTCGAGCCCAGCGGCAGATTGCAAACCGCTCGCACAAGCTGCTCGAACTGGCTGGTCGTGCAGCCACGTTCGCTTTCGTGATAGCTGTTGTGCGGCCGCGGAGCGAGCTCGTTGATGAAGAGCTCGCCCTTGCGCGTGATGAAGATTTCCGCGCAGAGCAGCCCCTCGATCCCGAGCTTCGCGATCAGATCTGCGGCCACTGCCTCAGCACGCGATTCGAGTTCGGTCGGCACGTCCGCGGGCAAAACGCTCCAAGCCAGAATTTGATCCTCATGGTGGTTGCGGGCCGCCGGATACACGCGAACCTCGGCCGACGGGCTTCGCGCAGCCATCACGCTGATCTCGCATTCAAGATCGAGAGCTTGCTCGGCCACGGCAGGCCGGGCTCCAATCCCCCTCCAAGCGTCGGCGATTGCTTCGCTCGTCGCCGCCGAATCCAATCCAATGCGCGCCTGTCCGCGGCCATCGTAGCCGCCGTGTCCGATCTTCAGAAACACCTGCCCGCCTAGCGCAGCCACTGCTTCATGCAGCTCTGCCTCGCTGCGGACGACACGAAACGGCCCCACGGGAAATCCATTGTCTGCCAGCCA
>CAYYKV010000073.1:0-13647 GCA_964468605.1 uncultured Occallatibacter sp. | reverse complement strand
GTTTGGCAGGCGCGATTTGCTTACGATGCAGTTCGGGCATGCCGTAAACGGCTTTTGCCTGCGTGGATGCAGCCGACTCGGTTCCTTCGTCCTCGAAGGCATATACGGCGCGGTTGGCCGCATCAGTCAGTCGCCACGCGGCGCTCAGATCGATCACGCGCAACCCGCGATTGAGCGCTTCCGGCACCCACTCCCGCGATTGCTCGTGCGGAGTGGCCAAAAACAAAACGTCAACGCCGCGCTCGGCCAGGAGTTCCCAGGAGAAGGCCTCGAGCTTCAGGTTGGCGCTGCCGTTGTTATCTCCCAATTCAGGGTGAATCTCGGTAAGCGGAACTCCGCCTCGCGCCTGATCCTTTGCATCCACGCGTCCAGCAAAGACCGGCGGATGATTCTTCAGGCGGGGATGATGGAGGAGCAGCCGAGCCAACTCAGCTCCGGCGTACCCAGTCACTCCCACGATCGCGGTTTGTAAGGTTTTGGTCATACGTCCAGCATTTTCCTCAGCCGGGCTTCGACTTCGCCTGCGTGACGCGAATCCGTGCAAATGACCAAAACCGTGTCATCTCCGGCAATGGTGCCGACAACTTCCTGCCATCCCTGACGGTCGAGAGCCGCTGCAACCGGCTGCGCACCGCCCATGACCGTGTTCAAGACCACTTGATTCATCGCCTGACGGACGCGCAGACCAAAACTGTCGATCATCTCATTGAGGGAAGGCGGTTGATCTTCTTCCGCCGCTGCCGCGCCGGCAGGCGCGCTGTGCCCATTGGGGAGCGCGTAACCGCCGGGGCCCTTTGACAGGCGAAGCTGGTGAATGTCCCGCGAAAGCGTGGCCTGCGTCACGTGAATGCCGCGGCGGCGCAACTTACGGCGCAGCTCGTCCTGGCTCGCCACCGGCGAGCTGGCCAGCACTTCGCGAATTACGTTAAGGCGTTGGACGTTCATTCCAGGGACACCGTTTTATTACGCGAACAAAGCAAAGGCGCGGTCCGCAGAGCGGAAACCGCGCTTGAATAAATATACGACGGAAGCGCATAAGTATGCAAGGGTTTTTTCGGGGAAATTGGACGTTCCGGGCGCGGGCGACGACCGACCGAGTCATCGGCGGATTTGGCCGGACTCAAGGCCCTCTGGCTTGCTACCCTAACTACGATACAGTCCAATAAACAGCGAACCGTTGCCAACTTTGGTTCAACGGCTTCAGGTCTACGTCTCGATCCTGTCCGGTTGTGCGAAATGCGAGCGCTTGGCCCGGAATCGGCCGAATCCAGGAGCTGGGATCGGCGCCTTTCGATCTGAAAGAAGGGATCTCTAATTCGGGAGCCTCACCGACCTCAGGACCTTGATTGTGCTCCAGATGATCTTCGAGCCCGGACTTTGGAAATTGGCCGGCCAGCACAAGCGGTCCGTAGAGAAACGCCTGCTGCGAGATGTTGTCGGCGAGTGGTTCTGCAGTGAGACGCATCGGGAGCGTGAGCTCGACTCGATCACCGGCTTTCCAGATGCGAGTGAGGGTCAAATAGCTGCCCGGAGTGCCGGAAACCTCCAGCCGCTTTCCGTTGACGACGACGGAATTCGCTGCCGCCGTCCACGACGGAATCCGGAGATGGAGCGACCAGGCTGTGCCGGGAGCCTGTTCAATGAGGAGTTCTGTGCGGTCACTCTCCGGGAAGTTCGTGCTCTGTGCCAGGCGGATGCCGCGATCTTTCCAGCTCACCGATGAGGCGAAGAAGAGATTGACAAAGAGCGAGTCGTCGTCGTGGAAATAAATCGTGTCATTCAGCCTGGAAAACTCCTCAACTGCAGTGCCGGTGCAACACCAGAAGCTGGCATCCTCGGTGCAGGTTGTCTTCCAGGCTCCGGGCGCGAGCGACAGGAAATAGGTCGTGTGTCCCGTCTCTGGTTCGATCGCTCCCAGCCGGTGGTTGAGCAGATTGCGTTCGTAGTAATCGATGAGGCGCGGGTCGCCGCTCCAGGCGTAGAGATGGCGCGCCAGTTTCATCATGTTGTACGAGCAGCAGCATTCCTGGTGGTGCGAGCTGATTTTCATCTCCGCGGCGAGATGGTTGGGATCGGTGAGCCAGTGCTCATTGTTGCTCGATCCACCGGTGGCATAGGTGCGTGCTTCAGAAACGGTTTCGAAGAAGAACCGGCTAACGCCAGCGAATCGGAAATCGGAACTGAGCTCATAACGCCGCGCCGCGCCAATCACCTGCGGAACGTGGGTGTTCATGTGCTGTCCCTTGAGGTCGTCCTTGCGAAGGGCCAGCGGAGTGAAAAAGATCTTCTTGGTGAAGCGGTCGCCGGTGCGGGCCCAACGGTCGTCACCGGTTACGGCGGCAAGATTGTAGAGGATGTCGTTCATGCCACCGTATTCGGTGTTCAGGATCTCCTGCATGTGGTCTACGGACTTGGCGGCGGTCCAGGCATCAACCCAGCCGGCCATTTTGACGACGACATCGAGGGCCTGATCGTTTGCCGCATGCGTCTTCATGTCCAAAAGGCCGGCCATGATCTTGTGCAGCGTGTAAAACGGGGCCCAAACATTTTCGCGCCGGTCGAGGCGGCCGAAAAACTCAACGGGAAATGCGCTGAGGTAGCCATTTTGATTCAGGGCGGTCTGACATTCCGCCAATCCCGTGACGAGCTCGTCGGCCTTCGCCTTGACTGCGTTGTCTTTCGCCGCCGCAGTGAGCAAGGCAGACGCCGAAAGATAGTGGCCAACAAAGTGTCCGCGGACTTCGCATGTGGGGGCTTCCCAGCCGGCGAGGGGTTTAGCATTCGACGGAAGTCCGGCGTTCACCCGGAAGTTGTGAAGGAGCCGGTCATTCGGAAGACGCATGATGTAGCCGCGATTCCAGTCGCGCGCCTGCTGGAGCGGGCCGGCCTTGAGAGTCACGTCGCCCAACGAGAAGGGCTTCAGTCGCGGCGCCGTTTCATTGCGAACGAATTGAAGGGGAGCAGCAAAGGGCTCGGATTCGGCAACGGAAAAGATGCGATTGGCGGCTTCAGGGTCAGGGGCGGTTTTTGGAGGCGCGGCCGGCGGAACAGCGGCGGTTTGCGCAAGGAGAGAGGATGCGGCAGCCAATCCAATTGGAGCGATGGCTACGCTTTTCGCGAACTCTCTTCGGCTGACTTTGCTCATCTTGCTTCCTCCATTTAAGGCAAATGTTTACTGGACGGACCAGTTTAGGCCGCAAAAGGTCTCACTTCAAATCTCTCCAATTCGGCCCAAACGAAAGGTCGGCGACAAGCGGGACCTTCAATTTCACGACTCCCTCCATCTCCGTTCGGACCAGGGTCGCAGCTTCATCGGTTTCGTCGCGCGGCACTTCAAACAAGAGTTCATCGTGGACCTGCAGGACCATGCGCGTTTTCAGTTTTCGCTCCGCAAGTTTTCGGTCGAGGGAGATCATGGCGAGCTTGATAAGGTCGGCGCCTGTACCCTGAAGCGGAGTGTTGATCGCAGTGCGCTCGGCAAAGCCGCGCTGATTCGGATTGCGGCTCTCGATGTCGGGGATCGGCCGCAAACGTCCGAACATGGTGCGCACGGAACCGTCTCTACGAGTCTGTTCGAGCGTCTTCTCGATGAACGCTCTCACACCCTGGTAGCGCGCAAAGTACCGCTCGATGTAGGCCTTTGCCTCGGCCTGCGGAATTCCGAGCTGCGCGGCCAAGCCGAACGCGGAGATTCCGTAGACGATGCCGAAGTTCACAGCTTTGGCTCGATTGCGGGTCTCCTTATCCATGGTTTCGACGGAGACGCCGAAGACCTCGCTGGCCGTGAGGGTGTGAATGTCAATACCTTCAGCGTAGGCGCGAATCAGCAGAGGATCGCCCGAAAAGTGGGCGAGCAGACGCAGCTCGATCTGCGAGTAGTCTGCCGAGAGCAGTTGCGTGCCCGGCGCGGCGGTGAATGCGGCGCGAATCTCGCGCCCCAGCTCGGTGCGCACGGGGATGTTCTGCAGGTTCGGATTGACCGACGAGAGGCGGCCGGTGGACGTGGCGGCGGCCTGAAATGTTGTATGGACCCGCGAATTGGCATCGGCGAGTAAAGGCAAGGCGTCGACGTAATTCGATTTCAGCTTGGACAGATGCCGGTACTCGAGAACGAGGCGGGGAACCTCGTGTTGGCCGGACAGGAATTCGAGTACATCGACCGCAGTGGAGACGGACTTGGTTTTGCCGCGCGCGGGCGGAGCGGGCAGGCCCAACTTGGTGAAGAGAACGTTACCGAGCTGCCTGGGCGAGTTGATATTGAAGCGCTCGCCGGCGAGCTCGAAGATGCGCTCTCCGACGCGAGTCAATTCGCCGCTGAACTTGCCGGAAAGGCTGCTCAGCGCAGCTGTGTCGATGCGAACGCCCGTTTTCTCCATGCGATAGAGCACGGGCGCGAGCGGGAGATCTATGTCGGCGTAGACGCGCGAGACGCCGGATTTGTCGACTTCTTCGCGCAAGGCGGGGACGAGTGCAAAAATCGCGGCAGCGGCGGCGGGGAGCGAAGAGGGTGGTGGTTGGTTGTTGCGGGCGGCGACGTCGGCCAATGCCTGCGTGGCATGGGTGGGGTTGAGGGCGTAGGAGAGAAGCATGGTGTCATCTATGGAGCCACGCAATTCAACGCCCATGTCGCCGAGGACGTGCAGCGCCAACTTCCAATCATGAACGCGTTTGGAGACGGCGGCGTCTTCGAGTAGCGCACGGAGTTCCGGCGTTAGCGGCGAGCGAAGCGCGCGAGCGGCATCAGCAGAGACTCCGAGATAGAAATTGGACTTCTTCTCCGCGGCTTCAGCGACATCGAGCAGCGAAAGCGCGGACGGGGCTTCGTCTTCCGATTCGTCGGCGGAAGGCTCTACTGCATCGAGCGCAAAGGCGAATCCGTGCCGGCGGGCAGCGGCGTAGAAGGCTGCGGCCTGCTCGGCAGTTGGTTCATCCATCAGCTCAACCACGGCTGCGCCCTCAGCGGGAGCGAGATCGCGCAGCATCGATGTGAACTCGAGCTCAGTGAACAGAGTGCGGCAGGCCTCGAGGTCGGGTGGCTGAGTTTCCATCGCAGCCAGATCCAGCGGCAGGGGGACGTGCGTGTCGATGGTGACGAGTTCTTTCGACAGCAGGACCGTGTCGCGGTTCTGCTCGAGCGATTCGCGGTAGGCCTTGCGCTTGACTTCGGCAGCGCGATCGAGCACGGCCTCGACGGTGCCGAATTCCTTGATCAGCTCGACGCTGCCCTTGTCGCCGATGCCGGGCGCGCCGGGGATGTTGTCGACCGAGTCGCCGCGCAGTGCCATGACGTCGACGACCTTGTCGGGAGGGACGCCGAGCGTCTCGGTGACCTTGCCGGGATCGAGGATCAGGTTGTCCTTTTGCGGATTGAGGATCTTCACCTGCGGCGTGACCAGCTGCATCATGTCCTTATCGCCGGAGACGATGAAGACCTCATGCTGCTGCTCGGCGGCTTCGCGAGCCAGGGTGCCGATGACGTCATCAGCCTCGAAACCTTCGGCCTGGAGAATGGGAATGCGCAGCGCCTCCAGGGCACGGCGAATGTAGGGAATCTGGCGGCGAAGATCTTCGGGCATGGCCTCGCGCTTGGCCTTGTATCCGTCGTAGCTCACGTCTTCGAAGCTCTGCGTCTTGCCGTTCCAGCGGCGCAAAGTTCCGATGGCGCGGGCGCGCTCGTCGCGAAAGACTTCGCCGCTGACGTCAAAGACGGCGGCGAAGTATTTGGGCGCGAAGTCCTGGCGGAGCTTCTTGATCATGTTGACGAAGACGTAGGTGGCCGCGGTGGGCAGGCCGGAGCGCGTGGACATGGGCCGCGAGCGCTGCATGGCGTGATAGGCGCGGAAGATGAACGACATCGCGTCGAGGAGGAAGACGGGCGGCCTGGATTGGTCAGTCATGGCGTCGGGGCACGGTAGAGAGAATAGCAGGATGCGGTGAACCGTGAATGGTGGACAGTGGACCGTGAGCGTCGTGGTCAGGCGATGAACATGCAGTCGCCGTAGCTGAAGAAACGGTAGCGCTCACGGATGGCGTGTCGATAGGCGGAGAGAACGCGGTCGAGGCCGGTTCCTGGTGGGCCGGCAAAGGCCGAGACCAGCATGAGCAGGCTGGACTGGGGCAGGTGGAAGTTGGTGAGCAGCGCACTGACGACTCGGAAGTCGAAGCCGGGAGAGATGAAGATGTCGGTTGCCGCGGAGTGCGGTTGGATGGGGCTGTCGCCGGCGGCCGGCGCAGCGGCGATTGCAGCAGCTTCAAGGGTGCGAACGACGGTGGTGCCGACGGCGACGATCCGGCGATTCTCCGCGAGCGCACGGTTGATGGCTTCGGCGGCTGCGGCGCCGATGCTATAGCGCTCGCTGTGGAGATGGACCTGGTCGACGCGCTCGACGCGGAGCGGGGCGAATGTGCCGAGGCCGACGTGGAGCGTGATGCGCGCTATCTCGATTCCTTTGGATGAGAGTTGGTCGAGAACTGCCGGCGTGAAGTGCAGGCCTGCTGTAGGCGCGGCGACGGAACCGCGCTCGCGGGCAAAGACAGTCTGGTAACGGTCACGATCGGCATCGGCATCGTCGCGATGGATATACGGCGGCAGCGGCGTGTGGCCGATTTGGTCGAGCACAGCGAAGAAGGCATCTGTCGGGCCCTGGACAGGAGCGAACTCGAGCAAGCGCTCGCCGAACTGTCCGCGCTCGAGGACCTCGGCTTCAAGCGCGGCGGAGCCGTCGGGCGCGGGAAAGACGAGGCGCTCGCCGATGGCGACTTTGCGGCCGGGGCGGACGAGAGCGCGCCAGCGATTCTGGCCCACGGGGCCGAGAACAGGTTCAAGGAGCATGACTTCGATGCGGCCTGTCGGCATCTCACGCTCCCGGACCAATGTGCGGTGCGCATAGAGACGCGCGGGAATGACGCGGCTGTCGTTGAGGACGAGAAGGTCTCCTGGGCGCAGATGTTCTCCGAAACCAGAGAAAGAATCGTCGCGGAGTGCGCCCGTTGCGCGGTCCATGACCAACATGCGGCTGGAGCCGCGTTCGGCTGGAGGTTCTTGCGCGATCAGGTCTTCGGGCAGATCGTAGTCGAACTCCTCAACGCGGTGCTCCGCACTTTTGTCTCTTGGATGGGTTTCTTCAGACATTGGCGGTAGCTCTTCCGAGGTGTGCGAGAGCGTTGATGCGGGCGCGTTCGAGTGCGGCGTTGAGTTGCTCGCGCTGCGATTCCAGTTCGCCTTCGGCGAGATCGGCAGGAACGCAAGTCCAGCGCGACCAACTGACAGCGACGCGCGTGAACGGCATGGGAACGAAGAAGCGATCCCATGAATGGAACGACCAGGCGCGCCGCGGCTGCAGATGAAATGCGC
This sequence comes from uncultured Occallatibacter sp., assembly GCA_964468605.1. Classification (GTDB taxonomy): domain Bacteria; phylum Acidobacteriota; class Terriglobia; order Terriglobales; family Acidobacteriaceae; genus Telmatobacter. The sequence goes on along the minus strand of CAYYKV010000073.1, from coordinate 6,293 downwards.
CGATGCGCGCACCGGTAAGAGCGGCGAGCTTGATGGGGCCGGTTTTCGTTTGGTAAATCGGGCCGCGCGGGCCGTCGGCGGTGAAGATTGCGGGACCGCCGGATTCGATAGCGTCCTTGAGGCCGAGCAGGCCCTCGCGCGCGCCGCGAGAGCTGGAGCCGCGCACGGTTTTGTATCCGAAGAGCTCGAGAGTGCGCGCGATGAGCTCGCCGTCGAAGCTCTGGCTGACGATGATGGTTGCGCCGCTGCGGCGGAAGTAGAACGTGCAGGGCAGAACACATTGATGCCAGAAGCAAAAAATTTCAGCGGCCGCTCCGGCGCCGAAGGGAAGCGGCGTGGCGCCTTCTTCGGCGATGGTTTCAAAACGCCAGGTTCGGCCGATGACCGAGAGCAGCATCCAGACGAGGCGCGGAACAATGGCCAGCACGATGCGCTGGCGGAGTGAAAACTGTTCGCTGGCTGCGTTGGTCACTGCAGTCGATTTTAAGGCGCGGAGCGAAATGCAGCGGAGTTAGCGGAGCCAGCGGGGTGGGCGAACTTGGGCATGTTGACGAATTGGTACATCCCCATGCCCCCCTCCCCCCTACCTTTTCTTGCCAAAGGACTCAATCTAAACGGCATCGCTTTGATGACTCGCTCCAAACGTCAGAAAGCAAATGACTTAGACCGTAAAATCGTCATAAATCAGGGGTTACTGGCTGATTTTACGGCTCTTTTTGCCTCTTTCGACATCATTTTGGTCTGCTCCTCTATTGGCTCGGGAGGTTAGCCGGCCTGCTTCCCCGCGCCGGGATTTTCGATTTGTGTCGAGTATGCGCCGAAGGTGCGAAATTATCGGCAAACCTGGGAGAGAGTTTTTTGCGAATGTTTTCAGCGGGTTACGCGGGGAGGGGGCGTGGGAGGGTCTTGACAGGAAAATGCAGCGGGGTCGGCGTGCGGGCGGGATCGGGCGGTCTTTGCGGTCGGGGATGGTCGGGATTGGTGGTTAGATGGGCGTATTTCAGCACCGATCCTTCTGTCTCTGCCCAAGACATTTTCTAAAGGCTCTTTGGCTTCATCCCTTCGATCGAAAATTGCCTCGTGTGGGAACTTCCAGGGCAGCGGAGCAAACTGATTCGTCGGGGACTAAGGTGCGCCCTTACCGCCCCATGCTAAGATTCCTGCATTCCCCGTGCGCCGCTTTAGCGCCATCTCGCTGGTTCTGCTCATGATGCTGCCGTTGCTAGCGCCGCTGACGGCGCTGGGGCAGGACGAGGACGCTAATCTGCCTATGTGCTGTCGCCGACATGGCGGCAGGCGCTGCCATTGCGCGATGATGATGGCTTACCTAGCGTCGCGCTTGCCGGGAATAAAGTTGATGGCGACGCCGGTGCCGTGTCCTGATTGCCCCAGCACGGCGCCCGTTCCGGTGCACTTCCAACTCGGTCTTAGTTCTGCACTCACGCACTTCGCTGCGATCAGCGCCCACCCGGCCATTCACGCCCAAAGCGAAGCCCGCGTCCGGATCGCCCTCGATCGCGCCTGGCGCAAACGCGGCCCTCCTGCATCGCTTTTCTCCTAGCCACTGGCCTGTCACCGAAACTGCATTTGCCCATGCTGCAGGTGCAGGCACGCCCTTGCGCAAATAAACCGATTGGAGAGGTCATTTTTATGAATCGCAGAGAACTCCTTAAGCGTTCCGCAGCCCTCGGCTTGACCGCCGCCGGCTCGTTGACTCTACCTGGCGCGGCCGCCGCAACATTCGACGCAGCCGCGGAAAGCGCCGCGCTCAATCCGCTTACCCCTCCGGCCAACGCGTCCATTCCGGTCGCTTTCCTTATCTCCGAAGGCGCCGTCGTGATTGATTTTTGCGGCCCATGGGAAGTTTTCGAAAGAGTCAGCATTCCCGGCCGGAAGTATGATGCCTTCAGTCTCTACACTGTGGCGGAGTCTGCGGCTCCCGTGACTGCGAGCGGTGGATTGAAGATCACGCCCACCTATACCATTGCCAATGCCCCCGCACCTAAGGTTATCGTTATCCCCGCACAAAGTCCTGCCAGCGAGGCCACCAAAGCCTGGATTCGCAATGCGACCAGGAGCACCGATGTTACGATGTCCGTTTGCACCGGCGCCTTTGTGCTTGCGAGCACCGGTTTGCTTTCTGGCAAGGCTGCCACCACGCATCACGGCGCTTACGTCGACCTCGCCATGCAGTATCCGGACATTCATGTTCTGCGTGGAGCCCGCTTTGTTGAATCGGGCAATTTAGCGACCGCCGGCGGCCTCACTTCTGGAATGGATCTCGCCTTGCGGGTGGTGGAGCGCTACTTCGGCCGCGATGTTGCAAGTCAGACTGCCTCTTTGCTTGAATATCAGGGCCAGGGCTGGCTGAATCCGTCTTCCAACGCCGAGTTTGCCGGGCCCATCAAGCAGACGGCGAATCATCCTCTCTGCGCCGTCTGCGGCATGGAGATTGATCGATCTCTGTGGTCGATTTACAAGGGAAAGACCTACTATTTCTGCGTGAAAGAGCACAAACAAATCTTCGATGCCTCACCAGAAAAGTTCGCCACCGACTGACAGGTCGCCGCGGGGAGCAGGCAATCGTTCGACCTGCGCCTTCTCCCGGCTGCGAATGGAGAACCGCCGACGGCTCCGCTTGCCCATGATTGCGGTGCGATTACGGGGACCAAGTCACCCCAGCGACGAAGACCTGTCGCTGGGGACTCCGATGACGCGCTCCGCTCAGGATGAAAAGATGGGGATCAGGGGTGAGAAAAACAGCCGGCGGGCGGGATGGAGGCAGTCTTTGCGGTCGGGAATGGGCGGGATTGGTGGTGATATGGGAGTTTTCGGGGACCAATCCGCTCACTGAAAGCTCAGGTGCTCCGGGTTACACCTAAAGCCAGGGCCGAGGCGAGCACCGCGTTCGCAGCGGCGCTTACTGCGTAGAGAGCGTGCCTGAATTCAGCGAGGAGCCGATCCCCGCGCAGCCGGCACTCCCACATTGTCCGCCGATCCGCCGTTGGCGGGGATCGACGCGCTGGGCACAAGCATTGCGAGTGCGCAGGTCTGTTCGTCTGGTATGAAGTTGTAGTTGCCGCTGACGGCGTCGCCGATCAGGAGGCGCCCATGCACCTGATAGGGCGTGGCGCTGCCGGGATCCAGGGTATTGTTCGGCCGGATCGCGAGGTTGAGCGGATGATCCTGCGCGTCTATTTTCACGACGGCGCCGGAGGGACCGGCCACCACGGTGTAGGGATACGCGCGCGCCGCATCGGGTCCGCAGCCCAGGACGGCCGACTCGGGAAAGAACTGCACGCTGAAACCGGTGGCCGCGGCGTAGATGCCCTGCATGCGGATGCCCGGCGGCGTGGGCGGGCCTTTGTCGCCGCCGAATGCCGTTTTGAGCAGATCGGTCTGCATGGTCTGAATGCCCACACCCGCGCCCTTCGACGTGAGATTGATCGCCGGGCACGTGGTTCGCCTGGGCACGAAGGTGGTCTGCGGAGGTGTGTAGGTGCCGGGCACATACGTGGTCTCGCTGGTTGTGCGCGAGTCGATGGTGCCGTCATTCTGATTTTGGTAGTACCTGGTGGTTTCTGTGGTCTCAGTGTGGCCAGGCGTGCCACCGCCCCCTGAGGATCCGCCGGCAACGACGCCATCGATCGTCACCGGCCCAGGCGGCCCCACGATGATGCCATCGGCGCGAAGGGTTAGATCGAGCGATTTGGGCTTTGTATTGACGATGAGCGCCGTACGATTGGCTTCGAAGTTGAGGCTGTAGGTTTCTTCATTGGGAGAGAGAAAGGAACAGTTGACCAGGACGCCGCCATCGATAAAGTCGAGCCGCCAGTTGCCTGCACCCTCGAATACGCCCGCCATCACCGGTCCTGCAGGCGGCTTGCTCGAGTCGGTCACCGACGGCAGCACCGACGTGATCATTTGGCTGAAGCCGCCCAGCAGCGCGTTACCGGTGCAGCTTGCCGGCAGGCGGCCGGATGCGATGCAGCGATTCAGCTGCCGCTCAGCCGGGTCCCTGGGCTGCAGGGCCTGCACGACATCCGCACGGGTTGGCATGGGCGGACTGGCCTCAGCCTTCTTGATGTTGGCATCGACCGTGGCCTGCTGCCGCTGCTGAGCGTTGGTTGCAGCGGTTTTCTGCTGCGCCGTGGGCTGCTGGCAAGTTGGCAGCAGCTTTTTCAGGTTGCCGCGCGTTTCATATGTGTACTCGGGGAAGCCGTTGGGCCGCATGTGATCGGGGTGCGCCACCATGCAGGTCGAGCTGTCGGAGAGGTCGCGCATGTTGCAACTGTCGATGTGCAACCGCTCACCATTGCACACATACGTCAGGCCGGGCACAATGGCCGCATCTTGCGCTCGTGCAGGCGAGAGCACCACACAGGAAGCGGATAGAAGAGTGAGCATCCAAATCGAATGTTTCACTTTCGGATCTCCATTCAAGAGGCAAATGGCCCTCATCAAGAGGCGCCGAGACGCAGGAAGCTTAGGTTGTGCCGGCTGCCGCGGGGAACGCGGAGGACTCGATCGTAGACCCAAGCCGCCTCTGCAGGCAAGAAAAAATCCAGCGGGCGGACGCGGGGTTCATTCGCGCTGCCGTGTCTGATGGAACCTTTATGGAAGCTCAATCGCCAATGCGCTCACCGAGGGTCGATTCCTCCTCAAATGCCGGCTTGTGAGGTGGGGATTAGGCGGGATTGGTGGTGATATGCGTGCTTGGCGGGATCGATCCCGCTAGACCGTGGGCATCTTCCAGCGATTTGAGGTCTGGGGTTTCCCCGGTCCCCAAGTGCGAGGGACCGGGGGCACCCTCGGTGAGGTTTTTGGGGCGTCGGGACCGAGGTCGCCCGGGATTTCAGAGCGCTGGCGATGAGTCAACAGAATCCGGTATCATTCCGATCAATTTACGCAGCCGAGCGGGTTACGCAGCCGAGCGGGCCGACACCAATCCGGTGGTTGCCGGAGCACTGGATTGGTACTGCGAAGCGAAGGGGATCTAAATGAACGTGCAGAAACAAATCAAGGAGTATATCGCCACTCAACCGGAGCCAAAACGCAGCGAGATGCAACAGCTGCATGCCATTCTTCTGGCGTTGATGCCAAGCTGTAAATTGTGGTTCCTCGATGGAAAAGACGAGAAAGGAAAAACCGTTTCCAACCCGAACATTGGATATGGATCTCAAAACCTTCAATATGCCAATGGAGAAACGAAGGAGTTCTATCAAATCGGTATCAGCGCGAATACAACGGGAATTTCCGTCTACATTATGGGAGTGAATGACAAGAAGTACCTAGCCAAGACATTTGGAAAGAAACTCGGCAAAGCAAGCGTTACGGGGTATTGCATCAAATTCAAAACACTCACCGATATAAAAATCGACGTACTGAAAGCAGCCATACAATATGGAATTGAACAGACAAACATTCAACGTTGATTTCAGCTTGAGCGGATGAACTGAGCTTCGCATCCGTAGATGACGTTCAGCCGTTCGCGGTCCGGCCCCGACCGTTGCGGATCCGTAAGCGTTCATCACGCCATCCCAAGAATCGGCGCGGCTCGCTCTTTCGTTGCGCGCCAATGGGCGCGTTGCCCGTTTTGGTCAACTCAGCCTGGGAAGATCTTCGCAGCGACGGCGGAGGTATTCGCGGACGGCGGGGTCGCTTTCAAGGCCGATGGCCAGTTGATACGCGTGCCGCGCCGCGGCCTGCGATCCGGTGCGGCCCAGCAGATTGGCGCGCGCAGCCCAATAGGGCTGATACGATTCCACGCGACGGTCCGCGCCGGCAGCTTCCAATGCAGCCAAGCCAGCATGTGGACCTTCCAACTCAGCTACTGCCAGCGCGCGGTTGATGCATGCGACGGGCGAGCTCGTCAACTGCGCGAGCGCGTCGTAGAGGCTGACGATGGCGGCCCAGGAGATGGACCCGGTGCGGGCGCCCTCAACATGCGCCGACTGGATGGCGGCTTCCAACTGATATCGCCCGATGCGCCGGGAGCGACTGGCATGGTTGAGCGCGGCTTCGGCTTCTTCGATCATCGCCCAATCCCACAGCGTCTTGTCCTGGTTTCTGAGGGGAACGAACTCGCCCTCGGCGGTGCGGCGCGCGGGTCTGCGTGCCTCGGCGTAAAGCATGAGCGCCAACAAGCCCCAGGCTTCCGGCTCGTCCGGAAGAAGCTGCGTGAGCAGCCGACCGAGAAAGATTGCCTCCCCGGCCAGTTCGCGGCGAGCCGGATCGATTCCGGTGGCATCGGCCCATCCTTCGGCAAAGCCTGCGTAGATGGAATCGAGCAC
>CAYYKV010000072.1:0-13861 GCA_964468605.1 uncultured Occallatibacter sp. | reverse complement strand
CCGAAATGGATGCGCTCTATTTCTTCATGGTCCTGGTCAGCCTGGTCGGGCTGACACTCGTGGTTTTGCTGATTGTCGGTTTCTCGATCCTTTACAGCAAGACACGCCATCCTAAAGCAGTGCAGATCGAAGGCTCGACGATTCTCGAGGCCACCTGGACCATCATTCCTTTAGGCCTGTTCCTGATCATGTTCGTGTGGGGCGCGCTGCTCTACTTCCGCATTTACACGCCGCCGGCCAACGCCATGAACATCTACGTAGTGGGCAAGCAATGGATGTGGAAGGTCGAGCATCCCGGCGGCCAGCATGAGATCAACGCGCTGCACGTGCCCACGGGCCGTCCCATCCAGCTGACGCTCATCTCGCAGGATGTGTTTCACAGCTTCTCCATCCCCGCTTTCCGCGTTAAGCGCGAGGCGATTCCGGGGCGCTACACGACGGTCTGGTTCGAGGCCACCACTCCAGGGACCTATCACCTTTTCTGCACCCAATACTGCGGCACCAACCACTCGCAGATGATCGGCGACGTGGTTGTGATGACCCCCGACGACTTCAGGAAGTGGCTGCAGAGCTCGACGAGCGGCAATTCGCTGGCCCAGGACGGTGAGCGGCTGTTCGCCAGTCTGAGCTGCAATGCGTGCCACAACACGCGGCCCGACGCCCGCGGTCCCAGCCTGGCGAATGTCTACGACTCCCGGCTCACGCTCTCCACTGGGGAGACCATTACCGCCGACGACGCCTATCTGCGCCAGGCCATCTTGAACCCCTCTCAGCACATCACGCAGGGCTATGCGCCCATCATGCCCACCTACCAGGGCCAGGTGAGCGAAGAAGGCGTGGTCGCGCTGGTGGAGTACATCAAGAATCTCGATTCCGATTACCGCGTCCAGCAGACTCTCAACACCACCGACCTGGTTCCTGAGAGCCAGGCCAGTAAAGCAGCGACGCCGGGCCAGGCGCCCGCGGCGCAGAAGGAGGTCAAACCATGAGCGCTGCCACCATCGTCAGTCTTCCCGATCAGTCCACGGCCAGGATCCCCAAGATGAACTTCCTGTCCAAAGAGAACGGCCTGCTCAGCTGGCTGCTGACCGGCGACCACAAGCGGATCGCCACGCTCTACCTGATCTCGATTACGTTTTTCTTCTTTATCGGCGGGTCCCTTGCCGGCCTCATCCGCCTGGAACTGCTCACGCCGCAAACTTCCCTGATGGCCGCCGACACTTACAACAAGGTCTTCACCATGCACGGCGTGATCATGGTGTTCTTGTTCCTCGTGCCCTCAGTGCCCGCAACGATTGGGAATTTCGTCATTCCCATGATGGTCGGCGCCAAGGACCTGGCGCTGCCCAAGATCAATCTGCTTAGTTGGTATCTCTATATCATCGCCGGCTTCATGGTCATCTACACCATGGCCGCGGGCGGCGTTGACACAGGCTGGACCTTCACCAGCCCGCTCTCCACGCACTATCTGAACACGCACGTCATCTCCACTGGGCTGGCCATATTTGTCGCCGGCTTCAGCTCCATCTTTACCGGCCTCAACTTCATCGTCACCATCCACAAGATGCGCTGCCCGGGCATGACGTGGTTCCGGTTGCCGCTCTTTGTCTGGTCGAACTATGCGGCCAGCATCCTCATGGTGCTGGGAACGCCGGTGCTGGCCATCACCCTGGTGCTGGTGGTTCTGGAGCGCACGGTGCACATCGGCGTCTTCGATCCCGCCTATGGCGGCGACCCGATTCTCTTCCAGCATTTGTTCTGGTTCTACTCGCACCCGGCCGTCTACATCATGATTCTTCCCGGCATGGGAGTCATCTCCGAGGTCGTCTCCACTTTCAGCCGCAAGCGCGTCTTTGGCTATACCGCGGTCGCGTTCTCCTCGGTGGCCATCGCCGTCTTTGGATTCTTCGTCTGGGCGCACCACATGTTCATCATGGGTATCTCCAACTATGCGGCGCTGGTCTTTTCGCTGCTCACCATGCTGGTCGCGGTGCCCTCAGCCATCAAGATCTTCAACTGGGCCTTCACGCTCTACAAAGGCTCCATCACTTTTGAGACGCCCATGCTTTACGCTTTCGGTTTCATGGGCCTGTTCACGATCGGCGGCATGACCGGTGTTTTCCTCGGCTCGACTGGAACCGACATTCACTTGACAGAGACCTACTTCATCGTTGCCCACTTCCACTTCGTCATGGTCGGCGGGATGCTGATGGCGTTTCTGTCGGGCATTCACTTCTGGTGGCCCAAGTGGACCGGGCGCATGTATCCGGAAAAGATCTCGCAGTTTGCTGCCGTTGTCACCTTTATCGGCTTCAACTTCACGTTCTTCCCACAGTTTATTCTGGGCACATTGGGCATGCCGCGACGTTATGCCGCCTACCCGCCGGAGTTTCAGGCGCTGAACGTTTTCTCCACCGCGGGCGCGACCATCCTTGGAATCGGCTACCTGCTGCCCATTCTTTACCTGACATGGTCGCTGAAATACGGTGCCATCGCTGGAAGCAACCCCTGGCAGGCAACTGGCCTGGAGTGGCAAACACAATCGCCGCCGTTAACCGAGAACTTCCCCGAGACTCCCATCATGGACCACGAAGCCTATGACTACGATTGGCTCGAGCATCAGGAACAGAAAGAGGTGGCGAGTGTCGGATAGTACGGCAATCTCCAACAGCGCTGCCGCGGAAGCTCATCAGGAGCATCCGGCCTATCAGCGCCACCACTTCGAGTCCGTCGATCAGCAGTTCGACGCCACCAACTTTGCCATGTGGCTGTTCCTGCTCACCGAGGTCATGTTCTTCGGCGGGCTCTTCACCGCGTATCTGATCATGCGTAACTGGTACTACCCGGCATTCGTTGAGGCATCGCACCAGCTGAACATCGGGTGGGGCACGGCGAATACGGCAGTTCTCATTCTGTCAAGCTTCACAATGGCGATGGGAGTATGGTCAGCTGAGATGCGCAAGAAAGGTATGCTGCTTCTCTTCCTTTCGCTTACCTTTATTCTCGGCCTCGCCTTTTTGGGCATCAAGACCATCGAGTATCACGAGAAATGGGAGAAACACCACGTTCCCGGGTTGCATTGGAGCGACGCGTCGTTCCTCAATCCGGCATCGGACCCAGAAGTTTACAAGGAGTATCACGACCCGCCGCTCGCGGCCGACATGGCCGGGAAGACCGAGATGTACTTCTTCCTCTACTTCGCCATGACCGGCATGCACGCCCTGCACATGATTATCGGTATCTCGATTTTGGGGTTCATGCTCGTCCGCGCGCGTGCTGGAGCCTACACGACAGGCCACGTTACTTACGTTGAGAACTTCGGCCTTTACTGGCACTTCGTGGATATTATCTGGATCTTCCTGTTCCCGCTGCTGTATTTGATTAGCCGGTATTGAAAGGGAAAATGGTATGAGCGAGCACAACGAACATCCCGAGCACGAACACCACATTGTGAGCCCGGTAATCTACATGGCGATTCTTCTGGCGCTGCTGGTTTTTACTGGGCTGACGGTCTGGATGTCGTTCATCGACCTCGGCGAGTGGCACATCGCTCCGGGCCTCACCCTTTTCTGGAATCCCGTTGTCGCGCTCGCTATCGCCTGCACAAAAATGGTTCTGGTGGTGCTGTTCTTCATGCACGTGAAGTACAGTACCAGGCTGACCAAGCTTACCGTGGCCTGCGGCTTGTTCACTTTCCTCGCGCTCATCGGAATGACGCTGACCGATTACTTCAGTCGCGCATGGGGACGCTGGTAGGAAAGACAGTGGCCGATGGTCAACTGTCCGTGATCAGCATGAAGGCCGCCTGCGGGCGGCCCTTTTTGTTGAGCTACTTACATGCCTATGGCGCCGGTTTCGGCGGCTTCACGGCCGTCCACGCAGTCCCCCAGTCACCTTGACCGGCTGCCGGTAGACCTTGCCGTTCCCAGCCAGGTAGATCCAACTCGCATCGTTTCCGCCCGCAAACGCGATGGCGGTGATTGCCGCGCCCGTGCTCATGCCGCTCAGGGCACGGGCGTCGGGATTCTTCGACAAGTTGTATTGTTTTGCCACTTCAGGGATCAACTCATTTACGAGAAAATCCGAGAAACGCGAGGTCAGCGAATCATATTCATCAATTCGGTTGTAGCGGTTCTGGTCCACATCTGAAGCCACGGGCAAGATGCCAGGATCGACGAAGATCGCGATTGTCGTCGGCAAATCATGTTTTGCGATCAAATTGCCCAGGACAACGGGAACGCGCATGCTGTTGTCGAGCGCCTGGCTGCCGTCAAGAAAAATCATGAACGGCGTCGGCTTGCCCGGGTCGTACTGTGCGGGCACATAGACAGTGCAGTTGTGCGCCGAACCCGGATAATCCTTGCCCGGAGCCAGCGTGAATTTGGTCGCCGTGCCTTTGGGCACCCCCGTCTTGCGGATGCGAATCGGGGCAAAGACTGTGGTCCTCGGCTCGAGGAACGGTTAAGGCTGAGACCAGCAGCAAACCAAACTGAATTCATCTCATCGAAATCCCCGGGTTTTGAGATCAACGGTATGGAAACGAGGAAGGCCTTGCACAGCCCGGACGCACGGAACTCATCCTAACTGTCCCCGCCCAGGCATTAGCATGGAGTCTTTGCCAACACTGTGCCGCTGCGGCTTGGGCTGTGTAGGCAACAGATTTCAGGAGGCATGTCTCGGGTTGGTCTCCCAGCGTGAAAACCATAAGGATCCAGTCGAGCTGGCCCGGTTGGCTGACCAGCCGCACGTAGTGGTACGCCGTCCAGGCGCTCCGCAAAAGGGCGCGCGCTCTGTTGTCTACTGGATGCAAAAATCTGTGCGCATTGCAGACAACCCCGCGCTTGACGTGGCCATCGAGGCGGCCAACATCCTCGACCTTCCCGTGGTTGTTTTCTTCAGCGTCATTACCAGTGATCCCAGCGTCAACCTGCGCCATTACCATTTCCTGCAGCAAGGTCTGCGCGACGCGGCTCAGGACGCAGCGGAGCGGGACGTGGGTCTTGTCGTTCGCAGGACGCCGGAAGCTTCGCTCGAAGCTTTTCTTGAGGAGGTCCAGGCTGCGCTCCTCGTTGGCGACGAGAATCCCTGCCGGGAGCCGGAGCGGTGGCGCAGAGTGCTCGCCCGCCGACTCAGGATTCCCTACTGGACAGTCGATGCCGACGTCGTGGTTCCTTCACGCGTGTTCGACCGCAGCTTTGCCTTGTTGCACCATTTCCGCCCGCATCTCAAGGCCGAATTGCCGAGATTTCTTGTGGCCCCAAAAAAGATTGAGCCTCTGCACGGCTGGAAGCCGCGCAAAGCTCTCACAACTTTCTCACTTTCCAGGGACATTACTGCTGGATTCGCGAAACTCGACCGCTCGGTCTATCCCGTCGACACCTTCACCGGCGGCACGCACGCCGCGCTCACGCGGTTGCGGTCATTCATTCGGCACGATCTGGCCGCCTATGATGAAACGCGCAATCACCCTGAGACGGCGGGCACTAGCCGCTTGTCGCCATATCTCCACTTTGGCAACATAGGACCGCTTACCATTGCTCTCGCGGTAAAGAAGGCAGCGAATGAAGGCAAAGTGGCGCACGCAGCGAGCGAACGATTTCTTGAACAACTCATCGGGTGGCGGGAGCTGGCGGTTTTGTTCGTTCGCCACGAGCCGAACTACGACAACTGGGAATGCGCCGCGCCGTGGGCGCGAGCAACGCTTTTAGAACACGCCTCCGACCCGCGCCCACACCGATATACTCTGCGGCAATTGGAGCGGGCCGAAACTCACGATGAGCTTTGGAATGCAGCCCAGCGCGAAATGGTCGTGACAGGCTGGATGCACAACTCCATGCGCATGTACTGGGCAAAGAAGATCCTGGAATGGGCGCCGGATCCTGCCACCGCCTTCGATTGGGCGGTTATCCTCAATGACCGATACGAACTCGATGGTCGCGACCCTAATGGCTACGCGGGTATTGCTTGGGCGATCGCGGGCAAGCTCGACCGGCCGTGGTTCAATCGTCCAGTCTTCGGGTTAGTGCGGCCAATGACGAGCGCGTCTTTTTCCCGCAAGTTCAATGCTGAGGCATATATTCGCAAGTGCGGCGAGCTCAGGCAGCTTGTTCGCTGATGCTGCAAACGCCATGTATCCGGCATCACACTTGGCCGCAGCGAAAGCTGTCCTATAATGGGCGACAATCTCATTCCCGGAAATTGCGTGTTTCGTTGAGCGTTATCCGATGGATTCGGCGCTTATCCCCATTGGAAAGTTTTCAGAATAGGGGAAGCCGGAATCACATTCAGGAAACGCGTGACGAATCCAATGTTCGATCCGACGTGCATGGGCCCGGTCCGCGGCGGCGGGGCGGGGAAGCGACGCGAACGGCAATCAACCCTCGGCGCATGGGCGGGCACAGCCTTGGCCGCGTGCCTCCTGGCGTATTTTTCGCCTGGCCTGGCGGCCCAAGCGCAGGGGCCAAGCGTACCAGTCAACCCCTTTCCACGGCTAACGCCAAAGCCCACGACGCTTCCCCCTCGCGTTATTGAGGCGCACCTCTTTCTCGCGCAGCGCGGTTTTGCGCCCGGCCATCGTATTCCGCCCAGGTCGGACGCCCTGCGCCCGTTAAGCGCGGCTGGAATATCGGTCCAAACCGCCGGGAGCACCGCCTCCTCCAACACATGGCAGCCTCTCGGCCCCATCGCCGTTCAAACCCCTGACTTTGGCCTCGTCACGGGCCGCGTCGCCGCGATCGCCCTCGACCCGTCCGATGCCACCGGCAACCGCCTCTACATAGGCACCACAGGCGGCGGTGTATGGGTCGCCAACAATGCGGGTGTTGCGGCGTCTGCCTCCATCGTCTTCGCTCCACTGACCGATAATGTCCCCGCTCTCAGCGGAGCTCCTGACTCTTCCATCAGCATTGGCGCTCTCACAGTGCAACCGGGCGGAACGGGCGTCGTTCTCGCCGGAACCGGCGACCCGAACGACGTGCTCGACTCTTACTATGGCGCGGGCATCTTGCGCTCCACTGACGGCGGCAATACCTGGAGTCTGATTCAGCAGACGGATGACGAAGAGCTGGGCCTCAGCGTCCAGGACGCCAGCTTCGTCGGGCAAGGCTTTGCCGGCTTTGCGTGGAGTTCGGTCAATCCGCAGATTGTTGTGGCCGCGGTATCTCAGGCCTATGAAGGCACTCTCGTGGGCGCCGATTGGCCGCTCAATACCTTCGAGGGGCTCTTCTATTCCACGGATAGTGGAGCTACATGGCATCTGGCCACCATCACCGATGGCGCTGGCGAAATCCTTCAGGGTCCGCTAACTCCGCTCACTTCGCAGGGCAATGCGGCCACCGCGGTGGTTTGGAACCCGGTGCGACAGCTGTTTGTGGCCGCTGTACGCGATCACGGCTACTACCAGTCGTCGGACGGCGTCACCTGGACGCGCATGGCCGCACAGCCCAGCGCCGGGCTTACCACACAAATGTGCCCATCCAATCTTGGACAGATCGGCTCCATCGCCTGCCCCATTTATCGCGGCGCGCTGGCCGTTAATCCCCAAACCGGTGACACGTTTGCATGGACCGTCGACCTGAATAATCAGGACCAGGGAATCTGGCAGGATCAATGCGACCTTAGTGGCGGCGTGTGCAGCAATCCAACCATCACTTTCGCCACGCAGTGGAACACCGCGCCGCTTGAGACCAGCACGCTCCAGGGCGCGGCCACCATTCTTGACGGCGATTATAACCTCACACTGTCGGCGGTTCCATCGCAGCAGGACACGCTCGTTTTTGCTGGAGCCAACGACCTCTGGAAATGCAGCCTGGCGATGGGATGCGTGTGGCGCAATACCACCAACTCAACCACTTGCATGAGCGCGCAAGTGGCTGAATACCAGCACGCGCTGGCCTGGAGCACCGCCAACCCACTGGAGATTTTTCTCGGCAACGATAGCGGGCTGTGGCGTTCGACGGACGCCATCGGCGAAATGGGATCGTCCTGCGCGGCGACTGACTCCTCGCACTTCCAGAATCTGAACGGCAGCATTGGATCGCTGGCCGAAGTGGTGAGCCTGCCTTCCGTCTTGACGTCGCAGTTCAGCATGATGGCCGGTCTGGGCGTGAACGGAACCGCGGGCGTAAAAAGTTCTGCCGCAAATGCGGACTGGCCGCAGATTCTATCCGGCTACGGTGGCCCTGTAGCTATCGACCCCAGCAACAGTCTCAATTGGTATGTGAACAACCAGATGGGAGTCGCCATTTATCAGTGCTCGCAGTCGGCTCCCTGCACAGCCGCGTCGTTCGGCACAAGTCCGGCGGTCACTGACGCGGACGTCGGCGGCGATGGTGACACCATGCCAACGCCCGCGCCCTTCCTTGTCGATTCTGTCGACCCCACTCAGTTGCTCGTCGGTACCTGCCGCGTGTGGCGAGGACCAGCCAACGGCGCGGGCTGGACCGGGGGCAACGCGATCAGCCCCATCCTGGATAGCGGAGCCGTCGGCGCTCCCTGCAATGGCGACGGACTCATCCGAGCCATGGCTGCCATGCGGCTCCCCTCCGGCGGCGAAGTCATCTATGTGGGCATGTACGGCGCCGCCAGCAATGGCGTCAACCTGCCCGGCCATATTCTGAGCGCGATCTTCGATCCTCTGTCCAGTGCTGGGCCCGTGTGGCAGGATCTCACGCTGAATCCCGTCGTCAACAACGCCCTCACGCTGAACTCACAAAACTTCGATATCTCCAGCGTCACCATCGATCCTCATGATCCAACCGGCAACACGGTTTACATAACTTTGGCAGGGATGAATAACTCGGCGGAAAAGATCGAGGTCGTGTACGGTTCGACCAACGGAGGTGCGACCTGGTCCGGCATCACGGCCAACCTGCCTCTCGCGCCCGCCAACAGTCTTGCCATCGACCCGCAAAATGCAAATACGGCCTACGTCGCCACAGACCAGGGCGTGTACTTCACCACGCAGGTTCGAAACTGCGCGCAACCGTCCTCCAACTGCTGGTCGGTGTTTGGTTCGGGATTGCCCGCTGCTCCGGCCGTGGCTCTCACCGTGGCTACCGGCACATCTTCCGAACCGGTGCTGGTCGTGGGCACCTACGGGCGTGGAATCTGGCAAACCCCGTTATGGAGCGCGGGGACGGGCCTGACCACCGCAGCCGCCACCCCTTCGTCGCTCGTCTTTCCCAGCCAGGTCTTCGACACCCCCAGCAGTCCGCTCACCGTGACTCTCGCAAACACCGGCAGCCTCGCGCTCGCGCCCACGACCATCGCGATGAGCGGGAGCTTCAGCGAAAACGATAATTGCGTGGATGCAACCGTTGCCGCGGGCGCGAGCTGCACGATTCAAGTGACGTTCACGCCGCAAGCCACGGGGCCGCTTAGCGGCCAAATGACCATCTATGCCAACGTCTACGGCGGGCAACTGACAGTCGACCTCACCGGAAGCGGCGCCCCAGCGGGCTTGGTCAATCTGACTCCGGCCACCGTCAACTTCGGCCCAGTGGAGGTCGGAGCCACGTCCGCGCCGCTCCAGGTGACCGCGGCCAACTATAGCGCAGAGGCATTGCCCATCGGCAATGTCGTCATCACGCCACCGTTCGTTCTTTCCAGCAACTCCTGCGGGACACTGAGCCTGGCGCCAAACTCCAATTGCCAGTTGACAGTGGAATTCGCGCCAACCGAAGCCGGTGCGGCCTCCGGCCTGCTTACCATTACTGATGGAGCGGGCACGCAATCCGTCGAACTCCTTGGAACGGGCGCTTCTCCGCCCACTGACATTCTTAATCCCACATTGCTCTCCTTCTCGCCGACGCCAGACGGCCAGCTTTCTTCCGCGCAGACCGTGACATTCACGAATTCAGGCGGACTGCCGCTGACGTCGATCTCGGTTTCGGCGAGCGCTCAGTTCCAGGAGTCGAACACATGTGGAACGCAACTGGTAGCCGGTGCAGTCTGCGCCATCAGCGTGATCTTCGCTCCTACTCAATCAGGCCCAGTCCCCGGCACGCTCACCATTCAAGATGCCCTGCGCACGCAGACCGTTTCGTTGAACGGGACGGGACTTGCCCCTCCGGCCTTGAGCGTCAATCCCGCCAGCCTGACTTTCACCAACCAGCAGGCGGGCGTGCCGAGCGCGCCGCAAACGGTCAGCGTTAGCAACACCGGCGGATCGCCGATGGCGAACATCGGCTTTTCGATCACCGGCTCTGCGGCATCCAGCTACTCCATTTCGGCCACCACCTGCGGGGCGCTGCTCGCCAACGGAAGCAGTTGCACGGTACAGATCGTCTTTACGCCCGGCGCGACGGGCGCCATTGCGGCCACGCTCGCGGTTTCTTCTTCCACCTCCGGCGTCGCCCCGGCTTCGGTGCCGCTGAACGGTTCTGGAATGCTCGCCTCCGGCTTGGCCACCAACCCGGCCCAGATTGCATTTGCCGTCGTGGCAGCAGGCCAGTCCAGCGCGGCGCAATCGGTGACCGTCACGAATTCTTCCAGTTACTCCATCAGCTCGGTTTCTTTAGCCGCTGCCGCGCCATTCAGCGTTACGCAGAACACCTGCACCGGCGGCTTGTCAACCGGCGCGAACTGTACCGCCTCGATCGTCTTTCAGCCCAGCGCCGGCGGCTCTGCATCTGGAGCGCTCACTGTGTCTTCCTCCGCCGTTGCCATGCCGGCCACCGTACTGCTCTCGGGTACCGGATTCGATTTCGCCGTGAGCATTACCGGCTCAACGACCCAGACCGTCGCCAGTGGCCAAGAAGCAAGCTTCACCATGATCGTCGCGCCGATCGGGCCGGGCGGCACTTTCGCGTTTTCCTGTGGCACGCTGCCCACGAATGCGCTTTGTATCTTCAACCCCGCCACGCAGACAATCAACGCCGGATTTCAGGGCACTGTTCTCATCGAAGTCTCCACTGGCAACGGATCGACAGTCCGGCCAGAGAATCCGGATTTTGGCAAGCCGGATAGCAAAGGGCCGAGCCACGGCCGTCTCGCCTTCCCGCGCGACCTGCCTCTTGCCTGCGTGCTGCTTCTCGCGCCGCTCGCATTTTTCAAGCGCCGCAAGCTCTTTCTGCTCATCGTTTCGGTCGCGATTTGTTTGGGCGGTGTCTCCAGTTGCACCAGCTCCGGCGGAGGCACGGGCGGTACCGGCGGCCAGGGCGGAGGCAACAACACGCCGCCGGGGACGTACACGATTCCCGTCAGCGTCAACTCGATGGGCATTACACATTCAACGAGCGTGACTCTGACGGTCGACTGAATGTGGTCATTTCGCAATCCGGAGAAGGCTACGAGAACAGGGGAACCACTTTATACTTGAGCTTCGAGACCAGGATCAGAATGCCTGCCAAAGTAACCGTCGAAGATGTCGAGCGCGTCGCCGAACTAGCGCATTTGGAGTTGGCGCCCGAAGAGTCCGATCGCATGGTGCGCGACCTGAATGCGATCCTTGACTATGTCGCCGAACTGAACGAGCTGGACACATCGAATGTCGCGCCGCTCGCCCAGATGAGCGAGCTCGAAGGCGGCGCCATCGCGGCTCTTCGCGCCGACCAGGTGCAGCCTTCGCTTGAACGGTCTGCTGTCATGTCCCAGGCCCCGGAAACCGATAATGTCTTTTTCAAGGTTCCGAAAGTGTTCGAGCGATAGAGAATCTGTCGGCCGGAGTAAGTTGAAGACCCTATGAGGAAGATCAATTGTCAGCAGAAACCATGACCGCTGAACGCTACATCGAGAAGCCTAAGACTCTTGCCGCTCTCCGCATGGATCTCGCCGCCGGACGCACCAAAGCCGCCGACCTCGCCGCCGGTTACTACGAGCGAATTGAAAAACTAAACCCCCGGCTGAATATCTTCTTGAGTCTCACCAAAGAGCGTGCCCTCGCGCAGGCTGCGCGCATTGATGCTATCGCCGCTAAAGGCGACCCGCTCCCACCGCTGGCAGGCGTTCCCGTGGGGATCAAAGACGTGCTCGCCGTGCAGGGCGCGCCGTCCACGGCAGGCTCAAAGATCCTTCAAGGCTATCGGCCGCCCTACGACTGCACCGCCGTCGTCCGGCTCGAGGCCGCGGGCGCAGTGATCCTAGGCAAAACCAACTGCGACGAGTTCGCAATGGGTTCCTCGAATGAGAACTCGGCATATGGCCCTGTGCGCAATCCCGTCGATACGGAGCGCGTTCCCGGTGGCTCCAGCGGCGGCTCAGCCGCGGCAGTTGCTTCCAATCTCGCTGTGGCCACGCTCGGCACCGACACCGGCGGTTCCATTCGCCAGCCAGCCAGCTTCTGCGGAGTGGTCGGCGTGCTACCCACCTACGGCCGCGTCTCGCGGTACGGCCTCATCGCCTTCGCCTCCTCGCTCGATCGCATCGGCCCCCTTGCCGCAAACGTTCGCGATGCCGCAACGATCCTGGGCGTTATTGCTGGCCACGATCCCTGTGACGCCACCAGTTCGCCCGCTCCCGTTCCCGACTTTGCGGCCGAAAGCGATAAAGCCATTGTGGGCCTCCGCATTGGTGTGCCCGCCGAATACTTTGGCGAGGGTCTCGATCCCGAAGTGCGCGCAGCCGTCGAAAAGGGTATTGCAGCGCTCGCGACCGCCGGCTGCTCTATCAAGCCGGTCTCGCTCCCGCACACCAAATACGCCGTTCCCACCTATTACCTGGTGGCAACGGCCGAGGCCAGCGCCAACCTTGCCCGCTTTGACGGCGTGCGCTACGGCTACCGCTCGCCATCGTCTGCAACGCTCTCCGATATGTACTCGCACTCGCGCGACGAGGGTTTCGGCGCCGAAGTTAAGCGCCGCATCTTTCTCGGCACGTACGCGCTCTCGGCCGGCTATTACGACGCCTACTACCTAAAGGCGCAACAGGTTCGCCGCCTTCTCGCTGACGAATTCCTTCGCGCCTTTGCTGAAGTTGACGCCATCGTCACGCCAACTTCACCCTTCCCCGCGTTCAAGCTTGGCGAAAAAACCGGCGATCCACTCGCAATGTATCTCGCCGACATCTATACCGTTACCGCCAGCCTTGCGGGCATCTGCGGCGTTTCGGTTCCATGCGGCGCGACTCGGACAGGCCTGCCCGTGGGCATGCAGGTTCTTGTCCGCCACTTTGGCGAGAGCACTGCCTTTCGAGTGGCCCGCGCCGTGGAGGCAGTGGGGATTTAGGAGTAAGGGCCATGAGCAAGTCTGCATTTGTTGCGGTTTTGGCATTGGCGGCAATCATCGGCTTCGGGCCTTCGGGTTACGCCGCTCCGCGCAAGCATACCGTCGTGCTCGGCGCGGTCAAGCGCGTGCCCTATTCCAAGACAGGCGATCCCTCCGGCGCAGCCACCGGGGAGGACGCGCTCAACGTACGTGCCCTCCTGGTCGACGGTGTCCTCAAGGAATGGACCACCGGCGACGCGCACGACATCACCGATCGCAGTTTCGTCGTCCGTCGCGTCATCCGGCTCAACGACGCATTGCCCACCGACAAGCCCGGCGACAAAGCAAGCCATTGGGTGTGGCAGCGCGGGCCGTGGCTCTTAGTCGATCGCGTCACCGGCCGCGTCACCCCGCTTCGCCTGCCCGACTACGACCCCGGCGTCAGCCAGGTGAGCTGGTTCCGCGATTACGCTGCCTACTGCGGCCTCACGTCGAGCGGCAAGAGCCTCTATGCCGTCGTGGCGCAGATCGCCGCGCGCAAGCCAGTTCTCGCTAAAAAGCTCGCCGCTTTCGAAGCGGAGAATCACCCTGACTCGGTCTGTGCGCCGCCCGAGTGGCAGCGCGAGCCCTTGCGCATCGCATTTCACCCTGCCGGTGGCGATGGGGTAAGCTACGACATCGTCCCCGGCTCGGCGGTGCTCGTGGAAGACTCAGGCGAC
>CAYYKV010000071.1:0-13876 GCA_964468605.1 uncultured Occallatibacter sp. | reverse complement strand
ACCGGGCTTATTACTTAAGGCGGTTCCCCCCAAGACCCCCGCTTGCCAGAGGGGGGCCTTCCCTGTACTATCGGAGTTGCCTATCAAGCGGCTGACGCAGGCCACCCAGGCATGGGTTAGAGCAAGCTCGCCGCGGAGCAAGCACTTCATCGTCCGGCAGTCTGATCGTGATCAAGCTGTGCGTGACGAAAGCTCACATAGGAAAGGGAATTCTCCGAGAAAAACAGAGGCTGCGCCGGGAAAACTTCGGCGATCGGATGGAGTTGATTGACGGCTCCTGTGGATGAAGCGGCAATCGCATTCTCTATTAGGCTCGAGGGTTGGAACCACAGAAGTTGAGGCACGGCGGCTGGCTTTTGGACTGTGTGCGCCGTACTTCCTCGCAGGCTGGAAAACGGTCTGCACAAGTTTGGGATCAAAGCTGTTCATGGTTTCGTCTGCTCACTTTCCGGGGGAAATTCGGAAAGTTTCTGCGCACCGCCATCGAGCCGCTCTATCAGGGGTTTAAACGCGCAATTCAATACATCAGAAAGCAAAGTATCAGGAAGTATACGCATCATGACAACAGAACCGACTCAGCCCCAGGCTGAACAGGGGCCACCTCCTGACAACGTTCAGGTGCAGTCGCATGGGCATCGGCGCCGTCGTCGGCGCCGCAAGAACAAGTCCAGCCAACAAGCCGGGATGCAACCTCAGCAGCCGCAGGGGCAGGAGCAGCCGCATACGCAGGCGCCGCATCCTTCGCAACCCGCACAGCACAAGCCTGTCCACCAGCACCAGAACCGCAAAAAGAAGAAATTCTTCCAGAAGAGTTCGGCTCCGCCGTCGCAGCCCGGGAACAGTATTGGCGGGCCGCCGCAGGGCAAGCGCAGAGGACGGCAGAAAGGTCCGCGCACCTTCGTCGGTCCCATGGATCATAGCTATCGCGCGGTGAACGGCAACGTCGCCGACGGCCCACCCTCCACCATCCCCACGGCAAGCAACGGCCATAGCAGTGGGTACTATCCCGACGTTTATTCGGCGCAGCCTCCAGCGCCCATTCGCGAAGACGCTCCCACCCGCATCTTCTGTTTCATTGAGGATCTCTTTTTCCTGGCCAAAATCCAGGAGACAGCGCGCAAACTTGGCGTAAAAGTGGAGTTTGTCAAGGGCGAGAACAAGGACGCGATTACGCGCATCTACGAGGCGCCGGAAAATGAGAAACCAGCGCTCCTGGTCTTCGACCTGAACAATCTGAACGCCAAGCCCATGACGCTGATTCCCAAATTCAAGTCCAAATTCAAGAAGGCCGTCTCCATCATCGGCTTCCTGAATCATCTGCAAGGGGACCTGAAAATGAAGGCCGTCGAGGCGGGTTGCGACTCAGTGATGCCGCGCTCGGCCTTCTCGCAAAGTCTGCCGATTCTTCTTCGCCGTTACGGCGTGGAAGAAGAAGAGGAATTCTCGCAACAGCCTGTATAACCGAATCAGAGAAGAACAGAAGGGCGCGTCGCTTTGGCGCGCCCTTTGTTTTGCGAGAATTTCGTTTCTCCGGTCCCTGCTTCTACCCTGGCGGCCACGTCATCTGCCGGCCGCCCATCAAGTGCAGATGCAGATGATCCACGGTCTGGCCGCCGTCTTCGCCGGTGTTCACCACGACGCGGTAGCCCTTCGCGAGTCCTTTTTGTCGAGCAATTTCCCCCGCCACACCCACAAGGTGACCAAGCAGTGCTCGCTTTTCCGCACCCGCCTCGGCGAGCGAACCAATGTGCTCGCGCGGAATGATAAGGATGTGCACCGGCGCCTTGGGGTTGATGTCGGCAAAAGCGTAGGTTTGCCGATCCTCGTAGACGGCTGTTGAGGGAATCTCTTTGGCGGCAATTTTGCAAAAGACGCAATCCATGGCGTGTCCAGTGTACATGCAGCTGTGCGATCGCCCTGGCTTGCATCCGGTAATGGTGGCCGGGAACGAGTCGACGCGGTCCTGCTCAGCGCTTGCGGGCGCGCTCGCGTTGGAGTTCGCGGTAGACCTCGCTCTTTGACCGGCCCAGCTCGCGGGCCAGGCGCTTGAGAGCTTCCTTTTCGTCAACTGCATTTTCCGCCTGCATGCGCGCAACTCGCGCGGCGATCGATTCGTGCGCGGTTGCTGCGTCCTGCGCTCCGGCGGACGAGGAAGTTTGCGCAGGGACTTCGACCAGCAATGTGATTTCGCCCCGGATGCGATCGCGTCCTGCGAGCTCGCGGCGCACTTCGGCGACGGTGCCGCGCAGAAACTCCTCGTGAATCTTGGTCAGCTCGCGCGCCACAACGATGCGAAGCTGCGGCCCAAAAACCGATTCCAGATCTGCGAGGGTATCGAGCAGGCGGTGCGGCGCTTCATAGAAGATCAAGGTGCGCGCATTTTGGCACGCTTGGGTGACCAGGGCTTCGAGGCGCGTACGGCGCACACCGGCTTTCTCCGGCAGGAAGCCGAGAAACTCAAACTCGTCGGAGGGCAATCCCGAGGCAATCAACGCGCTGATGGCGGCATTGGCGCCGGGAATGGGAAAAATCGGAACGCCTGCAGCAATGGCCTCGCGCACCAGCCACGAGCCCGGATCGCTCACGCCGGGAGTTCCTGCGTCGGAGACGAGCGCAATCGCCTTCCCGGCTTTTATGTCCTGGATCAGTTCCGTGGCACGGGCGCGCTCGTTGTGCTCGTGGCAACTGACGGTTTTCTTCTCGATTTGGAAATGATTGAGAAGTTTTTGGGTTTGGCGCGTGTCTTCGCAGGCAATCCGATCCACAGACCGCAGAATTTCAAGGGCGCGGAGAGTAATATCGCCCAGGTTGCCGATCGGGGTGGCGACGAGGTAGAGGCCCGGCGCGAGTGGTGATTGGCTATCAGTAGCTATTTTCGTCACGGCCTGCGCCATCTCGTTTCGGAAGAATGTGCAAGTACAGATTAGGGCTTGACGACGATGGGGTTCTCGGAGAACTGATAAGGGGATAGCGTGTGCTTCGTGGTGTAGTGGGACAGCTTAGCCAGTGTTCCATTCTTCCACACGTAGTTTGTGACCTCGTAGTGGTGGGCGCCCCAAACGCTGTTGTCCCCGTCGTCAGAGTTCCAGATTTGGAAAACGCCCTTGGGGCCAATCCGAAACTGAGCCTGCGATGTTCGATCGCTCCAAGCGAAAGAATATTTTCCATCCTTCTCGGTGATGAGAGCAAAGATCGTCGCGGAGCCATCACCGATGTTCCGGAATGCCGCCAGTAGTCCCCTCCGGCCGGTTTGCAGCGGGATCTCCGCTGCCTGAGACAACGCATTGTTATCGACAAAATCGTCGAGAGATTCACCCTCGTTCAGGAATGCCGCTGCAAGCCGGAAATCTCCGATCAGTATGCCATTCCTCATGAAAGCGAGGTGTGCCTTGGGTTCGAACTCATCGCCCGTGTCGTAGATCAAGGAGATTTCGCCCTCGCTTGAAAGGTGGGTCTGCTGCATCCAGCGAACGACTACATTGGCTGGAATCACCTTATGAATCTCATCGGGGACTTTGATTTCCTCGGCAGGATGCACGAGTACGCCGAGCGGGCTCCAAGTGGAGTTCTGGGCAAAGCACGCGCAGGAAAGTCCCGCGAGTAATAGGAAGGCAATTGCGCGAAGCATGCTATCTATCTTACAGTCGATCTCTTTTGCATGCCGTGCGCTAGTTTTCTGATTCCTGTCGTTCAATGCGGCGCTGCTCGGCCAGCAGCGACATGGAGCTCATGAGGTTCTGCACGCTGACGATGCCCACCACGCGGCCGCTCTCTGTGATGGGAATGAGCGCCAGGCCATGGCCCGCGGTAAGGCGGCGAATGGTGGTGCCGAGCGTATCTTCAGGCCGCGCCACCTGAAAAGCGCGCGACATCACGGACTGCACGTAGCCGTTGCCGTCGCTGCGCAAAGCCTCAAGAATGCGCTGGCGCGAAACGATGCCCACCAACTGCGGGCCGCGCACGACGGGGAAGTCCTCTTGCAGCGAATGCACGCAGCGGTAGAGCGCGTCGGCCAGAGTGTCAGAAGGCGAGAGCGTGGCGAAGTCGGTGAGCATCACTTCGCGCATGCGCACGGTATCAACGACCGACTGGAAGAACACGCCCTGATCCTCAACCTGCGCGCCGATCATGATGAAGAATCCGGCGAGAATCAGCCAGGGCTCCTGGGCAAACATCCCTCCGACGATGGCTGCTCCGGCGAGCACCTGTCCCACGCCTGCGGCAGCGCGTCCTGCGGGAGCAGAGCCGTGGGTGCGCGCAAAGCGATTGCGGATGAGGCGTCCACAATCGAGAGGATAAGCGGGAAACAGGTGCAGAAGTCCCAGGGACGCCTGCATCCAGACCAGGCTGCGCAGCAGATGGGCTGAGGTGATGTATGGATGGTCGAGGAGCCGCAAATTGCCGCTGGCGCCGAGGATGATTCCAGCCGCGGTCAGCGCCGCAAGAAGATTCGCGAGAGGTCCCGCAAGCGCGAGGACAAACTGTTCGCTTCCATGATTGGCAATCTCCTGGCTCTCAGGATTGGCGTAGGCAAACAGGCCTCCGATGGGCAAAAGCAAAACAGCGCGAAGGCGAAGACCCAGCCACGCCGCCACAATCAGGCGCGCAGTTTCGCGCACGGCCACAGCCGCTGCCAGTAAAAGAAAAAGAGCCAGAGCGCGCGGCCAACCGTCTGCGCCGCTGATGGCGAACAGCACCAGCACCAGCAGAGGGAAGAAAATGTGGACGCGCATCTCCACGCCCATCCACCGGCCCAGCGGGATTGACCAGCCACGCATACACCGATTGTAGTGGCAAGGCTACCCGAAAAACAGCTTCCAGTTTTTCGGGCGGGGATGTGGATCGGCCATAGTGCCCGGAATTTCCGAAGACTGCAGGCTATTCCGTTATGCTGGTTGGCGATGCGCATCATCGCCGGAACGTTTCGCTCGCGCACGCTTGTGGCGCCGCCGGGAATGAGCACGCGGCCCACGAGCGACCGCCTGCGCGAGACGCTCTTCAACGTGCTCGCTCCGCGTATCGAGGGTGCGGCGTTTCTCGATTTGTACGCCGGCTCGGGCGCGGTGGGCCTGGAGGCGCTCAGCCGCGGTGCCGCGCGTGTGGCATTTGTTGAACGTGCGCCGGCTGCTCTGAAGGTGCTTAACGGAAATCTGGAGCGTCTCGGAATCAGCAGTGGAGTCCGTGTTCACGCGAAAAGTGTGAGTGCGTTTCTCCGTTCAGCCGCTCGACCTAATCCAGAACAAGAACGGCACGAAGTGCTGTTTCTCGATCCTCCGTATGATGCGGCCGAGGAATACGCGATTACGTTGGGACTGCTGGGAGGGATGGCTCAAGGAATTCTGGCTCTGGATGCGGTCGTCATCGCCGAACATCGGCGCAAACAGCGCCTCGACGAGCACTACAGCAATCTGAAACGGACCCGCCTGCTTGAGCAGGGCGATGCGGCAATCAGCTTCTATCGAATTGAAACCGATGCTACCCAGGCTTGAATCGCGCTTTCTGGCGCTGGTGGTGCTTTGGCTTCGCCCTTAGAATCGCTGCTCCCGCTACAATGGGGCGCATGAACGCCAAGGGCTTGCTCGTCGGGTTTGCGATCCTCGCACTGGCAGCTGGTGCAGGGGCCCGCAGCCGACCGCATGCAGTAACCACGCCGAACCCTCCTGCGCAACAACTCGTCATCCTGGATACGGATATCGGCGACGATATCGACGACGCATTTGCGCTGGCTCTTCTTTTGCGCAGCCCTGAGGTCAGGTTGCTGGGCATCACCACGGCATTTGGCGACACCGAGCTGCGAGCACGCCTTGTCGATCGCTACCTCGCGGCAGTCGGCCGCAGCGAAATTCCAGTGGAAGCAGGCGTTCCGACTCCCGCCGGGAATCATTTCACGCAGGCCGCTTACGCACTTGAGGCGCCTGGGCGCAAGCACGGAGATGCGGTTGGATTTCTGCTCCGTGAGATCCGCGCCCATCCCGGTCAAATCACTCTCATCGCCATCGGCCCGCTTTTCAACGTGCAGGCGGCCATCGCGCGCGACCCGGCGACCTTCCGCAAACTAAAGAGAGTCGTCATGATGGGTGGCAGTGTCTATCGGGGCTACGACGGAGGAAATGCAGGGGTAAGGAGCCAGGCAGTCTCGGCGGAGTGGAATATTCTTTGCGATCCGGCGGGTGCCCGAGCGCTTCTGGCCTCGGGTGTTCCGGTCTTCATGATGCCCCTCGACTCGACCCAGGTTCATCTTACGTTGCCAGAGCTTGGGGCCGTCCTTTCTCAAGGATCGCCGCTGACCGATCAATTGACCTTGCTCTACCACCAATGGACCGGCGCGGACGCGTGGCGTATGCCCACGCTGTTTGACCCGGTGGCTGCCGCGTACGCGGTCCGCCCTGTGCTATGTCCAATGCAACCGATGCGCTTGGATGTCAACGACCAAGGATTCACCCGGCCTGCCGCCGGTTTGCCAAATGTGCAGGTCTGTCTCCAATCCGATGAAGCGGGCTTTCTTGATTTTCTTTTGCAGCGGATTTTGGGCAAGCCGACTCCCTGATTGCGAAGAAGAATCAGAGCGAAACCCACATCAAAGCAGGCCGCAACTGCCAAGTGGCTTTTTCGCCGGGAGAAAGCCACGCTGCAGGCCGTTTGAAAGGGCACGGGAATTGTGGAACCGCTCTCCTGTGAGCAGGGTCACTTTCAACTCCATTGACAGGGGAGGAAAGTAGATGAAAAATGGCGTGGCGAGAGAATTCACACAGTTTCGCGCGGTGAACGGAGGAAACGTGAAAAACGCGGTCAAGTTGCAGATCTTGGGAGTCTTGGTGTTGGTCGGAGCTGGATTATGGATTGCCGGCTGCAAATCGGCGCCGGTTCTGTCGCAAGCCCAGGCTTTGACGATGATTCAGGCCAAGTACGACCAAGCCCCTGCGGACCCGATCAGCATTACTGTGAACACCACAGGCATGGTGCAGGGAGTGACGGCCAAGTACTGGTTCGAGACCAAGAGATATCCCAACGGATATTGGGGTGACTTTACGGTGACGCCGGACGGCAAGAAGGTGCTCAAGCTGGCGAGCGGCGGGGACGTGATCCAGTGGCGGCCCGACAACCCGACCGATCAGAAGTTTGTCGTCGTTATCCAGACTGTGGTTACGAATCATTTGAAAGCGCGCGACGTGGGCGAGATCCAAACTGTAGGAGATACGAGGATCGCTTCGTTCACCGAAGACGTAAATCTGGACGGAGTGCCAGAGCCGCTGCAGAATATCGCGCACAACCCCGGCAACAAACTGAGCTCGCTGCGCCAGGCCACGTTTGTGCTGACCAACGGCGCCTGGACGCTTCAGTCGATCGAGTAAGATTCGCCTATTGGGGCGGCGCGCCGCGCGGAACTTGTGGTGTCTCGCCGCCCTCCATCCCAAAGACGTTCACGCTGGTTGCGGTAAAGACCCCATCCTTCACAGCGCCTTCCGCGCGCACGGTATCGCCGACCTGGATATCAGCCAGGGTGATGGGATCGCGTCGCTTGCGGAAGGACGTATTCTCGTCGGCGACGAGAGAGTGAGGCGCATTGTCGACCGCGCTGGTGAGCGTGATCTTTGTGCCGTCGATCGCGGTCACCTTGCCCATCAGCCATGTCTTGCCGAAGTCGGCCTCCATTGCGCGTATTTGCTGCACGACTGCGGGATCAAGCTGCGCGATCCGCGTGGCGGCCGCCGATTTGGCCGTAGCATCAATATTGCCCATCACTGCAATGGCATCGCCGGTCTTGATGTCAGACGACTTGATCTCCTGGGGAGGATTGCCGCCGCCGTAGCCTCGGCCCCCTTCGCCGCTTCCCGCTGCTCCTTCGCCGGGCCCCCGCGTTCCTCCGGCTACCTGCTTGAAGATGCGCGTGTCGGCTGTGAAATGAACCGTGTAAACGTCGCCCGATTCGGTCTTGATGGTGTAGTGATCCGCGGCAACCTCGGTGACCGTACCCATCAGTCCGCGGCCCATCAACATTCCCGCACCCCTGCCCATTCCACCGCCATATCCGCCGCGGCCGCCACGCTGGCCGTGATCACCCGGTCCAGGGGTCGCATTCTGGCCAGCGTTCTGGCCGGCCGGCGGTGCGGAGCCGGCGTCCTGAGCACCGGCTGCGGCAGTAAGGGCGACAGCAATCACGATTGTGGTCAAAGTGCGGATGTTCATCGGTTCTCCCGGGCGGCGCAAAACGCGGCCTATCAAATAGACGCACGCGGCGAGGCGAGAGACGACGAAGCGCCGGGATGATGGGCTATTGGCTGGTTTGCTGCTCGGCAAGCAACTTTTTGAAGGCCGGGTTGTCGCGGAGGCTGGCGAACTCGCTGTCATTCGCGACCTTTTTGCGCGTGGTAAAGCCCTCATCCAGCGCCATCCGGAGATACTGAAGGGCGCAATCGGCATCGCCGGCGCGCGCGCAGCCTGCGGCCATGTAGTAGTTCATCGCGCCCCGCTCATGCACGGTAGAAGGATCCTCAACGGACGGTGCGTCACGATCAGAAAAGATCTGCGGATCGATCGCCAAAGCCTGCTGATAAGCCTCCCAACCCTTGTTGTACTTGTGTTCCACCAGCAGGTTGGTGCCAAGATTCTTGAGAATAAGCGCGGAGTGGGGGTTGTATTTGAGCGCCCTGTGATAGAGCCGGTCCGCCTGGCTGTAGTCTTTGAGCGACACATAAACCGTGGCCAGATTGTTGATTACTTCGGGGTTGAGAGGGTCAATCTGGAGCGATTCCTTGTAACAGCGCATTGCATCCTTGGAATTGAACATCATCTGGTAGTCAATACCCATCTTGTTCCAGACAATGGCTGTCATTGGATGCGCCTTGGAATAGGCTGCAATGGCGGCTTGGTAGTGCTGGTGGGCAGTGAGGACGTCACCTTCCTCCTCGGCGGTCGGCTGCGAGTGATCTGCGGCCTGGGCGGCAGGTGTGGTTGCCGCCGGAGCCGTCGACTGGTCTTTTGCCTGGGCCGGCAGAATTCCCGGAGTCGCCGCGGCGATCGTGAACAGCGCCGCGAACAGGATCCAGCGGATTGGTTTTAACTTGCTCATGCGCCCTATCGCCAATGGGCGAGAAATCTTTCAATTCTCTGGCAGGAATTAAACCACCATTCAAAGTCAAATGCCAGTGCCAAGCCTGGGCTTGGATCCGTTCCAGGTCCAATTCCAAATGGAAGGCGGATGGCGTTTCGTCGGTAGCACGCACTCCAACCCACTTTGATCTGACGGACAGCGCGCAATTTAGTGTTTGTTGGCCGGTCGTCCTCCGCAATTTAAGGTGCCAAAACGGCAGGAAACAGCATCCAAATGTTCTACACTCAGCCCATGCGGGAGGGGCGCACCTTGAGCACAACCACCTTTTCTGGACCTGGTTCGGCGATCCCCGCCTCCCTGATTCTGAGCCGTTTCAATGAGGTGCGGCGCCGCACCCTCGCTCTTTGCGAGCCGCTCTCGCCTGAGGACATGATGGTGCAGTCGTGCCCTGAGGCCTCGCCGGCCAAGTGGCACCTGGCACACACCACGTGGTTCTTTGAGTCGTTTGTATTGCGGGAGTTTCTCCCAGGCTACCGGCTCTTCAACCCCGACTTTCCCTGGCTCTTTAACAGTTATTACGAAAGTTTTTCAGCATTTCCTGAGAAGCGGCTCCGGTCGTCGTTTTCGCGTCCTGGGCTTGCAGAAATTCGATGTTATCGCGAGCACGTAGACGCCGCAATGGAGCGGCTCTTCGAGAGCGAGCCCGAGGCCGAAGCTCTGAGGCGCATCGAACTGGGTGCGAACCACGAGGAGCAGCACCTGGAATTGCTGTTGACCGACATTCTGAATGCGTTTTTCACCAACCCGCTGCGGCCAAAATACCGAGTAGATAAGGACCAAAGCACTAAGGGAACCAGAGACCAGGCAGGGCCGCTAGGCTTCATGCATTTCGAGGGTGGGCTGAAAGAGGCGGGAAACGCCGGTGGCTTCTGTTTTGACAACGAGCTGCCGCGGCATCGGGTTTGGTTGGAGCCGTTCACATTGGCCGACCGCCTTGTGAGCTGCGGCGAGTACGCGGAGTTCATAGCCGACGGCGGCTACCGGAAGCCGGAGTTGTGGCTTTCTGCGGGATGGGATGCCGTGAAGGCGAACGGTTGGCGAGCGCCGCTCTACTGGACCGACAGAGACAGCAAATGGAGTGTATTTACGTTGCGCGGAGAGCTGCCGCTCGATGAACTCACAGCAGCGCCGGTCAGCCAGGTAAGTTTCTTTGAGGCAGACGCTTACGCGCGCTGGGCTGGCCGCAGGCTGCCCACGGAGTTTGAGTGGGAAGCCGCGGCCGAGGGTCAGCCGGTTGAGGGGAATCTGCTTGATTCCGGAAATCTTATACCGATTGATTCCACCAATTTCGTTCAAAACCAGAACGGTGCGAAGCACCAAAACCAGAACGCCACGAAGTGGTACGGGGACTGTTGGGTGTGGACAAGCAGCGCGTACCTGGGCTATCCCGGCTTCAAGCCGCTGGAGGGCGCGCTGGGCGAGTACAACGGCAAATTCATGAGCGGGCAGATGGTTCTGCGCGGCGGATCGTGCGTAACGCCGGCGCGCCACATCCGCTCGAGCTACCGCAACTTCTTTTCCCCCGAGACACGATGGCAGTTTTCCGGCATTCGGCTGGCAACATAATCGCTTCGACCGCATCAGAATTGAGAGCGATTGAACTGAGAGACCATGAGCGCAGCAGCTTCCCCTGCCCCAGTACTCGAAATCGATCTACGTGTCGCCAACGTTGTCCGCGAAGGACTTGGGGGCCGGCCCAAACGGCTGCCCGCGTGGCTGTTCTACGATTGCGCCGGCTCAAAGCTCTTTGAGGCGATTACCAGGCTGCCTGAGTATTACCTGACGCGCACCGAGCGCGGCATCTTCCTTGGCGCTTCACAGCAGATCCTGGAGCGGGCGAGCAATGGCCGGCGGCTGCGCATTGCGGAGCTTGGCGCCGGTTCGGCGGAGAAGACGCGGCTGCTGCTGAAGGCCGCAGTGGAACGGCAGGGAACGGTGCTCTATGAGCCGGTGGACGTTTCGGTGAGCGCGCTCGATAGTGCAAAAAGGCGGATTGAGCGCGAGATTCCAGCAGTTGCTGTCGCGCCGCGCGTGATGGATTACACCGATGGTGATGATCGCAAATTTCACCTTGGAACGATGGATGAGGACGAGAGTCGCCTTGTGCTCTACATCGGATCGAGCATTGGAAATTTTGAGCCGCACCAGGCAGCACGGTTACTGCGCCGCGTGCGCGCCGGTCTGGAGACGGGCGACGCGATGCTTCTCGGAGTCGATCTGGTAAAGGACGAGGCAACGCTGCTAGCGGCTTATGACGACGCGCAAGGCGTGACTGCGGCCTTCAATAGGAATATTTTGGTGCGCCTGAACCGCGAGCTGGACGCAGACTTCAATGCGGAGGCTTTCGCGCACCGCGCGGTGTGGAATTCAAGAGCTTCGAGAATTGAAATGCATCTGATGAGCCAAGTCGCTCAGCAGGTGAATGTCGGCGCGCTGGATTGGACCGTTGAGTTTGCCCCCGGCGAAACCATCCACACCGAGAACAGTTACAAGTACCGGCCGGGGCAGCCAGAAGCGCTGCTCGCGGAGACGGGCTTCCGCGCCGAGGCAACCTGGACCGACCCACGCGGGTGGTTCGCGGTGTGCCTCGGGCGCGCGACTTCGGTCTAGCTCCCCGACGAATCGTCGGCCGATGTATCATCCACCGGCGCATCATCGACGGGCGTGTCATCAACTGGAGTATCGTCAACGGGCGTATCGTCGACCGGTGCGTCCTCCGTTGCATCCGTCGGCGTATCCACCGGCTCGCCTACAGGATCGCCGTACTCGCCCGATTCTCCGGCGCTGTCGGCACTTTGCTCTTCGTTTGATGCGGCGTCGCCATAAAGCTGCGCATCGGCCGCATCGGCCGGATTTCCGGAAGGATCATCCGCGTAACTCGCAGCAGTTGTCGCATCCTGCTCGGCGGTCTGCTGGTCTGAGTTGGCGTAACTTTCGTCCAGCTGCGCCGTCCAGGTCTCGTCGGTGCTGTCAGGACCTCCTTCGCCTGCCACGGTCTCCGATTGCTGATAGGCCTGCTGAGCATCGTTGGACGCAGCTGCATAGTTGCCTGATTGGACGTCCTGACTCTCTTGTTGCTCGTCCTGCTGAAGCGTTTGCTGGTCGCTCGCCAATTGTGTGGGGTCGGTCGCGCTGGTGGAGTCTGGGTCGCTTGTGCTGCTGGAGTCTGGATCCGTCGTGCCGGTGACACTAGGATCAGTTGTGCTGGTGGAGTCAGGGTCGGCAGGCGTGGTATCCGGATCGGAGCCAACAACTGTTCCTGCCGTTGGATCGTCGGTGCTGCTGCTGGTCGGGTCGCTGCTGGTTGGGTCGGTCGGATCGACGCCGTCTGGCGTTGTTGGCCCGTCGCCTGGGTCAGGAGAACTACCGGTCGGATCCACGACGCCATCTGATCCCGGGTCGCTCGTCGTTGGTCCGTCTCCAGGGTCGGGAGCGGTAGCAACGGGATCGATTACGCCTGTCGGATCGCTACCCGGATCGCTCTGGCTGGTGGGATCCATTGTCGGATCCGTATCAGTGCCCGGGGCCTCGGCAACAGGGTCGATCACGATGACCTCAGGATCGCCATCCGGAGCAGCTTCTACGACGACGACCTCGGGATCGCTGCTCGCGCCCGGATCGGCGACCGCATCAAAGACTTCGACCACAACCGGCTCGTCGGAGGGACTCGAGCCATCCGGTGAACTGCTGGCTCCACTGCCGGGTCCATCCGGGACAATTACGACAACTTCATTGGGATCGTCTGGCATACATTAACCTCTCTTTTCTTTCTTGGTCACTTGGCTTGTTTATGCGCGGCTGTAGGTACGGACGGCCGGGCGGGCGATTTTGTTTTTGCGTTCGAAGGCGAGGGCGCAGCAGTTGGTTTTGCGGCGGCAGGCGCCGGGGTGACGGCCGATTTCGCCGGTGCGGAGGGGGACACAGGCGATGCCGGTGGTTGTGTTTGTGCAGCGGCAGACGCCGGCTTGGGCCGCAACGTAAAAATGTTCTGACATTTTGGACAGCGGACATTCAGCGACGGCTTGCCGCGCAACACGGCAAGAGGAATGCGCATGGCGGTCTGGCACTTGTTGCAAAGAACGCGGATCGAGTCCGGGGGTGGCGCGGGAGCATTCGCCGGCACGGGGCCTTGAGCTGGCAGCGGACGCCGGACACTCGACAATGGAGTACCCATGCCCGGGAGTATCGCCGTCTGAGGCGGAGGCGTGAGCCGCTTGCGCACCGGCTGAATGCTCTGGCTCCAGCGCATGAGCTCAGGCTCGCGCGCCGACTGACCGAGCAGCCGCAGACGCCGCGTTGTGTACATCGAAGAAGTGGTCGTCATCTCGGAAAAGCGCGTCATTTGATCGTCGCTCGCGTCTTCCTGCTTCATCCATTCCTCAATGTTGACTTGCTTCAGGAGCCTGGCGGATCGGATGGACCAGGCCAGCAGAACGCGGCGGGCCAGTGCTTCGTCACCCAGGGCGAGCAATCCGGCGCGGTCAGCGGTGATGTCCGCCTGCCGCGACCACGCCATCAGCGGCAAGTCGACCGCATCCTGAATCCATTTCGTAGGGCTCAGGCTGATGGCGTTCAACACTCCGTTGGAAAGGATGCCGTGTGTACTGGTGTCGCCGACGAGGAAACGGGATACCGTCTTCCAAAGTGCATGGCCGGCGCGGCAGTGCCCCATCTCGCGCGCCAGCACAAAGAGCAGATCGTCGTTCTGAAAGTTGTTGAGGATGGCCGTGCCCAGGACGATAAACGCGCTGGTGTCGGTGCCAT
>CAYYKV010000070.1:0-13921 GCA_964468605.1 uncultured Occallatibacter sp. | reverse complement strand
GTGACCGGTTTGCGCACCAGGCCAAGGCGCAGTTGCAGGCATGCGTGATTGCCTTAAACCATGGGCTTGAAGTGGTGCCGGTGTGGAATAAGTCGAACCGCGAGCACATGATTATCGGCTCCGAGCCGACGAGCGTGCGGCAAGCAGCCGATGCAGCAGTGAAGGCGCTGGGGTGGAAGCTGCCGTACTACTGCGACGCAGACCACATTACTGCAGCCACTGTGGACCGTTTTCTTGAACCGTGCGATTTCTTTACGTTTGATGTGGCCGATTTCATCGGGCAGCCGGCACAGGCTGCGGACATCGAGAGCTTTGTGAAGCGGCATCCAGAGCTGCAAGGGAGCATTGAACTGGCCGGGGCGGATGAAGTCTTCGAGATTACGCCATCGATTTTGAGTCAAACTGCGGAAAAGTTTTTGTCCGCGGTGAAGAAGGCCGGGGAAGTCTATCGGCGGGTGCTGAGCGCGAAAGGCGAAGGGAACTTTATCTCCGAAGTTTCAATGGACGAGACCGATCGCGCGCAGAGCCCGGTGGAATTGCTTATTATTCTTGCGGCGATCGCCGACGAAGGCATTCCAGTGCAGACGATCGCGCCGAAGTTCAGCGGAAGGTTCAACAAAGGCGTGGATTATGTGGGGAACGTGACGCAGTTCGAGCGCGAGATGGCGCTCGACGTTGCCGCCATTGCCTACGCGGTGAAGCAATATGGACTACCGGGGAACCTGAAGTTGAGCGTCCACTCGGGCAGCGACAAGTTCTCGATTTATCCGGCGATTCACGCGACGATGAAGCACCTCGACGTCGGGGTACACCTTAAAACGGCGGGAACGACATGGCTGGAGGAGTTGATCGGGCTGGCCGAGGCGGGCGGCGAAGGATTGGCGCTGGCCAAGGAAGTTTATGCCGAAGCATTGGCGCATCGCGAGGAACTGTGCGCGCCTTATGCCACGGTCATCGACATCGATCCGAAGAAGCTGCCTACGGCCGAAGAGGTAGGGGGATGGACTTCAGAGCAATACACTTCGGCCTTGCGGCACGTGGAATGCTCACCGGCTTACAACAGCAGCGTGCGGCAGTTGCTGCATGTGGGATTCAAGGTTGCGGCGAAGATGGGACAGCGCTATCTGGCACTGCTCGAAGCCAATGAAGCGGTGATCGCCAAGAATGTGACGGAAAATCTCTATGCCCGGCACATTGCACCGGTATTCTTAGGAAGCAGTTACTGATTGCGGAGTTGGACTGGGCCGCGCCGTTCCGCACAGATTCCCCACGGAGATCGAATGAGAGATTCGCTATTCAACCTTGAAGGCAAGGTTGCGGTTGTGACTGGAGGCACGTCCGGGATTGGGCGTGCCCTTAGCCTTGGTTTAGCCGATGCTGGCGCCGATGTGATCGCAACAGCGCGCCGCAAAGAGCAGGTCGATGATACGGCTAAAGAAATTGAAGCGCGCGGGCGTAAGACGCTGCGCATGGCCTCGGACGTGAGCGATCGCGGCACGCTGGAGACGGTGCTGGCGGCGGCGCTGGAGCGGTTCAGCAAAGTGGACATTCTGGTGAATTGCGCGGGCATGATCAAACGAACACCAACCCTCGATTTGCCTGAAGCCGAATGGACGAACATCCTGAATACGAATTTGACGGGAACGTTGAGAGCCTGCCAGGTCTTCGGCAGGCACATGCTGGAGCGCGGTTACGGCCGCATCGTCAACATTGCGTCGCTGAATAGTTTTGTGGCGTTAAGCGAAGTAGCGGCGTACGCGGCGAGCAAGGCGGGAGTAGCTTCGCTGACGCGGTCGCTTGCCGTGGAGTGGTCAAAGAAAGGCGTAACGGTGAATGCGGTTGCGCCAGGAGTGTTTCGCACGGATCTGAACGCGCAACTGCTGGACAGCACACCGCGCGGGCAGGAGCTATTGATGCGGACGCCAATGGGACGGTTCGGAAAGACGGAAGAGCTCATTGGGGCGACAGTCTATCTGGTATCCGACAGCGCTTCGTTTGTTACGGGACAGATCCTGGTGGTGGATGGGGGATTCCTGGCGAGCGGAGTGAATCAGTAAGGCAGTTCACAGTTCGTGGACGAAAAGGCTGCGCCGTGGAGCGCAGCCTTTTGAATGTGTACGTCGCGCGTTACTGCAGGGTGACGTTGGCGCCGGCCATCTTGATGATCGAGTCGCCTTGCGCGGCCTCAACCTTCACGTTTTGGCCCGTCACGGTTGCATAGCCGATGGACAATCCCTTTTCACCGCTGAGATTCACATTCTGCAAGACGATATCGGTGACCGGAGCTTCAGGCAGACCGATGATGGCACCGGCCATGGCAGCGCCGGTTGCGATGACGTTTTCGATGACGATGTTATGGAAGTGGGGCGTGAGGCGCGTGACCGGCGCGGGCGCGACGGCACCCTCGGACGGAAGGATGCGGGGATAGTACTCGCTGATTACGAGCGGGTTTTTGACATCTTTCATGTCAATATCGCGGAAGACGAGGTTGCTGACATCATTGCCGCGGTCGCGATTGGCCTTGACGCGGATGCCGTTGTCAGTGCCGTCGAAATGAATACGCTCGGCGAGGATGTTGCGAGCGCCACCCGCGATCTCGCTACCGATAGAGAGGCCGTGACCGTGGAGAAATGTGCAGTCGGAGATGATGATGTCTTGGCTGGGATCGTCTCCGCCGGGCGAGTCGATGGCACCGGACTTGATGGCGATGTCATCGTCACCGGTGTCGGCGTAGAGATGATCGATGGTGACATTGGAGGAGGAAAAGGGATCGACAGCGTCGGTATTCGGCGAATGCTGCGGCGCGAGAACGCGGATATTGTGAATGACGACGTCATCGGAATAGTAGGGAACGAGCTGCCAGAAGGGCGAGTTCTGGATGGTGACGCCTTCGACGCGCACGTGCTTACAATGGTCGAAAACGACGAGCCGTGGACGCGGGTGCGGATTGCCCATGATTCCTGCGTCATGGACGGTGCGCGCCATCTGCCACCAGCTTTCGCCGTTGCCGTCGATGGTGCCCTCGCCGGTGATGGATACATTTTCAGCGTTTGTGGCGCTGACCAGAGACTGAACGCCGGGGAGACGAAATTCCGTGATCTCGGGATAGTCGGCATGGTCGGGCGAGCCAAGAAGCGTGGCGCCCTGATCGAGTTGGAGAGTGATGTTGCTCTTAAGGACGATGGGTGCGCTGAGATATGTGCCCGCAGTCAGGCGAACAGTACCGCCGCCCTTGGTCGCGCAAGTGCCGATGGCTTTTTGGATTGCGGCGGTGTCCTTGGTGATTCCATCGGCTTTGGCGCCGAAATCGCGCGGATTGCAAGTGCGGGCCGCGTGGAGCGCGGTGGCGGATGCGGCGATGAAGGCCAGGGCGAAAAGGGGAGTGAAGATTCGGTGGGTGAGCCGGGTTCTTTTTCGAATCACAGAACTGCCTCGCACGGGTAGATTTCTTGCGCGCCTCATCATACGCCACAAGAGGCCAGTGGTCCTGCCACTGCATTCACCAGCTCCTAGCTTCTGGCTCCTAGCTTCTAGCTCAATCATCTCGGGCCGGAACTAAGCGGACGGAGTTTTGACTGGCAGGCGGATGATGAAGCGCGTGTCGCCGGGCTGGGACTGGACTTCAAGTTGCCCGGCAAACTTTTGCGTGACGATGCGGTGAACGATCTCGAGGCCGAGGCCGGTGCCGGAGCCCTCGGGCTTGGTGGTGAAGAATGGCTCGAAGATGTGAGGAAGAACGTCGGCCGGAATGCCTGAGCCGTGATCGCCGATGGAAACGACGAGCCATTCAGGCTCGGACCAGGTGGAGATTTCGAGTTTTGCGCCCTGGGGAGAGGCATCGACGGCGTTGTCGATGAGGTTGGTCCAGACCTGGCTGAGGGCGGAGCCGCGCGTGCGGATGGTGGAGGGCGAGGCCGCGAAACGCTTTTCGACCTGCATCTCCTTGAGGCGGAGCTTGTGGCCGAGGATGGTGAGCGTGCTTTGCAGGCTGTCGTGGACGTCGAGCTCCTTGTCGGGAGTGCGCTCGTCGTAGGCGAACTTTTTGACGGCCATGACCAGCTCGGAGATGCGCGAGATGCTTTCTTCGATGGCGCAGACAAGCGAGACGCTGGAGACCAGCGCGCCGAACCAATTGAGAGCGTCAGAGAACGATGCAGGATCGAAGTGCTCCTGGGCGCAGGCGATTTCCTCGTGGTCGATGCCCATGGAGACGAGGACAGGGCCGATGGTGAAGGCGTTCTCCACTTTCGCGTCGGCCAGCCACTGGCTCATGGCTTCTTCCGCGTCGGCCTGCTCGAGGCTGCTCATGGCAGGAAGATTGCAACCGCGGAGAGCGTGCTCGAGGAGATCTTTCATGCACTGGAGCTGGGCGGGGGTCTTGGCCTTGCCGCTGTTGCGCAGGCTGAGCTGCTGCAGCCGGAGCAGATTTTCGCGGAGTTGCGTGGCGGCGCGCTTGGCGGCAGCGCCGGGATTGTTGAGCTCGTGCATGAGACCGGCGGCGAGGGTGCCGAGGGAGATGAGCTTCTCGCGGTGCAGCGCCTCAACCTGATAGGCCTGAAGGCGTACCGCGCTGTCGGCAAGGACGGTCTTACGAACCTCGGGGCAGCAGGCGAGAAGGGACCAGAAGTCCTGCTCGGTGAAGCGGAGAAGAACTGAATCCTGCGTAGCCGTGATGCGGAAAGTGGAATTTGGCTTGCCGGTGAGGAGAGGCACTTCGCCGAAAGCTTCGCCGGCATGGGCGATGCCGACCAGGGTCAGCGTTCCGTCGGATTCGGGGCGTTCGGCGCGCGATTCACCCCGGAGAAGGAGCCAGTAGTAGAGCCAGGGCTGACCGGCTTCGACGAGCACCGTGCCGGCCTGAGCAGTGACACGGTCGACGTGGTCAACCCCAAGGATTGCGTTGAACGGAGTTGAAGCGAAGATTCGGGTGTGCGGTAGCGCTGCTGCAAGATCCTTGAGACGGACCGGTTCGACGTTGATCGCTTGTGTGCTTTCGCTCATCTTGCTCATTGCACTCAAACCAGCGTCTGCGAGAAGGTGCTAGAACCCCGCCAGATACTGGTGCATAAACTGCACCGCGATTGAGCCCTCGCCCACCGCGGATGCGACGCGCTTGACGGAGCCGGAGCGGACATCGCCGGCGACAAAGACGCCGGGAACGCTGCTCTCAAGCAGGAACGGCTCGCGTTTTTCGTTCCAGACCTCGGGCAGCTTACCGTCGTTACGTAAATCGGGCCCAGCCAAGATGAATCCCTTCTGGTCACGCATGATGCACGGCGGCAGCCACGCGGTGACCGGCGCGGCGCCGATAAAGACGAACAAAGAGGATGCGGGCACCTGAACTTCACCTGCCGGGCCGCGGAGCTTTAGCTCGGTGAGATGTTCGTCGCCGATGGCTTCGATGACCTGGTTGCGCGCCTCCACCACAATATTCGATGTCCGAGCGATCTCATCGATCAAGTATTTCGACATGGTGGCGGAAAGTCCTTCTCCGCGCACCAGCATGGTTACTTTGGTGGCATATTTGGCGAAATGCAGGGCGGCCTGGCCGGCGGAGTTAGCGCCGCCAACGATGAAGACCTCTTCGCCCTTGCAGGCCAACGCTTCGACGAGCGCGGCACCATAGTAGATGCCGCGGCCGGTGAGGCGGTCGGCGCCGGGGATATCGAGCTTGCGGTATTGGACGCCGGGAGCGAGTAGCACGCAGTGGCTGGAAACCTCACGGCCATCGGCAAGCTGAAGAAAACGGTACTGGCCGTCGACGCGCATGCCGGTGGCGCGCTGGGTGACAAATTCGGCACCGAAGCGAGAGGCCTGAGCGTAGGCGCGGCGGCCGAGATCGGCGCCAGTGACGCCGGAGGGAAAGCCGAGATAGTTTTCGATGCGTGAGCTGGAACCGGCCTGCCCGCCGGGCGCTTCAGGTTCGATGACGACGGTGCGGAGACCCTCACTGGCACCATAGACGGCGGCGGCGAGACCGGCCGGTCCGGCGCCAACGACCACGATGTCGTAGAAATCCTGCGCGGCCTGAACGCGAAGGCCGACGCGGCCTGCGAGCGTCTCGAGATCGGGGTCGACGAGGACGGAGCCGTCGGATAAGAGGACCACGGGGAGTTTTTGCGGATCGAGCTTCCGGTCTTTGAGGAGCGTAAGAGCTTCATCGCCGACGGAGACGTCGATCCAGCGGTAGGGAACGTGATTGCGAGAGAGGAAGTTGCGCAGGCGGTGATCGTTGAGCGACCAGCGATAGCCGATGACGCGCAGGCCTTCGAACGGCGGGCGGAAGCTAGCCTGCCAGTCGTCAAGAAGATCGGTGACAACGGGGTAGAGCTTCTCCTCCGGCGGGTCCCAGGGTTTGTTCAGGTAGTAATGAATGCGGGCGGTATTAATGGCACGTATCGCGGCCTCGGTATCGGCATACGCGGTGAGAAGGATACGGCGCGCGTCAGGATAGGTGGTGCGCGCCCGCTCGAGCATCTCGACACCACTCATTCCCGGCATGCGCTGGTCGCTGATCAATAGAGCTACGGGTTCGTCGCGCGATTTGAGCTGGGCGAGAGTGTCGAGGGCAGCCGGGCCGCTGGCGGCCCGCATGACGCGATAAGTGGCGCCGTATTGACGACGCAGATCCTGGACCACGGCTTCAAGGACGCTTACGTCGTCGTCAACTGCAAGGAGGATCGGCCTCGCCATATGGAGAGTTTAGAGCCTCCCGGTCCCAATTTAGTTAATGGTTTTCGCGGCCCCGAAAAGAGGTTTTTGTACCCTATTTGGGTCCATAGGCTGTAATCTCAGACATAGACCCACGAGGGGCCGCAGATCTCCATGGCGCCGGGTATTGCAATTTGGACCGGCGAGGGCCAAAAATGTAACAAATGCAGACATTGCCAAGAGATTGGTCATACTGCCGATAGGGACGAATGGGAGCGGTTTAGATGGCGACGGGTTCACGCGATGAACCTGAGAAGGTCGATGTGAGCGGCCGGGTTTCATTCAGAAGGGTGAGGGTAAGCAGGAAACACAATGAACAAGATCATACTGGCTGATTCGCAGGCGATCTTCCGGGCCGGCACCGCCAAGGTTCTGGCCATGGACGAGGACTTGCGCATCATCGCGCAATGTACCGATCTTGAGCGGATGTACCATGCCGTTACCACGTTTCCAAACTCCATCGTTCTGTTTGCGGCTTCTTTACAACCGGATTTCACGCGGTTGGGCATGCTGCTGGAGACGACGAACAGCCGCGGGATTGTGATCGCAGAAAACAATGACAATGCCGCCTCGTATCTGCAGCAAGGTTTCCGGGGGGTCGTATTCCGCAGCGTCACAGGACCGGCTCTGGTGGAATGCGTGCGCCGGGTTGCGGCCGGAGATTCGTGGCTGCCCACGCAGGCGGCGCCGCCAGAGGCGATCGAAGAAGACCTAGTAGGAGCGCGGGTGCGCGATCGGTTGACGCCCAAGGAGATGCGCATCGTGGCGCTGATCGTGCAGGGCTGCAAGAACCGCGAAATCGCCATCCGGCTGAAAACGACGGAGCAGGTGATCAAGAATTATCTTCGGTCGATTTACGACAAGACCGGCGTAGGCGACCGGCTGGAACTGGCGCTGTTCACCATCCATCATCGGGTGCTGGCGAAGGCGGCAGCCGAAGTGGGTAGCAAACTGGAAGCCGAGACCCAGGCGGCGAATCAGGCCGCGAACCAACCAGCTCCCGGCGCCGTAGCGTAAAGCTAAACACGATCCGCAGACTGCGGATTGCATTCAAACCCAAAATCTGCAACACGCTCTTTCCGGCAATGCGCGGCCGATGAGGGCATTCGTGTGTCAGGTGGCGTGAATCAGGCTAAAGGCGAGAATCACCAGAACGATGAGGCTGACGACAGTGTACAAGCGGTCGCGCTCGAGAGCGAAGCCCACCACGGCCAGCGCGACACGCGCAACGGGCGTGGCAATGAGCAGCAGCAGGCCGAGTTGAATCAAACCGAGGCTCTGAAAGTGAGCGGCAGAGCGAACGGTGCCGGAGAGCGTGAGGAGGTCTGGGCTGCCGGGCACGAAGCTGCGATAGTCGACGCGGTCAGAGTGACTTTGAACGAGATAGAGGACGCCTCCCGAGAAGACAGTCGCGGCGGCGACGAGAACTCCGGTTTGCAGAAGGCGGCCAATGATGGTCTCAAGACGGCGGTCATCCATGAGAGCTAGATCCTCCCCGTAATTCCGTTGACGATCATTTCGATGGCGAGAGCCAGAATCACGATTGCGAATACGGCCCGCAAAGTGCGCACTCGAGCGCGTACGAGAACTTTGGCGCCGAGCAAAGCGCCGGCGAGGACGCCGAGCATCACGGGCATGGCCACGCGAGGATCGATAAATCCGCGGCTGAGGTAAATGCCGGCACTGGCGGCAGCAGTCACGCCAATCATAAAGTTGCTTGTGGTGGTTGAGACTTTGAAGGGGATATGCATGGCCCGGTCCATGGCGATGACCTTGACGGCACCGGAGCCGATGCCAAGGAGGCCGGAGAGTGTGCCAGCGCCGAACATGAGGCCGAATCCGGCGGGGACGTTGCGCACGCCGTATTCCTGGCGCTTGCCATCGACGGGGTAGGAGCTGCCGAGCCGCAAGCGGTCGGCGAGGGTGTCGGAAACGGCGGGAGGATCGTTGCCCATGTTCCCTCTGAAAGACTGGACCGCGGCCTGAAGGAGGACGACGCCGAAGATGATGGCGAGAGCATGTGTGCCGACGCGGGCG
Source organism: uncultured Occallatibacter sp. (assembly GCA_964468605.1). Lineage (GTDB taxonomy): Bacteria > Acidobacteriota > Terriglobia > Terriglobales > Acidobacteriaceae > Telmatobacter. The sequence continues at coordinate 5,173 of CAYYKV010000070.1, read as the reverse complement.
GCAAGAAAGGCGCCAAGAATCGCGCCCAGTGTGGTGGCGATCTCAAGAAACATGCCGATGCGGATGTTGGAGAAGCCCTCGCGAACATAGGCTGCAGCCGCCCCGGAAGAAGTGGCAATGACTGAGACGAGCGAGGCACCGATGGCGTATTTGATGTTGACGCCGAGCGCGAGCGTGAGGGCGGGGACGACAACCACGCCGCCGCCAAGGCCGGTAAGCGCGCCAAGGAAGCCGGCAACGAAAGAGACAATCCAGACCACGGCTGTAAAGTCCCATGCTGTCATCGGGTCTCCGGGTGCAATTAAGCTGGCGCGTACGCCGTTTGTTGCAACTTTGAACGGAGGCTAGAGCTTCTCAGCGATACTCTTAGCCTGTGTGAAAAGGTAGAGGTAATCGGGACCGCCAGCCTTGGAATCGGTTCCGCTCATGTTGAAGCCGCCGAAGGGATGTGCGCCGACCATTGCGCCGGTGCATTTGCGGTTGAAGTAGAGATTGCCGACGTGAAAGGCACTGCGTGCAGCAGCCTTTCTTGCGGGATCGCTTGTGTAAACAGAGCCGGTCAGGCCGTACTCAGTATTGTTAGCCACGCTGAGGCCCTCTTCGAAACTGGCGACTTTAATAAGAGCCAGCACCGGGCCGAAGACTTCCTCCTGCGCTATTACGGCGGTGGGAGGGACGTCGGCGAAGACGGTCGGTTGAAGGTAGAAGCCGCTATCTGCTGTGGCCGGTGCGCTCCCGCCAGCGATCAGCTTGCCTTCCTTCTTTCCGATCTCAATGGACCGCAACATGGAGTCGAGTGATGCCTGGTTGATGACCGGGCCCATGTTGGGATTGGTTGCCGGATCGCCCATTGTGAGCGCTGCGACCCGTTCGCGGAGTCGTTCGACGAAGACATCGTAGAGAGGGGCTTGAATGATGGCGCGTGAGCAGGCGGAGCACTTCTGGCCGCTGAAGCCGAAGGCTGATACAACGACGCCTTCGATGGCGGCGTCGAGATCGGCATCGGCGCAGACGAGGATCGAGTCCTTGCCTCCCATCTCTAGGATGGTGCGCTTGATCCAAATCTGGCCGGGTTGCGCGCGCGCGGCGCGTTCATGAATCTCGAGGCCGACGGCTTTGGAGCCGGTGAAGGCGATGAAGCGTGTCTTCGGGTGCTCGACGATGGCGTTGCCGAAAGAGGAGCCTGAACCGGGGCAAAAGTTGACCACGCCATCCGGGAGGCCTGCTTGTTCGAGGACCTCGACAAAACGTGCGGCGATAGTGGGCGAATCGCTCGACGGCTTGAGGATGACGGTGTTGCCAGCGACGATGGCGGCAGCAGTCATGCCTGCCATGATGGCGAAGGGGAAGTTCCAGGGCGAGATGACGGCGCCCACACCGAGCGGGATGTAGAGCAACTCGTTGCGCTCACCAGGATACTGGATGGGAGTGGTGGCGGCGGCGAGGCGCAACGCTTCGCGAGCGTAAAACTCGAGGAAGTCGATGGTTTCGCCAACGTCGGCATCGGCCTCGGCCCAGTTCTTACCGACCTCGTATGTGAGCCAGGCCATGAACTCGAACTTGCGCCGGCGGATGATGTCGGCAGCTCCAAGGAGCAGCGAGACGCGCTCTTTCGTTGTGGTCCGGCTCCAGGATTCGTAGGCGCGAAGCGCGGCGGACATTGCGGCTTCAACCTGGGAGGCGCCAGCCTTCTGATGGACACCGACGATTTGCGACGGGCGCGCGGGATTGATGGAGCGAATTCTTTCGGCGGTCTTGAGACGCTTGCCGCCGATGATCAGGCTGTACTCCACGCCGAGGTGAGAGGATACATGGTCGAGCGCACTGCGCATTGAGCGCACATTCTCGGGATTACTGAAGTCGGTAAAGGGCTCGTTTGAAAACACGCCCTGAGGCGCACGTGGCTGGATGGTAGGAGAGACGCCTGCGATGGCCATAACGAGTTTAGTTTAGTCCAGATGACAGAAGGCAGGAACGAATGTATTCTGGCCCGGGGTTGAGGTTAGGCAGGTTGGATGCGAGTGTTTTGCACGGGGGAAGGGAGCGGCGCTAAGATAGCTGCACGAGCCGCGGCCCTCCTCTAGAAACGCAGTGGCGCGGTCCCAGCAAGCGCAAAAGCACGATTCCCGCAAGGCGAAAATGACTTCCCATAAGGATCCACAAGCCGGAGAAACTGCCATGCCGGAAATGGAAGATTCCAAGTCGAACGAGAACAACGCACAGCACATCACGAGGCGCCGGTTCATTCTGGGCGTGATTGCCGGAGGCGCCGTTGTGGGCGCGGCGAGCTACAAGATTTTGTCGCCCGGCGGACATGGACGGAGTTTCGGCGTCGAACGGCTCATCACTCTGAACGTGAATGGCAAGCAACGCCGCGTGGAAGTGATGAAGCAGGAGACGCTGGCGTGGACGTTACGCTACAAGCTAGGGCTGACAGGGACGAAGCTGGGCTGCGACCGCGCCGAATGCGGAAGCTGTACTGTCCTGATCGACGATGTGCCGTACTATAGCTGCTCTGTGCTAACGAACACGGTGCGCGGGCGCAAGGTGGTGACGATCGAAGGACTGGCGGCGGATAACGGGAAGCTGCACCCTGTGCAACAGGCAGTGGTGGACGAGCAGGGCTTCCAGTGCGCGTTCTGCATGCCGGGCTTCGTGATGTCGGCGGTGGGTTTCCTGAAGAAGAATCCCAACCCCACGCGTGAGGAGATGGCGCAAGGGCTTTCAGGGAATCTGTGCCGGTGCCAGGATTACTCGAAGATTCTGGATTCGTTGATGCGCGGCGCCGAGTATATGAGGACCGGGGTGCCGGCGCCATCGCAGAGGAGGACCTGAGCCATGGCGGACACAGCACAAGAGAGTGCGATGAAGGCCGAGCAAGAGCAGCCGCGGCCGTTTGGCGCCGGATACAAGCTGATCGGCAAAGACTTCTCCACAAACGATCTGGTCGCGAAAGTGACGGGGCAGGCCAAGTATGCAGAGGATTTTCGCGCGGAGGGGATGCTGTTTTGCCGACTGGTGCTGAGCCCGATGCCACATGGGCGCGTGAAGAGCATCCGCGCTGAGAAAGCACTGGCGATGCCAGGGGTGAAGGCGATTCTTACGCCGGCGGATGTTCCGGGCCACGCCGCGTATATGAACGACAACGGAACCATGATTAGGGCAGACAAGTGGGGCGAATTGGCGCTGGCGGATGAGCCCATGTACCAAGGCGAACCAATTCTGGCGGTGGCGGCCGTGGACGAGCTGACGTGCGCGGAGGCGATCGAAAAAATCGAGATCGACATGGAACCGCTGCCCTTCGCGACCGATCCGTTTGAGAGCCTGCGTCCGGGCGGCTCGAATGCCCGCGAGGACGGCAACGTTTGGGTGAGGCCGGCTTCGGGCCGCGGACCGGAACAACTGACCGTACTAAAGTGGACCGATGAGGACTTTGCCGCGGAGAGGGAGGGCCGCATGCCCATGGGACATGCGCCCGATGAATGGTCCTATGGCGACGTAGAGGCCGGCTTCAAGAATGCCGAGCTGGTGCTCGACGAGACGTTCCAGACGCCGGACGTGAGCCACCAGTGCCTGGAGCCGCGAACGACGATGGCCTATTGGCAAAACGGCAAGCTCTTTCTTTATACCGGCACGCAGAGCACGTTTCAGACAGTTGCCGCGATCGCGCGCTGGATGCACATGGACGAGGACAAGATCGTCTTCATCAGCGAATACACGGGAGGCGGATTTGGCAGCAAGATCACCGGCGCGCTGACCCTGGTGATTCCCGCGCTGCTGTCGAGGAAACTGAACGCTCCGGTGATGATGCGCGTGAGCCGCGAGGAGGAGCATTTTATCGGGCGCGCACGACCAGGGATTCGCGCCCGCACAAAGGTGGGTTTTGCCAAGGACGGCCGCATTACGGCGGTTGACATGTTCCTGGTGTCCGACGCCGGATCCTATGGCTCGAGCGGAGACGGGGGCTCATGCGGGAGCATCGCTTCGTTGCAGTATCAGGCTCCCGCCATGCGGTGGCGCAATGTGACAGTGGCGACTAACACGCCGCCGCGGAGCGCACAGAGCGCGCCGGGGGGCATGCAGGCCATCGCAATCATGGAGCCCATCCTGGCCAAGGCGGCACGGCAACTGGGAGTGGACCAAGTGGCACTGCGGCGCGTGAATTGTCCGGAGGGCAAGGCGGAATACGGACCTCCGAACAAGGAGGGTAAGCGCGCGTATGTCACAAGCTGCTTTCAAAAACAGGCACTGGACCTGGGTGCCGAGCAGTTCAAGTGGAATGAGCGGGTAGCTCGTCGGCCGAAGCAGATTGGCTCCAAGGTGCGCGGCGTGGGCGTCGCGCTCACTGTTTTCCACGGCGGAAGCACCGGATTTGATGGTCTGATTGTCATCACTCCCCAGGGCCGCGTGCAGATTCAATCTGGCATCGGCAACCTGGGAACGGAAGCGGTGATCGACGTCCATCGAGCAGCAGCCGAGATTCTCGATGTGCCGTGGGATGCATGCGATATTATCTGGGGCGATACGTCGAAGAATTTTCCTTACACCTGCGACTCAGGGGGCAGCCAGACCGTCCACGCCATGACTCGGGCAGCGTTCGCGGTGGGTCTTGAGTGTGTGCAGCGCCTCAAGGAGGTGGCGGCGAAGAAGCTGGGAGGACAGCCGGAAGAATTTGAAGTGGCCAACCTGCGTGTCACGCGCAAGGGCGGCGGCGCCGGCTTAAGCTTTGCGGAAGCCGCGCAACACGCAATCGCACTGGGCGGAATCTACGACGGACATGACGTGAATCCCGACGTGAACAAAGCGACAAAGCAGTCGGTGGCTGCTTTGGCGGGCCAGGGTCTTGTGGCCTCAGCGAAAGACAAGTATCCGCACGACGGAGATTCGTATTCCTATCTGGCCTGCTTCGCCGAGGTGGAAGCCGATGTGGAGACGGGAGTGTACCGCATCGTCGATTACCTGGCCTACGCAGACGTGGGCACAGTGCTCCATCCGGCAGCTCTGGGCGGGCAGATCCTTGGCCGCTCTACGCTGGGGATCGGCCACGCCATTGGGCAGAAGTGGGTGATCGACCCGCAATATGGCATCTCCGTCGCCGAGCGCTTTTACCAAAACAGACCGCCGACGATCCTGGATGTGCCAGTGAACATGCAGTGGAATGCGCTGAACATTC
>CAYYKV010000069.1:0-13985 GCA_964468605.1 uncultured Occallatibacter sp. | reverse complement strand
TCATAATCGCGCCGGTCCCGTAGTCCATCAAAATGTAGTTCGCCACCCAGATGGGCACGCGCTCGCCGCTATACGGATTGATCGCGAACCGCCCCGTCGCCACGCCGTGTTTTTCAATCGCGCCCAGGTCGCCAGCTTCCCTGCCCTTCTTTTGTTCCTCGAGCAGTCCCGCAACTTTCGCCTTCAGGCTTTCATCTTCGGCTGAGAAAGCCGTCACCAGCGGATGCTCGGGCGCCAACTGCACGCTGGTCGCGCCAAAGATCGTGTCCACGCGCGTCGTAAAAACGCGAATCCGTGTCTTCTCTGTTCCCTGTTTGATTTCTTCTAAGAAGAAATCAACCTCCGTCCCCTCGCTGCGCCCGATCCAATTGCGCTGCATGGTGCGCACTTTATCCGGCCAGCCGTCCAGCTTGTCCAGGTCATCCAGCAATTCCTGAGCGTAGGCTGTGATGCGGAAGAACCATTGCACCAGGTCGCGCTGCTCCACCTTGGTTTCTTCGTGTCGCCAGCAGCAGCCGTCGACCACCTGCTCGTTGGCCAGCACAGTGGCGCACTCCGGGCACCAGTTCACCTTGCTCTTCTTGCGATAAGCCAGGCCCCGCTCGTACATGCGCAAAAAGAACCACTGGTTCCAGCGGTAGTAGTCGGGCAGGCAGGTTGTAATTTCGGTGGCCCAGTCGAATCCCATGCCCAGGCGCTGAAACTGCCGCTTCATCGCGGCGATGTTGCCCAGTGTCCACTCGCGCGGCGGCGTATTGTTTTTGAGCGCGGCGTTCTCGGCCGGCAGCCCGAACGCGTCCCAGCCCATCGGGTGCAGCACGTTGTAGCCGCGCATCCACATCTGCCGCGCCAGCGCGTCGCCGATCGAGTAGTTGCGCACGTGCCCCATGTGCAGTTGGCCGCTGGGATACGGCAGCATCTCCAGCACGTAATACTTGGGTTTCGTGCTTGTCGCTGGCTCCGCCGCGTAAAGCCTGGGATCGGCAGCCCAGCGCTCCTGCCATTTCTGCTCGATCACTGCCGGATCGTAGCGCAGTTGTTCTTTCTCGTCCGCCATCACTTTTCAGTGTAAACGGATGACGATGCCTACCGCGTAGGTGCCACGGCAGGTTCCACATCGTCCGCGGTTGAGCACCCATCCATCGCGACTTCTCTGTTTACGACCTCGTATCCTGCCGGCGGTTGAAAGATCGAAGGATCTGGCTCGGCCTGGCTGAATTTGACGAGTTCCTTCGTCATCTTCCCCCGCTGCGGATCGTCGCTCATTTCGCGTCCTAGCAGGCCCCTTAACCCCGGCGCGACCGCCCTCCACACCTCAAAAGTGCTGACCTGCCGCACAGTCTTTCTCTTTGCCATGGCCAGAATTGTCGTTGTCGTGGTTCGCCGTCCCCACGCCTCGACGCCCTGAATGGCTTCCGTCCCGAGATCCTCCACCATCGTCTTCACGCTCGGAGTTTTCGTTTTCTTACCGGGCCGCTCTATAACACCGATCGAAAAACTCGCCCATGCACATTCGGATTGAGAGGCTGCGGGAATCGGTATCGCCGAAACCGTCACTTCTTTTCCAGGAAATGTCCAATGAATCCTGGTATGAGTAATAGGATCGACAACCGCAAAGCGCGTTTCATGTGCCTGATCTCCGGGCTGCGGAACGGTCGTCGTCGCGGTCATTCGCCGGCCCTGCGAATCAACGGCCACAACCTCGATGGTTTCATCGGTTATCGTGCTCCCATCGCCAAGCGTTGTCGTCTGCGTCGTTTTGAATTCGGCCATGTACGGCAACCGGGCGTGGCGCGCAGGATCGCCCGATTGGGCGGTTAAGGTCCGGTCCTCGGAAATCTGACTCGAAGCGTGCGGCACCAAACTCAGCACCGACGTGCATAACAGAAACCTCACTATCCTTCCGCGCATGACTTGCCTCTTGCGTTGCAATTTGCAACAAACACAGTTTGATCTCCTGTCGGCGATCGCGCAAGGAGGACCGATGGGGAAAAAGTCGTCTGACCTTGGAACAACGCAAAACGGCGACGTCAACCTTGCTTTTTTATCAGCCTCTTCGGCGCCCCCACATTCCGCTCCTCGTCGCCCTCTTCGTCCACCGGAGTCTCCGCAATAAACGCGCAACGATCCTGACGCGATTGTTCTTTCTCCTCCGCCATCGCTTCTCAGCGTAAACGGCGCGCCAGATCGGACCCGTGCGCTACCCGGCCATAAGATTGTTGACCCGAAAAACGGAGTTTTGTATAATTTGTATGACAAGTAATACGAGGCTCTTTTATGCTGGCTGCCCGCATTCCCAATGCTCTTGAATCCCGGCTCGATAAGCTCGCAAAGCTGACGGGCCGGCCCAAGAGCTTCTATGTCCGCCAGGCGCTCACCGCGCATCTCGACGAGATCGAGGATACCTACACCGCGCTCTACCGCCTGGAGAATCCCGCCCGCCGCTGGACCCTCGACGAGCTGGAAAAGGGCCTTGACCGGAAGCGCTGAGCATGGCCGCTCGGGGATCGAAACCATCCAGGCCGGTGTGGGCTGTCGAAGTCGACGACCGTGCGCGGCGCGAACTGCGAAAACTTGATCTCAAAGCCCAGAAAAACATTTTGCGCTACTTGCGCGACCGTATCGCAGGCTCTGCCGATCCTAGGCAGTTCGGCAAGCCTCTTCGCATGAATCTCGCCGGACTTTGGCGCTATCGCATCGGCGACTATCGCCTCATCTGCCGCATCGAGGAAGATCGTCTGGTCGTTCTCGTGCTCAAAGTCGGCCATCGGCGCGAAGTTTACGACGATTGAACCAGCCTCTTCAGCGCCCGCACGTTTCGCTCCTCGTCGCCCTCTTCGTCCACCGGAGTCTCCGCAATAAAAGCGCAATGCGCAAAGCGGCGAGCGTTCAGCAGGCGCCGAAACGGCTCCAGCCCCATGGTTCCCTCGCCGATATGCTCGTGCCGGTCGAGTTTCGATCCGCGCTCCGCCTTGGCGTCGTTGCAGTGCCACACGCGCACCGCATCGAACCCAACCGTCGCTCGAGCCTGCTTCATCGTCTCCTCGTATCCCTCTGCGCTCACCAGGTCGTAGCCGGCCACCCACGTGTGGCACGTATCGAGGCATACGGCCACCGGCGCGTGGCTCTTCAGCCGCTCCACCAGCTCCGCCACCTGCTCAAAGCTGCCGCCCAGCGAAAACTCCGCCCCCGCCGTGTTCTCAATCAGAATCTGGAAGCCTGCGTCCTGCCACGGCTGCCCATCGATCGCGCGCTTGATCGAATCCGTCGCCAGCTTCAGCCCTTCATCGCGCGTCAGCCCTTTCCACGAGCCCGGATGCAGCACGAGGTACTCTGCGCCCCACACCAGCGCGCGCTCAATCTCGCCGCGAAAAGCCGCGACGCTCTTCTCTCTAATTTCTGTGGACTGGCTGCACACATTCACCAGGTAGCTCGTGTGGATGACCAGCGGCCCCACGTTGAGCTTCGCCCGCAGCTCGTGCATCCGCTTCGCCTGCTTTGGATCCACCTTCGGCGCGCGCCACATCCGCGGGCTCGATGAAAACATCTGGAAGGTGTTCGCGCCAATCGCCCGCGCGCGTTCCACGGCGTTCTGCGCCCCTCCCGCCGTCCCCAAATGCACCCCGATCCGCTTGGCCATGCGACCAGTCTAATGGCTGCCGTCTCGATCGAACTCCCTCAGGACCGCTTGAACTGTCTGCCGGGTGCCCCCGGTCCCTCGCCTTTGGGGACCGGGGAGGAGGAGCGCATCCACTCAGGCAGTCGGGCGGGATAGCACGAGCCCAACCCTTCCCGTGCAACACCCTCACCCACCACAAGAGAACGGGTGCCCCATGTCCCGACTCTGGGACATGGGATAGCACGAAACCCAACCCGGCAGGTCTTGTATCAGGGCACGACTTCAGTCGTGCCGCAACGCCCAAAACGAGTGTGGGCTTCAGCCCCTGAGGGATGTTTTCTTAAACTGACGCACTCGACCAGCATGAGGCCAAAATGGTGCGATTTGGACCCAAGATCTCCGTCATTGGGAGTCCGGCCGGCGCCAGCCGGAAGCCGCCGCGCGGGCGCTTCTCACCCTCATTGCCGCCGACCCTCAATTCGTGATGCGCACCTTGGCCAAAAGACCGTAATTCTGCGGCGAAATAACCTCGATCGCGGCGCTTGTGTCTCCCTGCCCGGCCCGATTGCGTTCGACGCCCCCCCGCCGTCCCCAAATGCACCCCGATCCTCTTGGCCATGGGGACAGTGTAGCGGCTTGCCGGGGTGCGGAATTCTGGATGTTTCGGGTTCACAAGTCGAGGCGGACAAGGGACCAAGGCAATTCGGCGGGCCGGGTCGTGCGCCACAATGCGCAGGCACACCTCGCGCATCGGCAAATCCAGCGCAAGGTGAGCTGAAATCGTTCCGCCTTGCGCGATCGTCTTTTGGTACTGCTCCGCGGAAAGATTGAAGTGGAATGCGCGGCCGGCGGAGTTCACTAGTTGCCCATCCGCGTCATAGGCCACCAGCGCGCACCCGATCTGCTCGAGTGTCGCGCCGCCGCTTCCTTCCGCAATCGTCAGTTGCCCGAGCGGAACTTCAACTACACATCATAGCGGCGCGTTCCTTCTGGAAAACTCGTCGATTTTTCCCCGGCAACATCTTTGTCGGGCACCGCAGCCCCCTGTGGCACATCGCCGAGCGTCGCCACGGCAATCAATCAGACGAGTCGGCGGAGGATGAGTTTGAAGGGTCCTGGTTTCAACCCGTGGTCTCGATGGACTGGAACGCCGTCAGGCGTTCATTTCTTCGCAATGATGCCGGGGCTGCACCACTGCGCGATCAGGACTCCCTCGTCTTCGGCGAGCGTGCGCAATTCATCGATGATGCTGTTCAGCTCTGCCGGCGTTGCGATGTCTTCGCGATGAATCACCGTTGAGGCTTCGGCGAAAGTCAGCTCCCACAGGCGCTTCTCGGGGCCACGGAAATAGGCGGGCTGTTCCAGGCGAACCTCGACCGATTGAAAGCCGGCACGCGCTGCGTCGGTGGGCAGCTTCGCTCCATAGTCGTAGCTCACGCCCAATGCGTCTCCCACCGCGTCACCGATTTCAATCGAGCGCGAGATCGCTGGAGACTTGACAGAGCTGAAGATGCTCGATATCCGAATATCCTGGCAAACGAGAACGCCGCCGGGTCGCAGGAGCCGATAGGCTTCGCGAAGAACTTTCTGTGGCTCGGTGAGGTGGCAAAGCAAGAGCCGCATGTGCACCAGGTCGAAGCCTTCATCGGGAAATCCAGTGTCGTAGGCGCTGGCTTCGATGTAATCGATCGGGAGATGGTCGCACTTGGCGCAATGCCATTTGGAGACGACGAGCTGATCGGGATTGACGTCTGCTGCGACGACCGAGCCCATGGGCCCCACCTGCGTCGCCATCCAGCAGGAAACGGCGCCGATGCCGCATGCCAGATCCAGGGCACGCGCCCCGGGACCGAGTCCCGCATCGAGCAGCATTTTGCGCGTTGACGGTCCGTACACCTCGTCGAGCAGCCGCAGCCGGTCTGCCGCAGCCTGGCCGGTTCCAAGGACATATACGTCGCTTGCAGTGCCTCTGGCGCCCTCTGCCATAAAGCTTGACTCCCTGATCAGTTAGATTTGGCCCGATTGTTTCCTGGCTTGGGGAAGCGCGTGGAGGGATTGATGATAGCAGGCGGCATTGAGCCCTGGAAGCCTAATCCTTCGTGCCCCCAATACAGAAACAAGACCGTGTCTTTCGCCGAATCTTCGCCATTCGCGTATGATCCCTGAATGGACTTTCAGCTCGTCACCAGCTACAAGCCCAGGCGCAATCAGCCGTGGCGCAACGACCAAAGACCCAAATGCCGCGATTCAATCGCCGCTGTCAACTCCCTCGCCCGTCGCTCGGCGTCCTAACCCTCTGAAAACACGCCTGCAAAATACTTGCCAAGTTTGCCGATCATTTTGCCCTTCCGGCGCATACTCATTCCATGATCGACCACCAAACCCGAACCGCTCCCTCCCTGGCTGCCGCTCTAACCACTAACCACTACCCACTAACCACTGCACTTCCGTCGCCCGATAGTCCCATGATCGACCACCAAACCCGAACCGCTCCCTCCCTCGCTGCCGCTCTAACCACGAACCACGACCCACGACCCACGGTTCACGATCCACGGTTCACGGCTTCTCGACTCCCTACTGGCTCCTCCCCGTCTCCCTCGTTCCCTTGGTCCCTCGGTCCCTGCTTCTCCGGTACTTTGGTACCGTTTTTCCGGTCCCCCGCAGGGCCCAAAACTCGAAAGGAGTGATTTTACACACTCTGAATCCCGAAAAATCTCCATAACTCTTTTATCATCAACAGAAACGCCTCAAATTCCGTGACGATTTTTTGCGATTTTTGTTGATGTTTTTCGCAAAACGTCGTCTTTCCGCCCCAAAACAATACTTTCAACTGTCCTCCCCCGTTTACACTCGGCCAGCATCTTTTCGCCGCATCTTCGCTCCTGCCGTATAATCCATCCATGGACTTTCAGCTCGTCAGCAGCTATAGACCGAAGGGCGATCAGCCCCGGGCCATCGACCAGCTTATGGAGGGCCTTGCCGCCGGCGAAAAGCACCAGGTGCTGCTCGGCGTCACCGGCTCGGGCAAGACCTTCACCATGGCCAAGATCATCGAGCAGTCCAACCGGCCCGCGCTGATCCTCGCGCACAACAAGACGCTGGCCGCGCAGCTTTACCACGAGTTCAAGCAGTTCTTCCCTTCGAATGCGGTCGAGTACTTCGTCAGCTACTACGACTACTACCAGCCGGAGGCGTACATTCCCGCCGGCGATCTCTACATTGAGAAGGAAGCAACCATCAACGAAGAGTTGGACAAGCTCCGTCTCTCGGCCACGCGCTCGCTCTTCGAACGGCGCGACGCCATCATCGTCAGCTCGGTCAGCTGCATCTACGGTCTCGGCTCGCCCGAGGCCTACTACGGCATGTTGCTCTTGCTTGAGAAGGGCCAGAAGATCAGCCGCAAAGACATCACGCGGCGGCTCGTCGAAATCCTCTACGAGCGCAACGACACCGACTTCCGCCGCGGAACCTTTCGCGTGCGCGGCGACGTGATCGAGGTCTTCCCCACCTACGACGAGAACGCCTACCGCATCGAGCTCTTTGGCGACGAAATCGATTCGCTTTCACAAATTGACCCGCTCTTCGGCACGGTGAAGCAGAAGTATTCACGGCTGCCCATCTATCCCAAGAGCCATTACGTCGTTCAGCCGGAACGCAAGGCTGAGGCTATCGACTCCATCGTCGCCGAGCTGAACGAGTGGGTCGCGCACCTTGAATCGGAAGGCCGCGCGGTGGAGGCGCAGCGCGTCCACCAGCGCACGCGCTTCGATCTGGAGATGATCAAGTCGATGGGCTACTGCCACGGCATCGAAAACTACTCGCGCCACTTCAGCGGGCGCCTGCCGGGCGAAGCGCCGCCCACACTGCTCGACTACTTCCCTCGCGACTTTCTTCTCTTCGTGGACGAGAGCCACGCCACCATTCCGCAGGTGCACGGCATGTGGCACGGCGACCGCAGCCGCAAGCAAACGCTTGTCGATTATGGATTCCGTTTGCCCTCTGCGATGGACAACCGGCCGCTCAAATTCGATGAGTTCGAAAACCGGATTCATCAGACGATCTACGTCTCGGCCACGCCGGGACCTTACGAGCTCACGCGCTCCAGCGGTGTCGTCGTCGAGCAGGTCATCCGTCCGACGGGCCTCGTCGATCCCGAAGTTGAAATTCGTCCCGTGAAAGGCCAAATCGACGATCTGCTCGCCGAGATTCGCGATCGGGCGAATCGCAACGAGCGCGTGCTGGTGACCACGCTGACCAAGCGCATGGCCGAGGACCTGGCCGGCTACTACACCGAGGTGGGCGTGCGCTGCCGCTACATGCACTCCGAGATCGAGACGCTGGAGCGCGTGAAACTTCTGGCCGGCCTGCGCAAGGGCGAGTTCGACGTGCTCATCGGCATCAACCTGCTGCGCGAGGGGCTCGATCTGCCCGAGGTGTCGCTCGTCGCGATTCTCGACGCGGATAAGGAGGGATTTCTGCGCTCAGCCGGATCGCTGATCCAGACGATGGGCCGGGCAGCGCGGCACCTCGAAGGCAGAGCTATTCTCTACGCCGACAGGATTACAGACTCGATGCGCCGTGCAATGGACGAGACCGATCGCCGCCGCACCATCCAGCGCGCCTACAACGAAGAGCACGGCATCACGCCGCAGTCGATCATCAGCCAGGTCGAGATGGGACTGGCGCACATCCTCAAGGCCGAATACGGCGAGGTTGAGGAGGAAGAGATGGCCGGGATTCCCGAGTTCAAAACCCAGGATGAGCTGGACGCATATATCGCCAAACTTGAGGCTGACATGCGCGAGGCGGCCCGGAAATTCGAGTTCGAAAAGGCCGCCCGCCTGCGCGACGCCATCAAGGAACTCCGCGACAAGGAGTTCCTCTTTGGGTAACCCCGGTGCGCCGCCCCGCAGACAACCAAAAGCGGCACGGTCACCATCTCAGTTATCGAGATAGTAAATGTGATCCGGCGCCTTCATGCGGGGTTGATTGCGCCACTCAGGAATAATGGCAACCATTCTCATCGTGGATGACGATCCCCTTCAAGCATCTTTGATGGTGTCGCTTCTGGGCCGGCAATTCGGCAACGTGTGCCGTGTGACCGATGCCGCCGAGGCGCTGTGCCTGATCGAGCAACCCGAGTTTGCCGGCAAGCTCGGCTTGGTTATCTCGGGGAATCAATCGCCGGGAATCGGTGGGCCGGTCTTCGTGGCCGAATTGCACACGCGGAAGCCCGATTTGCCTGTGCTCGTCCTCGGCGCGAAGGGCGCAGTCCCCTCCGACTACAAAGATGAGCGCGTCGTCTTCCTTCCCCGCCCAGTCACCAGAGAGAAGATCCTGGCCGTGACGGGCCAGCTCCTTGCTGACCAACGAAACGCAGTTGCCTAGGATTCTTCGTCCCAATCCGTAATCCCAATCAATCCTGCCCGGCAGGCTGCCCTGGTGTGAGCCAAATCACACGCAGAACGCCTATCATGGATGGAGAATAAGCTCGTCCGTTGGGATGTAACCTGCTTCCCTCGTGCGTGCGACAATCATCCTGGAGTGCTGATGGCCACGTTTGGCAGCTTTTGTCTTCTTATCGCTTTAGTTCTGGCCGCTTACAACCTACTCGCGGGAGCGGTGGCGTTGCGACTGATTGCCACGGGCCAGAAGGCGCGAATCTCCCCGGAACGGCTGGCCGACACCGCTCGCCGAGCCGGAATTGCGGGGTTCGTGGCCGTAACCGGGGCTGCTTTTGCTCTCATCTGGTCGGTCTTTACCAACGATTTCTCCATCACTTACATCCTGGAGCACTCCAATCGGGCGCTGCCCATCCCATACAAGTTCGCGGCGCTTTGGAGCGGGCAGGAGGGATCGCTTCTCCTTTGGGCTTGGCTACTTGGAACGTATGGATTCGTTCTCCGCCTGCGCCATAAAACCGACGTGAAGCTCTACGCCTACGCGGGCACAATTCTCTCCGGCATCCAGGTGTTCTTCCTCTCGGTGCTCGTTTTTGCCGCGCCCCCGTTTGCTCTGCTCCCAGGCTACGTAGCAGGGGTGACGGCCGTTCCGCCCGACGGCAACGGGCTTAATCCGCTGCTTCAGTACCCCGAGATGGTGATTCATCCGCCCATGCTTTACCTCGGCTACGTAGGCTTCTCGGTTCCTTTTGCATTCGCGTTAGGCGCGCTGATGATGCGCTACCCCGGCGAGAAATGGATCCACATCACCCGCGCCTGGACGATGGTCACCTGGCTGTTCCTGACCTGCGGCATCTTCCTCGGCATGCACTGGGCCTACGCCGTCCTGGGATGGGGCGGGTACTGGGGCTGGGACCCGGTAGAGAATGCGAGCTTCATGCCGTGGCTGACCGGAACCGCTTTCCTGCACTCCGTGATGATGCAGGAGCGCAAAGGCATGATGAAAAGCTGGAACGTGTGGCTCATCTTTTCTACGTTCCTGCTCACCATGCTGGGCACGCTGCTCACCCGCGCAGGCCTTGTAAGTTCAGTCCACGCGTTTGCGCAGTCGTCCATCGGCACCTGGTTCGTCGTCTTCATGGGAATCGTGCTGGCAGTCTGCATCTTTACCTACATTCTGCAGCGCGGGCATCTGAAGACGGAGCACCACATGGAATCGCTGGTGAGCCGCGAGTCGAGCTTTCTCTTCAACAATCTAGTGCTGCTGACGGCCTGCTTTGTGATTCTTTGGGGCACATTGTTCCCCATCATTTCGGAGTATGTGCAGGGCACCAAGGTGACGGTCGGCGCTCCGTTCTACAACCGGGTCGCCGTGCCCATCGGGCTCTTTCTCGTCTTTCTCACCGGCGTGGGTCCGCTGCTGCCTTGGCGCGCGACATCGTTCAAAGCCATCAAGCGGAATTTTGTGCTCCCTGTGATCGCACTATGGGTCACGGTGATCGTTTGTCTTGCCGTCGGCGTGCGGCCGTGGAAGGACGGCGCTCTCGATCAAGGCAGCTTTTACGCGATTGTGGCATTTGCGGTGGCAGCGGCGGTGCTGACTGCGATCATCGCGGAGTTTCTGCGCGGCGCCGGCGTCATCTCGCGCCAGACTAACCGCAATCTCTTTGCGGCAACATGGCTGCTCACGCGGCGCAACACGCGTCGGTACGGCGGCTACATCGTTCATATTGGCGTAGTGGTCGTTGTCATTGGGTTGGCCGGTTCGGCGTTCAATCGCAGCATCGAAAGTGAAATGGGCTTGCACAGCACGATGCAGATCGGGCCATACACGCTCGAGTGCCTGGGCTTTACGCAGGACACCAATCAGAATTACAACTCCGACTATGCGGTACTGCAGGTCCGGCAGGGCGGCAAGAATCTCTTCCAAATGACACCGGAAAGACGGTTCTATCTTGCAAGCGGCCAGCCGCAGACGATGGTCGCGATTCACTCGGTTCCCGAGTGGGACCTCTACGTGGTGTACGAGGGCACGAATCCTGACACCGGGCAGCCGATCATTAAGGCGTTTCTCAATCCGCTCGTGGGCTGGATCTGGTTCGGCCTCATCGTGATCGTGTTGGGGACGTTTGTTGCTCTGGTTCCCAGCCTGACGCCGGCAACAGCCGCATTGCGCGTGCCTGCGGCGAAAGCGGCGCCGATGGCTCCCGCGCTCAAGGGAGGCGACTAGTGAAGGCTCCCCAAAATGCGCCTGTCATCCTGAGCGAAGTCCGCCGCGGCGGACGAGTCGAAGGATCTGCGGTTGCCTTTTCAAAAGTTGGCCGAAGCGCAAATCCAACTCTCGTTCGTTGGCTCCAGGCCGCCGAAGCGCTCGTCCTCGCCGTAGCCATCTGCTTTTCGCTCGGCGCCACCACTCCCGCCTCTCGAATGAATACGCTGAGCCACCAGCTGATGTGCCAGTGCGGATGCGCGCAGCTCCTGGGCGAATGCGATCACGTGGGATGCCCGGACCGGGACAAGGAATTGTCCCAGTTGACGACGGACATGGCCGCGGGTATGACCGACCAACAGATTCTGGATGAGTTTGTGGCCAAATATGGCGCCACTGTGCTGGCCGCTCCAACGACAAAGGGATTCGACCTCGTGGCATGGATTGCTCCCTTTGCGGTGTTTGCAGCGGCGCTCTTGGGGACAATCCTGCTGATTCGCCGGTGGGGCGGATTGGGAGGCAAACCGCTCGAGCCCGCGACGGCTGCGACCGAGAGTTCCGATCCTGCGGACCGGGAGCGGCTGGAACGCATTCGTCGAGAGACGGGAAGCGACGGAGGGTTTTGAGTCATGACCGAAACGGATGGCCTGATTGCCGGAGTGCTTCTCCTGTTCGCGCTCTTTCTGTACACATTTTGGCCGGAGAACAGCTTCGCCAGCCAGAAGCAGAAGACGCGGCTCGATTATTTGCAGGAGCGCAAGGAACAGCTCTACGAGAATCTGCGCGACTTGAACTTCGAGTACCGCGCTGGCAAATATCCTGAAGAGGATTTCGTCTCTCAGCGTGGCATTCTCGAGCACGAAACAGCTGAACTGCTGGCTGAGATCGATCACTTGCAGGGAGCGGCCAGCAGCCAGTAGGAAATCGAGCAACTTGGGCCCGGGACCGCGGAACAGAAAAGCAGCTTTGAAGGAATAAGACAGAACAATGAGATTGACACGAATTCATGCATGCATTTTTGCTTTGGCCTTTTTGTTTGCCGGCGCGATGGCGCAGGCTGCCACTGTGACTGGAACCGTGACCGATAAGACCACTGACAAGCCCGCAGCAGGTGATTCGGTGGCGTTGCTGGAGCCGATGTCGGGCATGAGTGAGGTCGGCAAGGCAACCACCAATGCGCAAGGTCACTACTCTCTGGATCTGCCCGGCAGCAATCCATATCTGATTCGCGTGACGCACCAGGGCGCGGAGTACTTTATTGCCGCGCCGCAAGGCGGCGGAAACGGCGACATCTCGGTATACGACGTGGCGGCGAAGGTGGAAGGCATCACGATCGCCGAGCACGTAACCGGAATCGAAACCGATAACGGTCAGCTTCGTGTCGTGGAACGCTACGACATCCACAACGCCAGCTCACCGCCGCGCACGCAGTGGAGCAAGCAGTCGTTTCAGGTGATTCTGCCCGACGATGCGGTTGTCGGCGATGCCTCGGCTCAACGGCCGGGCGCGAGCAGCCTACCAACTACCGTGAAGCTCAATCCGGACGGCCCCAAGGGCCACTACTCATTCGACTTTCCGATTCAGCCCGATCAGGAAGCTAAAGGCACGCTCTTCCAGGTCCAATACAATTTGCCGTACAGCAGCGGAAAATACAGTTTTCATTCTCAGGTCACGCTGCCTGCAGATACCGTCTGGGTGGTGCTGCCCAAAGCGATGACGTTTACCGGCGGGAACGGGGCGGGATTTGAATCATCGCCGCAGGATCCAACCGTGCAGACGTTTTTGGCGCGGGGCGTTGCCCCAGGCAAGACGCTTGAGTTTTCAGTTTCCGGCACGGGTTCTTTCGCGCGCGATGACCAGAATGGACAGGGTGGCCAGCCAGGCGACAGCGGCGGACCTGAAGCCGGGGCCCCCGGCAGTCAGCCCGGCGGCGGAATTGGCGCGCCCATCAACACGCCCGACCCGCTGTCGAAATATAAATGGTGGATTCTGGGAGGATTGGCGCTTCTGCTCGCCGCTGCAGCGGCGTTTCTGCTACGCAGGCCTGAAGGTGCGACCGCAGTTGCAGGTGCGGGCGCGGCGGCATCCGCCGGAACATCGCCGTCTTACTCCGCTCCGAGCATTGCGGGCGCTTCGCCGGCTGCAAAGAATGCGGCGCTGCTGAACGCGCTCAAAGAAGAGCTCTTCGCGCTGGAGAGCGAGAAGATCGCCGGCTCGCTCGCGCCGAAGGAGTACGCTGAGCAGAAAGCTGCGCTTGAGACCGTGCTGAGGCGCGCGCTGAAGAGAAGTTCGTGAACCGTGAGTCGTGGATTGTGTCCTCGGGTTTGCGGGAAACCATCGCATAAGCGGACCGCGAAGCTCAGCTCGGTGCACGTTCCACACATGGCGATTCGAGTAGACTGAACACAGTTCAGGGTCCACCGATCACGACCTATGAAGACTCTTCTTCGTACGCTGCTATCCTTGTCGCTCATTGTCTGGCTGGGTGCCGAAGTCTTCTTCCCGATCGTCGCCGCCGTCACGTTCACCACGCTGCAGCCAGACACTCATACAGCCGGCACGATTGTCGGGCAATTGATTCGCATCCTGCATGGGATGGGATTGGTATCGGGCATGGTCGCGCTGGCGGTAATGGCTCTGGCGCCGGCGTGGGGCATCTACAGGCCGCGCGCAGTGCTGGCGCCGATGGCCCTCGTCATTCTCATGATCGCCTTTACAGTCTATTCGCAATACGGGATCATTCCCGCGATGGAGC
>CAYYKV010000068.1:0-14054 GCA_964468605.1 uncultured Occallatibacter sp. | reverse complement strand
AGCCATGCGAGGGGAGCTTACCGGCGGAAGCCTCCATCATGATGCAGAATGCCTGGGCCTCGGTGGAAACACCCGGTCGGTCGAAGTTGGGTGCACCGCAAGCGCCCTGAACGAATCCATCGCGGTCCATCATCAGCCGTGCCGCTCTGTACATGCGATCGGCATGCGCCCAATAGGTTGTGGGAAGCCAACCTGCCGCGAGTCCTTCATAGACAGCAAAGGATAGCATCTGTGCAAGGTTCGTTTCGACAAAGGTTGCCGGCTGGTCGACTACATCGTTAAAAAGCCCGTCTGGACGCTGGTATCGAAGGCAGCCATCGACAATCTCTCGCGCAAAACCAGCCAGTCGCTTACGCTCACTCAGTCGCTCGGTCGGCAAGCTGCACCAAACGCGAGCCAGACCCACCGCCGCCCATCCGTTGCCGCTGCCCCAGAAGCGGCCGTCCTTGAACAGTTGCTTGTCATCATCCCAGATGTGCGCGAGAAGTTTCTTGCCTGGGTTCCAGAGCCGTTTCCAGTAGCCCTCAATCTGCGCCAACGCTTCGTCATAAAAGCCCATCGCAGCGAGAAATGGAGGCGCGCCATTGAATCCATCGGCCCACATCTCGGGAGCGTTGAATACATGATAGAGAATGCCTTCGGCGTTGCGTGGAGCGCCATTCCGAATCCAGTTGAGCAAGTCATCGACCGCTTGCCGAATCTCCGCATTTCCTGTCCACTCGGCTGCTTTGGCGTAGGCGCAACCTCCCATGGCGGGGTCGGTCGGACTGCCGGAGCCGATGACCCCTAGACGCCCATCCGGCGTTTTCTGCGCAATCGCACCTTTGGTCAGCAGAATCGCCCTGCGCCGGTCGCCGATCTCGACCATCGCCTGCGCGAGAATGCCTTGCTCCCAGTCGCGACGCTGTATGGCCAGGGCCGCTTCGGTAGCTTTTTCAATCCTGCGCGCACGTTCCGATGGAGGGTCTTCTTTCGAGATTCCCTGCGCAGAACTGATTTCCTCATCCGCCACCGCTTCGGGAAGGATAGCCAGTGGAGCAGTGAGCGCCGAGATTGTACGCAAAAAAGATCGCCGATTCACGGAAGGAACTCTCAGTGAGATGGTTGGGACGCAAGTCTCAACGATGAGACCAGACCGTGTCAATACTACTCGGCTCAGATTTCAGATCGATCCCAAAGTGGGTTGAGAGCCTGGTCATGGGCTGGCAGTATTCGGCTATCGTCGGCACCGTACGAGGACCGGCTCAAACGATCCTGACGGCTAAGAATTCGGCCACGGCAGAGGTCATCGGGGCAGAGCTCCGGTTCAATTTCTCCGCCGGAAGCAATCCCTCTTGGGTCGGAAACACCTTGTCGCGAATGGTTGAGGCGAAATCAGTGATCGATGAATCGTCGAGTCACTCCGAGACAGGTTTTGGGTTCCTTGGCGAGTTTCGGGCGGATCACCGGTGATCCAGACAATACTCGACAAATGGGGCTGTCCGAATAGGCGGCCATCTGACGACAACACAGTATTCTGAATCGTAGTGGCCTAGATGAGTCACTCGGTCTGTCCTCCCCAGGTGGTAATCGAACTTACCGAATGCTGGGCATTACGGGAGGCCTGCCCCCATTACGCACCGCCTCTCAGCGCTAGAGCGCGGCTCATCGATTGCCGGTTTATCATGAATTAGTTTGGAGGAAGCGATGCAGAAAGCTCTCTTCGCTGCGAGTCGAATAGTCGCCCTCGCCTTCCTCGCAGTGTCCCCATCCATTCGTGCGCAAGCCGCAGCGCCGCAGAGCCCCGCCGACGACTTCCGCACCTCCGAACGCTGCTCCAACTGCCACAACAAACTCAAGACTTCCGATGGCGTTGATGTCTCCATCGGCCTCGAGTGGAGCGCGAGCATCATGGCCAACTCCGCGCGCGATCCCTACTGGCAGGGCAGTGTGCGCCGCGAAGTCATCGACCATCCTGAATTGAGCGCCGCCATCCAGTCCGAGTGTGCCAGTTGCCACATGCCTCTGCAATACCAGCAGGACAAGGCCCAGAATCGCGAAACGGCGGTGTTCTCGCGGCTTCCGCTCGGCGCCGGCCATGCCGAAGACGTCGCCGCTGCGGAAGGCGTCTCCTGCACGGTCTGCCATCAAATCCAGGCCGCCGGCCTTGGCACGCCCACGACGTACAGCGGTAACTTCGCCGTGGCCCCGCCCGGAACCGAGCCCCGTTTCCTCTTCGGTCCTTTCGTTCCGGACTCCGACAACATCACCAAGGTGCACGTCGTGGCCGCCGGCTACTCACTGGCGCAGTCCGACCATATTCGCGATGCCGGCCTGTGCGGCACTTGCCACACTCTCTACACCACGGCTCGCGGTCCCGATGGCAAGCCAATCGGCCAGCTTCCCGAGCAGATGCCGTACCTCGAGTGGCAGCACAGCGATTACCACGTCAAGCAGACTTGCCAGCAGTGCCACATGCCTTCCGTCAGCGAGCCGGTGGCCGTTGCCTCTCTTCTCGGCAAGCCGCGCGACGGCGTGCGTCTCCACACCTTTACCGGTGCCAACTTCCTCGTCGAAAGCATGCTCAGCGCGCATCGCGATGACCTCGACGTCACCGCGCTGCCGGTCGATCTCGCCGCCGCTTCTGCGCACATCCTGTCGTTACTTCAGTCGCAGTCCGCGCGCGTCACTCTCGGCCCCGCGAGCCTTACCGACAGCGATCTTTCCTTTTCCGTGCGCGTTGAAAACCTAACCGGCCACAAGCTGCCCACGGCCTACCCTTCGCGCCGCGCCTGGCTCCATGTCGTCGTCACCGCCGCCGACGGCCACATCGTCTTCGAGTCAGGGAAACTTAACCCCAACGGATCCATCGCTGGCAACGCAAACGACGCCGACCCCTTGAGTTTCTCGCCGCACTACACCCGCATCACCCGGCCCGATCAGGTCCAGATCTTCGAGCCCATCCTTGGCGATAGCCAGGGCCACGTCACCACCGGCCTCCTCTCCGCCACTCAGTACCTCAAGGACAATCGCATCCTCCCCGCAGGCTTTGACAAATCCACCGCACCCCCCGACATTGCTGTCAGGGGCGAAGCCGCAGCTGATCCCGACTTCACCGCCGGCTCGTGCACCACGCGCTACGAAGTCTCCACCAATGGGGCCGCCGGCCCCTTCCATGTCTCCGTCGAATTCCTCTATCAGCCAATCGGCTACCGCTGGGCCCACAATCTCGTTTCTTACAAGGCAGCCGAGCCTCAACAATTCGTGCGCGATTACGATCAGGCAGCTGCGCAATCCGCCGCCGTTCTTGCCCACGCTGAAGCTGCCGTCAGCGCGGCCCAGTGACGGAACCTGCAAATGCATCCGGTGTAAACGGAACCTCTTTAATTTCTATTTATGAATTAAACTCCGGGCGGGTGTCGGCAACCGAATACCGCCAACCGGAATCTCTTGCGGCGTCGGCTTTTTTCAACGATAGAATTCGGTATGGCCAAACGACGGAATTCCAAGAGGTCAGATTGGTCAGCGGCTTCGCAGGCCACATTGCCGGCAGTGTGCATCGTCACAACGGATCAAGAGTTTTCGGACATGTTGATTCGGGAGATCGCTCCCTGGTTCAAGGTGATCGTTCGCGACAGCTATGACGGCCTGGCACGTTTGACACGGGAAGCGGATATCGCATCAGTTCTACTCGACATCGACACCCAAGGGGAAGACCCATACGGCGGGTTGCCGGTTTTGAACGAACTGCGCAGGCTGAACGAGAACTCCACTCTGATTTCGCTGAGCCGCGCCCGTGCGCGCTCAGTAGAAAAGCAGGCGCTCGAAGCTGGGGCGGACGCCCATTTCCGGGCGCCGGTAGATGTAGCCGAATTGCGGACTGCGCTCGTCGAGATACTGCGAGAACGCGCGGAAGCGGTCAAGCGCAACCAAATTCTGGAATCCAGCCGCTTCCAGGATTTTGTGGGTTCCAGCGAACCGATGAGGCTGGTTTATGACGCCATTCAGCAGGTGGCCGGCAGCAACATCAACGTCCTGATCCGGGGCGAAAGCGGCACCGGCAAGGAGTTGGCTGCGCGCGCCATTGTCGGTTTGAGCCAACGAGCAGGCAAGCCATTCATTCGCCTCAACTGCGCTGCTCTACCAGAGAACCTGATCGAGTCAGAGCTTTTCGGCAGCGAGCGGGGCGCATTTACCGGGGCCACCGAATCGCGTCCTGGTCAGATTGAGCTAGCCGACGGAGGCACCCTTTTCCTGGATGAGATTGCGACTCTCACAGTACCGCTGCAAACCAAGCTACTGCGAGTGCTCGAAGATCACCAGGTGCAGCGCTTAGGCGGACGCACACACCGCAAGATCGATTTCCGGCTTATCTGCGCCACCAATGAGCCACTTGAAGAGATGGCCCGAACCGGGCGTTTTCGCGAAGATCTTTACTACCGGATCCATGTGATTCCCATCGATCTGCCGCCATTGCGGGATCGCCATGGGGATATTCCAGTGCTCTGTGAGTATTTTCTGCAAGTGCACTGCCTGGCGAACGGCATTCCAGTGAAGCGACTTACCGAGGATGCGCTGGCCGCACTGGAGGAGCACACCTGGCCAGGCAACGTGCGCGAGCTGGAAAACCTAGTTCAGCGGCTTGTTGTGACCGTGCGCGGAGATGAAATCGGCGTGAGCCATTTGCCCTCACGCGTGCTGGCTCAAAGCATCGCTGTGCAAGAGGCCGTCCTGCTGCCGGCCGAAGGAGCCGACTTCGACAAGGAGGTTAGCCGGCTCGAGATTGCCCTGCTGACCACCGCTCTGAACCGCACCGGAGGAAACAAAGCCGCCGCTGCGCGCCTTTTGAATATCGACGCGCAGCGTATGAAGTATCTGTGCCGGAAATACGGGATTTAAGTCCGCATGGGTGAAAAAATGACCACTCGTGGGTTAATATTTAACCTATTCGCCGAAGCCGGCCTTTGATACCCGAAAATCTCCCCGTCCGTTAAGTGATTTGATTTCTTCGAAATAGAAAATATGTTGCTGTCATCCTAGGTTTGGAACACGAGTTGCAGCAAGGTATGGCGTCGGAACAAGTTCAAAACCTTTGGGGAGAATGACAATGGCAATCACAAAGAAGTCTCTGATCAGCACGGGAACGACCAAGCAGTCCGCCGCCACCAAGAGCGCAAAGCTCTCCAACGTTGCTGCCGCCGGCAAGATGGTCGCAGCCAGCAAGGCCCTAACGGGCAGCGCCGTCGGCGGAGTCAGGCTCGGTAGCCAAGTCAAGCTGGGTAGCCAAGTGAAGCTGGGTAGCCAAGTGAAGTTGGGTAGCCAAGTGAAGTTGGGTAGCCAAGTAAAGTTGGGTAGCCAAGTCAAGCTGGGTAGCGCAATCAGGGGGGCGAATTAGTCGACTCACGGTCGATCTCCTCTTGGGTTGTCGGCAGGACGATGGCTTCAGCAGCTTCGCCTTTTGAATCGGCTCGAGAGACTGTGGCAACAAGGAATTGCGGAATGGACAGGCGGTTCGTGCAGCCCTCCCAGACTGATTGAACTGCGAGCAAGCCTGAATTCATCTAAGCAGGGACGGCAATCGCGCCAGCGGTTGCCGTTCTTGTTTTTGCGGTCTCCTTCGTCTTCACCAAAGGTGGGCTTTGGTTAAATTGGCCAGGATGGTGTAGCCGCGCGCAGCCAGGCTGCGACGCGCACCGAAGATCTTGGCCTGCCCTGAAACTCCGAACAGAGTGTTGCCCGCCAATGCAGGCAGCTCCATGCGGGAACAATAAAAGACGGGGAGCTTGATGCCCTCGTATTTTTGCTTCGGAATCAGACCCTCCGGAAGGCTCTCTGCATCGCCTCCTAAGGGAGCCAGCGGCATGCGAAGTATGGAGAAGCGGTCCGGAAGCGAAATCGCTACTTCGTCACCAGGCGCGATGCGGTCAAGCGCTGAGACCGGAATGTACAGGCGGACCACGGGGGGGGCGGAATTGGCCAAGTCGAGCAGTGGCTGCCCGGCAGCGACATTTTGGTTGAGGAGAGAGCCGGGATCCTGGGTAAGGACGACTCCGTCGGACGGTGCAGTAATCTCAAGCGAGGATACAGCCTCACGGGCCAGGAATGTGGAGCGCCGCGACGCATTTTGCTGAGCTGCCGCGGACCCAATACTCTCGCCCTTGAGCTCAGCAGAGACGGCCTGGTACTCGGCGCTCCGAGCCTGCGCGGAAGCGGAGGAATGCATGGACGCAGCTATCGGGCTGCTCATCCGCAGGAGCGGCTCGCCTGCGCGGACCAAATCACCCTGCCGAACCAGCACGGCATCTACTTTCCCCGGCAACGCCGCGTGGACCGTATTCTCGTTGCCAGGTCCGACGACGAACCACGCATCTTCCTGGTCGCGCCGCAGGGGCACAAACAGAAACGCAACCGCCAAAGCCGCGGCAACAAGGTTACGCGGCCTCCAGAGGCGTCCTCTACTGAATTTCACGTCCCACACCTCCAGGATGACTTTGCGCAGCGACCTTAGTCGCGCGCGGAACATGGCAAACGCCAGCAGCCCTGACGGAATGAGCGCAAACTCCGCCAGCCAATGGGAAAAAACGTTATAAGAGAGCCGCACCACAAACAGGAGCAGCAGATAGCTGTACGCCCCCGAAAGTATCGCGTAAATCACAAAGAGCGGCACGCGCTTGCGGGGAATGGCGATGGTTTCGATCGGCAGGCGAAGGATGCGGCTCTGGAACCATCCCGTCAAAAAGGCCGTCGACCGCTCTTTCAAATCGGGGATTCCGATCACTTCGGTCATAAAGTAGTAGCCATCGAGCTTGATAAGCGGATTCAGATTGATGACCACCACTGCGACCCCGGTGAGAAGGATGACCTGGTAGACAAGATCGTGAATCCATTGGCCGCTCTGCGTGTTGACCCATACCACCATTGCCATCCCGCAAATCACCAACTCGATCCAGATGCCGGCGATGATGGTGGCAAGCCGTTGCAGTTTGGTGGCGGAGATCCAGATCTCGGTCACATCCACATAGAATGCGGGTGCGAGATATAGAAACATGAAACCCATGCTGTGCACCTGTCCGCCAAAATGCTTGCAGGTGAGGCCGTGCGACGACTCATGGATGAAACCGAGAACCAGGACGAGCATCCAAAAGGTGACGAAATCAGCGAGGCCCTTATTCGTGAAGTTGTAAAAAATTGCCATGTCAGGGCCAAGAAAGTCCCATTTCCCGATGAATACCGAAGCCTCAAAAACAAAAAGCGCAACAGCGGCCAGCGCGCACCACGGGCTGTAGATGAACCAGCCGATTTTACCGTCGAGCCATTCGAGGTAGCGATCAGGGTCCCAGGCAGAGAAGGAGATGTGGGCCAGATTGACTTTGGATTTCTGTCCCGAACGGCGCCCCCGCTGCGCGGCCAATTTCTGGCTCATCGCGATGTTCTTCTCCTGCGCGCTCTTGTACCAGAAGTTTGCTTCCTCAAGGTTGTCCGCGAACATGCGCACTTCCTGCGCAGTGACGGAGTCGCCGGTCTCCGCGCTGAAGTCGGAAGCAATCTCCTCATAGGAGCGAACTCCATCGAAGAGCAGCAAAAGCCTCCATTGAGCCGGAGGAAAGCGGAAATAGTTGCTCCTGTCGCGCTGAAGAACTCCAACAATAGGTTCGCCGTCGAGCACATCCTCGCGCACGATGAGTTCCGGATCGAGGCGCGGAGGCCGGGCGCGCGCCAGCCGCGTCTTGGGAATCTCCGGAAGAGCGGCGTCGAGAGCTTCGCTGAGATTCATGGCGCCAGCCGCACCTGCATTTGCATTCCAGGTTTGAGCAGCGGCGATGGGCGGACTACCGTGCCAATTACCTGCACGCTGCCGCTGGCCGGATCGACCACCGGGCTGACGCGGAGAATGCGGCCCGTCTGGTGCAGCCCTGGGTAATCCGCAGTCGTCAGGTCAAGCGGCTTGCCGAAGGTAAAGGCTGCCATCACCGATTCAGGAACGGTGAACAGAACATGCAGCGGCGCTTCGGCAGTAATCCAAAACAGAACGTCTCCCTTTTTGACCTCCTGCGCGGTAAGGGCCGAACTGCGGCCCACTACGCCGGAAAATGGCGCAACGATACGCGATTGTTCCAGTTGCAGGCTGGCAGTTTTGGAATCGGCCTCGGCCGCGGCCTCTTCGTCCCGGTAGCGGGCAGCTTCTGCAATCGTTTCATCGACTGTGTATTTTGCGTGCTCCCAGTCATCCTCGCTGATGATCTTGTCCGCACGCATGGCATCCGCGCGGCGCAGGCTGGCTCTGGCGCTGAGTTCCGCGGCCTCCCACTCGTGGACCGCCGCCTGGGCGGAGGCGACACGCGCAGTCTGCGCCTCGCAGGCCGCGGCCAAAGCGCGATCGTCGAGTTGAGCCAGAAGCTGGCCAGCTCGCACATGATCGCCAATCTGCACTTTTACACTCACCACACGGCCATCGCGCTCCGCCGCGATATCGGCCTGCTGCTCAGCCACCAGCGGCCCGGTGGTGGTGTAGGACTTTGGGTCGAGCGTCATTTGCTGCGGCGGCGGCACGGAGGCCGGAGGAGCCGCAGAAACTGTAGGGGTCTCGGGCGGGGCAGCAGAGGCGGCGGCCTCTGTGCGGGAGCTGCAGCCGGAGATCGCGAGCAAAACTGCGACAGCCAGCGGAATGGCTGCGGCAATCGCTCGCTCCCGGCAGGTTGACTGAGGATTCATTTGTGTCACCAACCAATCCAATTCCACAGAGTCTGCCAAACCCAGAGCGCGGGCCCGCGCAGCATGACATACCCAGCCGGTCGCCAGCCGATGAAGACCTTAGCCCGGCCTGTCATGCCGGCGCGAAGCGTCGCGTCGGAGTTTTGAATCGGAACTTCCACGGTAAACGTGCGTTCGCCGCCGCCTGCCGTTGCTTCGGGGCTGACGACTGAGACCGGAGCACGCCAGGTACGCTGCGGATAGCTGTCTAGCTTGATGGCTGCGGGTTGGCCGGCGCTCAGCAAGGTTACCTCCCGCTCAGGAACGGCGACTTGCACGACCGCGGAGCTGATGTCGAGCACTTGCGCGAAAGGCGCGCCTGCGTCGAGATGCTGGCCCGCCATATTCTGCAAATTGGGAGTGACGACAACACCCGCAACCGGCGAGCGTAAACGGGCGCTCTCAAGCCGCGCGCGGGCGCGCTCAACCTCGGAGTGGAGAAACTCTGTTTGAGCGCGGTCGGCGCCGGCCTGAGACGCGCCGTGAGCCAAGTCGTTCTCCATCACCAGTTCCGCCGCCTGATACCTGGCTTCAGAAGCCGCGAGGTCCGTCCGCCACTGCCAGTCGTTCAAGCTTCCCAGCAGTTCGCCGGCAGCCACGCGCTGCCCTTCATGCACAACGACCGCTTCAACATTGCCGTCCACCGGCGCGGTGACTGTCACCAGGTGCTGTGGCGCGATCACAGCATCCCCGCCGACACGCATCGGCAAGGGGCAAATACAGAGAAAGAGCACTACAGCGGCCGCTGCGACGGCATATGCCGTTCGTCTTCCGCGGCTCGTACGAAGGAGTGCCGCCTTTCTTTGCGCCAGCGGCTCGAGAATTCCCATCAGCGGAACTTCGCGATAGAGAAGCGCATTGCGGAGCGCCACCGTCGCCTGGCCGGCAAGAACTTTGATCATTTCGATTTGCGCCACGCCAAGAAAATCAGGGTCGCTGCTCTCGTAGAACAAGACGCCCAACCGCCCCTGATCGTCCGCAAGCGGCAAAGAGTACAGCGCGCGAGAGCCGGTTTCATCGAAATGCTTCGCGACCTCCGGCGGCAGCGCCGCGCCTTGTTCCTCCTCGTTGAGTCGAAGATGCAACGGCTCGTCTTGCGATGACAGCCATCGCGTGAGCCGCTGGAGCCGATCCACCTGCACATCTCCAATGGGCAGGCTGTTCATTCCCGATACGGCCTTCAACTGCAGCCGCCCGCGCACATCCAGCGCGATCGCGCACAATTCATACGGCAACACCCCCTGCGGACTGTTGACGATGATCTGCAAGAGGCGATCCAACCGCAGCGTTGAGGTGATCTCGGAACTCACCTGCACCAGAACCTTCAGAATCTCCAGCTTTCGCTCAGCCATCATCAGGCTGGCGTTTTTCAGCGCGTTGGCGATCGTCTCGGCCATCGACGAAAGCAGGAACTGGTCGTCATCGTCGAATGGTCGGTCCGCGCGGTTGATCGCCTCCAGCACGCCGATCTCCGCCTCATCCTGCATCAGGGGAACCAGCAGCGCATTGGTCACTGGAGTTATCGCGCTCTCCTCAGGCCGCCGGGCATTGCGTGCCTGCAATCGTTCATCAATCTCGTCGGAGATCAGGAGCGGTTCTCCCTCTTCGGCCATATCCGCCACGTAGCCCTCGCCAAGAGATTCGGTCGCTCCCACCGCCACCGAGTCGTCGGCCCCTTCGCTCGAAACCAACCGCAGATTCGGCCCGTCGAATAGCCACAGATGCATCGCCTGACAGGGAAGCATGGCAGCGGCTTTCGTCGGCACCATCGCAATCACCGCATCCATTTCGAGCGTCGCGTTCAGCGACTTCTCCAGGTCGTACATCTGCGACATGCGGTGAACGGAATCCAGAAGAGTTTGCCGCTGCTGTTCGAAGCGCTCGCCCGACAGCAGTGCTGGCGCGATCAAACGCACAATCGGCGCAAGGTCCTTCAGTTGCCGGTGGTCGATCGATCCCGAAAAAACCACGATCTCGATCACGCCCGCCAATTTCCCGTCGTATTCCGCGGGCACATAGGCAAGCGCGCCAACCGAGCGCGTCAAATGCAGGTGCGCGTAGTCCTCGCGGCTCAGGTGCTTCTTGTCGTACACCTGTTCCTCGGCGGGAAACGATTCCGGCGTCTCGAACAGCCATCCCCCGGCGTGCTGCGCTTCCTCGATCGAGATCTCACCCGAAACGCCCAAAATCGTCCATGGCGCAGTTTCGTTTTCCGGCAGATATCGGTGAACAAGGCAGGCGCTGTCGGGCAGCAGACTGGTAATGGCCGCTGCGATTACCATTGCCCGCGACGCGACATCCGCCGCGACAAGCAATTGCGCTGCCGTTTCAATGGCCGCTTCGTTCACGGGTGTGACCGCGTCTCTTACTTCATCCATGGGCGGCGCATCTCCGAAACCATTCGTTCATCGTGCCATGCCGTAAACTTCCGCTCTTCGGCAGGAGCGAAAAACAGGCGCAAAATCCGCCTCGCGCGATCACCTGCGGCGTACAGGGAAAACCAAGAACCTCTATCATCCCTGTCGCCGTCCGGCAATCTTCAGCCGTTCACATCATCTGACCCGTTGCGTAGCCCAACCAGCGCCTACGGCCAGTACATCAGTTCAAGGGTTCATCCGTTGGCGCATCCCCCTTGGCCTCCAGACCTCGCTTGACAAGAGGATGCAGGGAAGAGAATATGGTCACGAGCTTAACAAGCCAATCTTCCCCCGTAAAGTGGATTCTGAAAGAGAGATTTCGTGTGGAACTCGACATCACTGAGAGCGGAAGTGTCTGCACCCTGAAGGTCAAGGGCAAGCTCGTCTGCGGCGAACCGGTCAACCGATTCCAGGACGCCTTCATGAGCGCGCTCTCAAGCGGTCACATTTTTCTAATTTTCGACCTCGAGGCAGTCCCTTTGATCGATTCCTCAGGCATTGGGTCCGTCGTCAACGCCCTGCGCACATCCACCAAGGTCGGGGGCAACGTCAAGCTGGTCAAACCCGCAAATTTCGTATCCAAGATGCTTAAGATGGTCGGCGTCCTTGATCTCTTCGAAGTCTTTGACAGCGAGGCCGCCGCCGCCGCCGCCTGCGAGAATTCCTGAGATGGGGCATCCCTCTTTCCGGGCTATCTTCGGCTATCGCGTCCGCCATTCAAGTCATTGCGAGCCCGGTCGAGAATCTGCCCTGTAACAGAGTGACCTCGTTCCCAAAAGTACAGGCAGCCCTGGCGTACAAGATCGTCCAGGAAAGCTTCATCCTCTTTGCTGGCGCAGGCCCTCACGAACCGAACCGCGCCTCTCCTCGAAGCGACAGCGATCGTGACCAATACCGGGGACCGCACGGCAACAGAGTTGGCTCAGCGCTATGTGCCCAACCTGGCTGCAAGCATTGAGCAGCCGGTGCGATGCCTCGAGGGTTTTCGCCCCGTCACGCTTGCTCCCGGCGAATAGAAGCGGATTAGCCTCCCTCTGGGCTTCAAGAAACTCTCATTATTCAGCCTCGATAGCAAGCCGACGATCGAAGCGACCCAATACACCGTCTGGATTGGGGGCAGTTCACAGGCCAGCCAGGAAGCCACATTCGACGTGGTCTCGGCCCCCAGGTCAGCTAATTCGCGCTGATCCACAGATCGGTGCCGTCATCCGGTTAGCTCCGAAGATTATTTCATCCGATTAAGTAGCCCTAAATAATCAACCGCATTTAACTGTTTGGCACGTTAATCGAGCCGAACTGCATTCCATTGAGGTGTTCAGGGAATACCCATGCATCCTTATACTGAACGGGTCGATATGCCGATTGGGTCGAGCGGGCGAATTCAGTGAAAGGCTCTTTGCTGGTCCGACCGAGCGATGAATCCATGGTTCAGACTCTCGCTTTATCAGTTCAAAGAAGGAACCACTCTGACGACGATACCACTCCACCATTGCAAGCCCACAAAGAGGAGAGCAAATGGCGCTGCACAACACCCGCAAGCTGAATGCCAGGCCGACGAATGCAGTCGAGTCGGACGCTTTGAGCAGCGATGCCCAGACCTACGTATTCCCGGAGGTCTCCCGCGAACCGGAAGTGGTCTACCGGACCATCCACGACGAGCTCGTCCTCGACGGAGACTCGCAGCATAATCTGGCTACTTTCTGCACCACTTGGATCGAACCTGAAGTGAAGCAGCTCATGGACGAGTCTGCCGACAAGAACATGATCGATAAGGACGAGTACCCGCAGACTGCGGCCATCGAAGAACGGTGCGTACACATGCTTGCCAATCTTTGGAACTCGCCCGAGGCTGCGAGCACTATTGGGTGTTCCACAACTGGCTCAAGCGAAGCGGCAATGCTTGGCGGGCTTGCGCTGAAGTGGAAATGGCGCAAGCGGCAAAGTGCTCGGGGCAATCCGACCGGTTCGCCCAACCTGGTGATGGGCCCGGTTCAAGTCTGCTGGCATAAGTTCTGTCGCTACTTCGATGTGGAGATTCGCGAGGTTCCGATGGAAGGCGATCGCCTGCTGCTGACTCCAGAGGAAGTGCTGAAGCGTTGCGATGAAAACACCATTGGCGTGGTTGTTACCCTTGGAGTGACGTTCACGATGCAATTCGAGCCCGTCCACGACATCAGCAAGGCGCTCGACAAGCTTCAAGCGGAGTCGGGGCTCGACATCCCCATCCACGTTGACGGCGCGAGCGGCGCATTCCTCGCGCCATTTCTGCAGCCGGACCTGCTCTGGGATTTTCGTCTTCCGCGCGTCAAATCCATCAATGCCTCCGGTCACAAGTTCGGTCTGGCGCCGCTGGGCGTCGGCTGGGCGCTGTGGCGCGAGAAGCACGATCTGCCTGAAGAACTGATCTTCGACGTCAACTATCTGGGCGGAAACATGCCTACCTTTGCGCTCAACTTTTCGCGGCCGGGCGGTGAAATCATCTGCCAGTACTACAATTTTCTGCGTCTTGGCAAGCAAGGTTATTGCGAGATTCAGGCAGAGTGTTCTGCGATTGGGAGGTATCTCGCCGGCAAGATCGCCGACCTCGGCCCATTCGAAATCATTTATGACGGAAACGACGGCATCCCTGGCCTTTGCTGGAAGCTGAAGGAAGGCCTATCCTTTCCGTTCACTCTCTATGACGTAGCGGATCGGCTGCGCGAGCGTGGTTGGCTGGTTCCCGCGTATTCCATGCCTCCCAATCGCGAAGACCTCGTTATCCAGCGCGTTCTCATCCGTCATGGCTTCACGCGCAAAATGGCTGAGGAGCTATTGCTCGAGATGACCCGCACCATCGAGCATCTGCGGCATCGGGCGGCCAGGCCACCGCGGTTGGATGCGGAAGTTGGCTCGCACAACCATTCAGGC
>CAYYKV010000067.1:0-14304 GCA_964468605.1 uncultured Occallatibacter sp. | reverse complement strand
GAACTCACGGCAAAACCACCACTACGAGCATGCTTGCCTGGATCTACCAGGTCGCTGCGCGCAAGGATCCCCCGCTTGAACCTTCGTTCCTCATCGGTGGTGTGGCGGAAAACTTTGGCTCCAGCTTCCAGCTCCGCTCCACGAACAACTTCATCCTTGAAGGCGACGAGTACGACACAGCGTTCTTCGACAAGGGCCCCAAGTTTCTCCACTACTTTCCCGCCGCGCTCATCCTCACGCACGTTGAGTTCGACCACGCCGATATCTATGCCAATCTCGAAGCTGTCAAAACCGCTTTCAAGCGCCTCGTCAATCTCGTCCCACGCCGCGGCCTTATCGTCGCGTACGATGGCAGCCCCAACGTAACTGAATGTGTCAGTGGCGCCTTTTGCCCCGTCGAACGATACGGTTTCACCGATGCCGCCAATTGGCGCATTCGCAATCTCCGCTACGAATCCGGCCTTATGCACTGGGAGGTTTTGCGCTCCGGCGTCGCCTGGGCCGATTTCGAAATGCACCTCGCCGGCGAACACAACGCCCTCAACGCTACTGCCGCTGCCGCCCTCGCTGCGGCCGCCGGCATCCCGACCGCCGCGATCACAGAAGCCCTCTCGACTTTTAAGAGCGTCAAGCGCCGTCTCGAGATTCGCGCGGAAATCAACGGCATCAACGTTATCGAAGACTTTGCGCATCACCCGACGGCAATCCGCGAAACCCTCCGGGCACTCCGTGCCGTTTATCCTTTGGGACGCATCTGGGCCGTATTGGAGCCGCGGTCCAACACGCTGCGCCGCAAAGTCCTCGCCGCCGACCTCGTCGCCAGCCTCGGCCTCGCCGATCGCGCCGTTCTCGCCGCCGTCTATCAGCAGGAGCGCATTCCCGAACCAGAGCGCTTGCACCCGGAGGAAGTCGTCCGCGCCCTCAACGCCGCAGGCACGCCCGCCGAGCTTCTCGCCGATGCGGATGCCATCGTCACCGCCATCACGCCGCAGCTCGCGCCTGGCGATGTCGTCGCCATCCTCTCCAATGGCGGCTTTGACGGTATCTACGAAAAACTTCCCGCGCGCCTGCGAGAACGATTTGCCGCCGCCAATGCGTAACAGCAAGAGGCACGCATGATCTGGTCGCTTCTCTTCATCACCAACATGGTCGTTTTGGGAATTCCATCGGCCCTCCTGTTCATTCCCTGGTGCTGGATCACCGGCAACGTGCTTCCACTCTACAAGGCCACGCGTTTCATGTTGTATTCGAGCTGCCGCCTCGCCGGCGTGCGCTTTCAGGTCGCGGGCCGCGACCGCATCCCTCGCGGCCGCGCGTGCATCTTCATGTCGAACCACGTCTCCAACCTCGATCCGCCCGTGCTCATTTCGCTCATCCCCGGCCGCACTTCGGCCTTCATGAAGCGGTCTCTCATGAACCTTCCCATTCTCGGCACCGGCTTCCGCCAGGGCGAATTCATCGCTGTCGATCGTAGTGGCAACGCCGCCGACGCGCAGCGCAGCGTCGCCGAGGCTCAGCGCGTCCTCGCGAAAGGCGTCCACATTACCACATTTGTTGAAGGGACGCGTTCGCCCGACGGCCGCATGCTGCCCTTCAAGAAGGGCCCATTCTTTCTCGCTGTGGCCGCAGGCGCGCCGTGCATTCCCGTCTCCATCTACGGAACAGAAGCGCTCCTGCCCAAGGGCAGCCGGAGCATTCATCCTGGCCAGGACTATGTGATCTTCCACGAGCCCATCGACCCCGCCGCCTTTGCCTCGCGCGGCGACCTCATGCGCGCTGTGCGCGACGCAATCGCCTCGGGACTCCCCGAATGGATGCGCACCTGAACGCCACAGGTGCGATACTCACTTCTGCAGCTCCATCCAGATCGCCCATGATCGTCTCGCTCCTCGTTTTTGTCACCATCGTCGTCCTGGCCCTTCCCTCGGCAGCCATCCTTATTCCGTTTACGCTTCTCACCGGCAACGTCGGTCCGCTCTACGCAGTTGGCTCGTGGATCGCTCGTGTTGCCATTCGCGTGGCCGGTATCCGCCTGCGCATTGAAGGCCTCGACCGCATCCCGCTCGGCCACGCTTGCATCTTCATGGCCAACCACGTCTCCAATCTCGATGCGCCAGCGCTCATGTCGCATCTTCCCGGCCGCACCGTGGTTTTCCTCAAGCGCCCGCTCATGAAGATTCCCATTCTCGGCTACGCATTCAAGCTGGCCAGCTTCATTCCTGTCGACCGCACTGGTGATGCGACAGAGGCACAACTCGCCGTCGCCGATGCGGAACGCGTCCTCGCCAGCGGCTTACACATCACCACATTTGTTGAGGGCATGCGCTCGCCGGATGGCCGCATGCTGCCCTTCAAAAAGGGCCCATTCTATCTCGCCAAAGATTCGGGTGCGCCCTGCATTCCGGTCTCAATTTTCGGAAGCGAGAAGATTCTTCCCGTGGATAGCAAACGCATCCACCCCGGAACGGCGCACATCGTCTTTCACCCGCCGCTCGACCCAGCCAACTATGCGACGCGGGACGAGCTGTCTGACGCCGTTCGTGCGGAGATTGCCTCATCGCTTCCCGAATGGATGCGAGGCTGACGCTACGGCTGCACGATCGCGTTGTATCCGTCATCGAGCAGCCTCGTGCACATGCGCGCCGCTTCGTCGTGCGTGGCGAACGGCCCTATGCGCACGTGAATCAACCCATCCGACGGCTCGCGCTGCGCCGACACCGCGTACCCGCGCTTGCGCAGCGCATTCACCAGCACGTTGGCATCTTCTGCGTGTGACACCGAGGCAACCTGCACCATGAACTGTCCTGCGGCGTCTGGCAGAGCGGGCCGCACCGTGGGCGCCTCAGTGGGCGACCCGCCAGGCGATCCGTTTCCCGCCGCGGGGATTGCCGGCCGCACCTGCGTTTGTGATTGAACCGGTGCAGCAGGCGCTGGTGCGGTCGCCGGCGAGCTTGTGGGCGAAGGGCTTGGTCCGGCCGTCGGCGTCGGCGGTGTCGCCGGATTCGCGCCACTACCTGCGTTCGGGGTTGTGCCGTCACTTGCCGGCGAAACTGGCGGCGCCGACGCCTGTGCGTCCGCTGAAGGCTTGGGAATTGAGTCGTTCGCCTGCAACGGCTCCTCATCGGGGGCGGGTGTCGGTGAAGCGGGTTCCGCGGCAGTCGCCGGCGCCGCTGCCGAACCGTGATGCCCCACCGCGTATCCCAGCCAGAAGCACAGACCGCACACGAGTAGAAGGCCGAAGACGCCGCCGACCAGAGCGCCCCACCCGAGCGTCAGCTCTGTATCGCGCCCACGATCTTCGGGCTCTTCGCGCTCTGCTTCCTCGTCGTCAAAATATCCCCGCATTTACCGCCTTCACCGGATGAGCGTTTTCCTGGTCGGCCACGTTCTAAGGTTGCTTCTCCACAGGCTTCGCGGGGGCCAGTTTGTTCAACAGCGACATGAACTCGATCGGCAGCGGGAAGACGATTGTCGTATTCTTCTCCACGCCGATGTCGGACAGGGTTTGCAGATAGCGCAATTGCAACGTCATGGGCTGCGTGGCCATCAGCGCGGCTGCGTCCACCAGTTTTTGCGCGGCGCTGAACTCGCCCTCGGCATGGATAATTTTCGAGCGCTTTTCGCGCTCTGCCTCGGCCTGCCTGGCCATGGCGCGCAGCAGTTGTTCAGACAGATCCACCTGCTTCACTTCCACACTGATGACCTTCACCCCGAACGGTTCCGTGCGCTGGTCGATGATGGTCTGGATCTTCAGGTTCAGCTTGTCGCGATGGCTGAGCACCTCATCCAGCTCCACTTCGCCGAGTACCGAGCGCAATGTAGTTTGCGCGAATTGCGAGGTCTGGTAGATGAAGTTGACCACCTTGACGGCGGCGGCATTCGGGTCCACAACATAGAGCGTGACCACGGCATTCACTTTGATGGTAACGTTGTCGCGGGTGATCACGTCCTGCGGGGGGACTTCCAGCACTTCCTGGCGCAACGAGATGCGCACCATCTGGTCGATCGGCCGGAACACGAGAATGATGCCCGGTCCCTTGGGCGTCCCCAGAACGCGCCCCAAACGGAAGATGACGCCGCGCTCGTATTCGCGCAGAATCTTGATTGAGTTCAGCAGGTAGAGCACGACGATAGCGATGATAACCAGCGTCGGAATGGACATATCACCAAAGGACATTGGACTTTCCTTTCCTCACTCAGCAGGGATTCTACTCCACTACTGCAATTGCGGATGTTCACTTGTGGGCACCGCTGGCTCAACTTGCAGGAGCAAATGATCGTGCCCCGTCACGCGCAATGACGTTCCCTTGACCACGGGAGCATTCGCTACGGCCTGCCAAATCTCGCCTTCCACCAGCACATGGCCCTGGGGATCGAGCGCCTCCATCGCGGTCGCCGGGGAGCCCACCAGGGCATCCGCGCCGATGCGCGCCTTCCTCTTCCGGGCGCGAACCGCCAGGCGCACCAGAAAAACCGTAATCGCGCCAAACGCCGCGCTCACCGCGATCGCAACCAGCGGGCTGATCCCCATCTCCGGCACCGGCGCAGCCACCAGCGTTAGCGCTCCAAAAGTTAGGCATACAATTCCCGCAATCGCTAACGCGCCGTGGCCGCCGAACTTGGCCTCCAGCAGCAGCAGAACCATCGCGGCTACCAGCAGCAACACGGCGGTGTATCGGATGGGCAGCAGGTTGAGCGCGAAGACGGCCAGCAGAACCATCAGCGTGCCCAGCGCCCCGGGAACAATCGTACCCGGCGCGTTGAACTCGAGATAAATCAGAAGCGCTCCGCCGACGAGTAAGAGAAGCGCAATGTTTGGGTCCACGAGCCAACCCAGTACGCCGTCACGGAGCGACTTGCGCAGCAGTTGAATGCGCGCGCCGGCCAGATGCAGCGTCAACTTCGACCCGTCCATGCGAGTGATATCGCGTCCATCGAGCGCGTTCAGCAATTCCGTGTCGCTGTTGGCGATCAGGTCGATCAGGTGCTGGTTCAGCGATTCCTCCGCGGTATAGGAGTGCGACGATTGCACCGCGGCAACCGCCGCGTCCGTTCCTCGATTGCGCTTGGTCACATAGGAGCGCAAAAAAGCTTCGGCGTCGTTTTCCACCTTTTGCATTTCGGTGTTGTCGGGTTGCCCGCCGAACTCGAAAACGGGATGAGCTGCGCCGGCCTCGGTGCCCGGAGCCATCGCGGCCACGTCCGCCGACTCCAGAATGAAGAACCCCGCCGAACCCGCGCGCGCTCCCGATGGGGCTACATACACGATGACCGGCACACGCGAGCGCAGAATTCCGCCTACCATGTCGCGCATTGAGTCCATCAGCCCGCCGGGAGTGTTCATCTCGATCAGCAGCGCGCTCGCCCCGTCGCCGTTGGCTCGATCGAGGGCCCTCGTCACCTCATCCGCGCTCACCGGCTGAATCGTGTCGTCCAGAACCAGCTTGTCCACAATGGGCTGCGCAGGCACCAGTCCCTGCGCGAAAGCCGAAACTCCGAATCCCAATCCGAGAAAAATCCATGATGCCGCCGCAATCGCCCGGACGGCAATGCGGCTTCTCGCAAAAATCTGTTCCATAGCTCCCCTCTTTGCAACGGGAACATGAACTTGGTTGTCCGAGGTCAGTGCGGCGAAATCTTCAGTTCTATCAGCCGGAAACAGCACGAACCGCCTCGCAGCACTAAAGACTGATTCCTATTCACTGACCACTATCTTCCCTTCTTCGCTTTAATCTGCCTCATCAATTCCTGTGCCGTCTTGTTCTCCGGATCGAGCTTGATCGCGTCTCCGGCTTCGGTTTCGGCCTGATCCAGTGACCCGGACGCCAGGTCCAGTTGCGAAAGCACAAGATACGCATCGGCCGAGGGCCCCAGTTTCAGAGCCGCATTAGCCTCCTTGCGCGCTGCATCGGCATCGCCGCTGCTCTCGCGCACCTCGGCCAGTCCGGCGTGAGCCTCTGCGCTTGTGTGATCGGCGGCGACGGCATCCTGATAAAGCCTCTCGGCCTCCAGCAACAGCCCCCGATCCAAAAAGCCCTTCGCCTGCGTGCAAAGCGTTTGCGCCCGCTCGCGAGGCGTAAGCGAAGCCAGCCGCCCGGCATTCATCTGGTCCAGCATCGCCGCTGCCTGCCGGAACGCCGATTCATCGAAGGTGCGCACGATCCGTTCCAGCGGATCTGCGCTGGGATCCGCATCTCCTGCCCCACTAGCCCCAGCGGGCTTTCCTTTCCACGCCTGATCGAGCGCGAGTGCCTCGCTGTCGTTTGGGCGTAACCTCAGGCACTGCGCCAGCTCATTCAAGGCTCCCGAAAGATTCCCTTCTCGCTTCAGACTGACCGCCAGGTTGAAGTGGTAATCCGCCGCATCTGGATCTGCGGCAGCAGCCTGGATGAAAAGTGATATTCCATCCTTGCCCTGGCGGCTTTGCGCCACGCCTTCATTGTTCACCACCTCGGCCAGCGGCAACACGCGCGCCACATCCGCAAACGCCCCCTCCGCGTGCGGATAGTCGCCGGAAAACATCAGCGACAGACCGCGGTAGAAGCCTGCTTCGAGTCCATCGGTCCCATTGCGATCCACTTTGGCGAAGGCCGCGGCTGCGTCCTGATACTGTTGCCCGTTGTAGTCTTCGCGGCCCAGCGCCATCCAAGCCTGCCCGAATTCAGGGCTCAGCTTCACCGCACTCTGCAGGTGCCGCAAGCGCTCCGCCTGGTCCGGCTCAGTGATGCCGCGAATGTACTGCTCGAACGCGGTCAGCGGAATCCCGCTCCCCGCCGCCGCAAACGTCTCCTCGGACCCGTTGAAGTTGGGATCAAGCTGCTTTGTCAGTTTCCACGCCAGCTCGCCGAACACGGCGACCAGATCCTTCATTTCGCCGCGCGCGCTCACTTCCGGAAGCATGCGCAACTCGGGCACGTCCACCAGAGTTGCCTCAGCCACGATCCCGCTGCCATCGGTCGTATAACTGCCCACCACAATCGAATCAGCGTCCAGCGTCTCCGCCAGCTTGATCGCGCTCGCCCGCGAAGGCTGAAACCCCTGCGGAAGACCCAGATGGTCCAATGCGTACACGCGATCGGCGCGGCTTGTTGGCTGGAAACCGGCCGAAGCGAAGCGCATACCTAAAATCTGCGATGCCGCCTCGCGAATCCACTCCAGGCTCGGCTGCCCCGTGCGGTTGTCGAACGGTAGCACCAGCAGGACTCGCGATCCGCCGGCCCAAGAGTCTGTTCCGTCGCCGCCCGACGCATCCCCGTTCGCCTGCCCGCGTGCCGGGATCGCGGCAAACAAAGAGCAAAAAACAATTGTCGCCGCGCCAGCGCCCATCCGCCGCACCCGCCGCGACCGCATTGCATTTCGTTGAAGCACTTCAGGGAGATTATAGGCGTTATCGCCCTCATCGGCGCGTCGCACGCGGGGCTTTGTGCTGCGCCGTCCATCCGATTTTGCTTGGTCACCCGCAACCTCGCCATTATCATCGCTCCATGACGCCCCTCACTCCGCCTCCGCGCGTGAAGCCGCTCTGGCGAGCACTGGTTGAGGTTGCGTTTATTGTCTTTCTCTTTTATTCGAATCTGCTGATGGGCGAATTCACAGGCGTCAACGGCCAGAACAAGACGTTCGCATTTGCACTACGCGACATCATCACGCCTACCAACTTCCTTATCGCCATCGTCAGCGCCTTCATTGGCTATGGGATCTTCGAGTTTCTACGCAAAAAGCTTTAGAGCCTGCTCCGAATACTCTCGCAGCCGCCGCGAAAGTTCGTCACAGGCTCTAAACAACAAACCACTAACCACCAGCAATTGTCTTTGTCAGTCGGCAAACGCCTCTTCTTCCACCTTTGCCGGCTCAGGCTGCCGCTCTGGGTAGTATGCGTTGCGTGCATACTGCTTCACCATTCGGTTGGTGTTGAAGTACGACCCATTGAACGCAAGCGTCGTCCGCATCAGCCGCGCCCACTGCTCCGGCGCATCACGATAAAGCGGAACTATCGCCGTCTCCAGCTTGGTATAGAGTGAGTGCGCCTCCTCACCGTCGTTGGCTCCGTCCTCAATCGCCCATCCCGTCACGCCCTCGATGCACCCTTCGATCCACCATCCGTCCAGGATCGACAAGCTGGGCACGCCGTTCATCGCCGCCTTCATTCCGCTCGTGCCCGACGCCTCATAAGGCCGCTTTGGCGTGTTCACCCACACATCCACGCCTGCGGTCAGTTGCGCGCCAAGGTCCCACGCGTAGTTTTCGAGGTAAACGATCCGCAAGTCGCTGTTCGAAAGCTTGCTCGCTTCCGCCACCACCTGCTGGATCAACGCCTTCCCCGGCTCATCCTGCGGATGCGCTTTGCCTGCATACAGAATCTGCAAGCCACCGGCCTTGGCCGCGATCTCTTTCAGCCGCTCCTCATCGGTAAACAGCAGCGTCGCGCGTTTGTAGGTCGCCGCGCGTCGCGCAAATCCCAGTGTCAGTACCTTTGGATTCAGCACCAGCCCCGTCCGCGAGCCGACTTCGGCCAGCAGCTCCTCCTTGGCTCGCGCGTGCGCCGTCAGCATCTCGGTCTCGGGCACGTCAATCGCGTTGCGCAAATACAAATTGTCCCGCCGCCATGCAGGAATTCGCTGGTCCAGCATCCGTTGCACCGGATCGCTGATCCACGTCGGCGCGTGCACGCCGTTGGTGATCGAATCGATCGAAAACTCCGGAAACATCGTCCGCGAAACTTTGCCGTGCTGCATTGCCACGCCGTTCGCAAAGCGCGAAAACCTGAGCGCCAGCAGCGTCATGTTCAGCAGTCCGTCGCGGAAGCACCCCAGCTTTTCCAGGCGCGCCGTTCGTTCACCGCCCAGAATACGAATCGCCTGCTCGGTCGAGAATCGGTCGTGTCCAGCAGGCACCGGGGTGTGGGTTGTGAAAACGCACTTTCGCCGCACCACCTCAATGTCCGAATCTGTAGCCGCGCCCTGCGGCCCGCCGCCCAACTGGCTTTCAAGCAGCGCCAGCGTCAGCAGCGCCGCGTGGCCTTCATTCATGTGGTAAACGTTGATACGCAGACCCAGAGCGTGCGCCATGCGCACGCCGCCCATCCCCAGCACGATCTCCTGCTGCAAGCGGTAGTTTGTATCCCCGCCATAGAGGTGGTCCGTCAGGCCCCGGTCCCATCCGGAGTTTTCGCTCAGATCCGTGTCCAGCAGATAGATCGGGACCACGTGCCCGAATTGTCCCCTCAGGTCATACCGCCAGGCACGAACAGTGACAGTGCGACCTTCCACTGCCACCGTCACCCGCGCCGCCTCTTCCGAGCAATAGTCCGCCGGGTTCCATGGCTGAGTCTCTTCGGTCTGCGCCCCGTGCGGGTCAAGATGCTGCTGGAAGTAACCCTTGCGGTGAATGAGCGAAAAGGCCGCCAGCGGAATACCCAGATCCGCTGCCGAACGAAGCGTATCCCCGGCCAGCACACCGAGGCCGCCCGAGTAAGTCGGCATCTCCGGCCGGATCGCAACTTCCATGGAGAAGTAGGCCACCAGGCCGGTCCCGGGAATTGTCTCGTGCAAGGATGATTTCGAGGGAGTGGGTTCCATATATTTTTCTTTCCGGCGAACCGGCCGGTACGGCGAATCAGTCCCGGAACAAATCGAACCCGGCAATGCCGGAACAGTTGCCTAGTTCATCGGGGCAAATACCACACAAGTTTAACAAGGAATCCGTGCCGGAGAATGTCCCGTCCCAGTTGCGAACATGGTTCTTTCGTGTCAGTTACTCGCAGAGCTCCGCCCAACGAAATAAATGATTTCAAATCTATTTCGATCGGCCCTGCGTGGCGGCTGCCCGCGCGAAACGCTGCCCTACTCCAGCCTGTGCGCTCCGCCAGACGCACGACAAATGTGAATCTGAGGAGTGATTCCTGTCTTTGCCGCGTAACGAACGCACAAAGCCTCAGCAAACGTGGCCGCTTCGCTCTGTTCGACGAGGTTGATGGTGCAGCCGCCGAACCCTCCGCCCGTTAGCCGTGCGCCGATCAGCCCCGGCAAATCCTGCGCCAGCTCCACCATCGCATCGGCCTCAACGCAACTGCCCTCAAAGTCCTTGCTATAGCTTCGATGTGCCTCGGCCATCAGCCGACCCAGCTCCTTCATATCGCCCTTCAGCAGTGCCTCGCACGCCGCCACCGTCCGCAGATTCTCGCTGATCACATGCCGGGCGCGCATCAAGCTCTTCGGCTCCATTTCGCCGCCCCATTTCTCCAGGTCCTCGAGCGTCGCGTCGCGGAGAAAAGGTACGCCGGGCCGGTGGCTTGCGATCACTGCGCACGCCGCCTCCGACTCTCGCCTCCTCGTCGGATAATCTCCTCCGGCCACCGAATGCTTCACCATCGTATTGGCGATAACCAGCGCCACATGGTCGGGAATCGGCGCAAGCTTGTAGCTCAGATCGCGGCAGTCCAGCAGTAGCGCGTGATTCTCTTTGCCATTCACGCTGATGAACTGGTCCATGATTCCGCAATTCGCGCCCACGAACTCGTTTTCGGCCCGCTGGCATAGGCGCGCCAGCACCGGTCCCGGATAGGTCGCGCCAATCAGGTCCAGCACCGCAATCGCGGTTGCAACTTCCAGAGCCGCCGAGCTGGAGAGCCCCGAAGCGAGCGGCACATCACTCCAGATGCTGAGGCTGAACGCGGGAATCTTGTGCCCCTCGCCCGCCAGGATCGACACCACCCCCATCGGATAGTCGCTCCAGTGCTTGCTCCCTTTTGCTGGCAGTGCGGCCGCATCAAACGTCTTTTCCTCGCCAATGTTCTCAGAGTAGACAACGATCTTGCCATCCGTCCGAGGCGAAATCCCCGCCAGCGTGGCAAAGTTGATCGCCGCCGGCATCACAAAGCCCTCGGCATAATCGGTGTGCTCGCCGATCAGGTTCACGCGCCCCGGCCCAACAAAAATCGCCGGCTCCGAACCAAAGCGCTGACGGTGCATGGAACGAAATACCGCTTGATCGTGCATCTTTCTCAACCCCTTCTTGATTTCAAGTCTTCAAGCACTGCAAGAGACGATTCCGTACTCCCTTGCTCCCTGCCCAATGATAACGTTTTCTTACCAACCTCTAGGATAACGTTTTCTCGCCAACCTCCAGCCTTCTCCCATTCAGCCGATGTTCTCAAGTCCATACAACCTCACCGCACGCCGCGCTCAGCCGATCCCAAATCTGCGGTATCCACGCCTCGTGTTCTGGCTTCATCAGCGCGCTCCGCAGGCAGGTTATAGCGC
This sequence comes from uncultured Occallatibacter sp., assembly GCA_964468605.1. Lineage (GTDB taxonomy): Bacteria > Acidobacteriota > Terriglobia > Terriglobales > Acidobacteriaceae > Telmatobacter. The sequence goes on along the minus strand of CAYYKV010000067.1, from coordinate 3,043 downwards.
CGGAGCCTTTGTCCATGCGGTCGCGCGACCCAAACCACGATCCCGGCAATTGTACTAGCGCCAAGTGCAATCCGCGAAGAGCGCATGCGTCGAACACCTTTTGGGCTCGTTCCGAGGCTTCGTTGGGGGTGGTCGCGCGCAGTGCCCATACCGCGATGTCCAGTTCTGGCCCGCCTGCCGCCAGCCCTTCAAAACGCGCATCGCCGCGCACCCTTCGGTCCAGCTCCACCGCGGCGCGCCGCCCCTTCGCCAACCCCTGTGCAAACGCACCGCCCGGCATAAGCGGCAACAGCTTTTGCGTCGCCCAAAGTGCAACAGCCGCCGCTCCGGCGCGCGAGCACTCCAGGCTGATCTCGCCGAGATGCAATTCCTTTGATGTGAAGTATGTGTACGGCGAGTCATGCTTGTAGAACCGCCCGATAGCCGGCTCCCGAAACAGCACGCATCCGCAGCCATACGGCTGCAAGCCGTGTTTGTGCGGATCGATCACAATCGAGTCAGCCTGTCCGATCGCCGAGTATGCCCGTCGCACCGGCTCCTCGAGCGAATCCGCAATTAGCCCGAAGTAACCGCCATACGCGGCGTCGACATGGACGCGGAATCCATACCGCTCCTTCAGCCTCACAATCTCGTCAAGTGCATCCACAGCGCCCATCGCCGTGGTGCCCAGAGTCACCACCACGGCTCCCACATCGCCCTTGCGCAATTCTTCTTCCAGCGCCTCCAGGTTCATGCGTCCACGCTCATCGGCGGCCACGCTCGCATATTCGACCTTGAGCACGCCGCTGATTCGCCGGTGCGTATAGTGCGCCTGCTCCGAGCCCACAATTCGCCGCCCCGGAGCCATCTGTCCCGCCATCCACAGAGCCTCCAAATTGGCGAACGTTCCGCTTGATGTCAGGTGGCCCAAAAATTCCTTCCACCCGAACATCGCGGCGATCTCTTTCACCGCCTCCACTTCCATTGCGGAGCTTGCCCGACCGCCGTCCAGCGCGTGGTTGTTGGGATTGATGTTCATCGCCAGTGCATAGGCGGCACGTGCCAAAGGATGCGGCGGCTTCAGCATTTGCCCGGCATATAAAGGATGGAAATAGGGATAGTTGTCGCGCAGGCGGTGCGCCACTGCCTCGAGCACCCACCCCATGCCGGCCAAAGGAAGCGGCTCATCGAAGGGAGGCAGCGCCCCAAACTCGGCCTCGAGCTCCTCGGTGGCGCGAGCCAATAACTCGGGAACGCAATCCTTCGCCATGGCGACCTCTCACCTTATCATAGGTCGCGGCGCACCGCTAAACATCCATGGTTCAACAGCTTCCGAGGTGTAACACCAATTGGTGAGATGGGACACACAATTCCTGCTGACTATTTTGACGAAAATGATAGAATATCGTCAGCGTTAGAACCGAACCGGGCGTGAGCAGTACTCGCCCAAAAGCAAGATTCTGCCAGTGTTCGCTCCGATTCATCCAGCGCAATTCAATACAGGAAATACGAACAAAATGGAACAAGGTACTGTGAAGTGGTTCAATGACGCGAAGGGCTTTGGCTTCATCTCGCGCCAGAACGGCGAAGATGTTTTCGTGCACTACTCTGCAATCAACTCAAGTGGTTTCAAGAGTTTGCAGGAAGGCCAAGCGGTGCAGTTTAACGTGGTAAAGGGCCCCAAGGGATGGCAGGCTGCCGACGTACAGCCTCTCTAACCTGATCGGCAGGATTCCGGCGGAATCTGGTTCGAAACAGCAGTAGGGCTGAGCGCTCCTGAGCACGATCTGGAGCGGACTCAGCCCTTTTGCGTTTTTCGGCTTCTCTCGGCTTCCCAACCGATCGAGGCCGCCGGGCCACTGCCGCGGCTCATTCATTCAGTGTTGATTCACTGTTCGCCTCAATTCAGCCGCCAGAATGCAGCGTTGAGCACGCAGGCGAAGGTCACCCAGGCTAGGTATGGAGCCATGAGCCATGCTGCATCAAGCTCAGTCTGACTGAATGCTAGCGTCGTTGCGGCAATGGCCGCCCATAGAACTGCAATCTCAATCAGCGCCGCTCCCAAGGCATGCTTTAAAAAGAAGATCCACGACCATGCCAGATTCAGGGCGAGTTGCGTCACGAACAGCCCAAGCGCCCAACTGCGCGTCGGCGATGGCGGCGCCAACCAGATGCGCCAGGCCGCGATGGCCATCAACCCATAAAGCAGCGTCCACACCGGTCCAAATACCCAGTTAGGAGGTGCGATTGCAGGGCGCGCAAGTGTGCGGTACCAGCCGGCAATCTCGCCGGCTGTCCATCGTCCGCCAACGCCCGCCACAGCAAAACAGAGCGCGAACCAGAAGACCAATCCAAGCCAACGCACAACGGTGCTCCCTTCCTTTTCACCCCGACATGGTCGATGTTAATCCTCACAAACGCACCTCCAAGGTCCGCGCCGCGCACCGATCGGGCCCGCTTGCCCTCGACTTCGCGCCTTTAACCCTCTATCCTCGATAGTTGGCCGCATTTTTTGTTCATTCCACGGCCGCTGCGGAATCCACCGAACATATGAGCACGAACATGATTGCCGTACACCTGCCCGACGGGGCCATTCGCGAAGTGCCGTCTGGCACAACGCCTCTCGAAATCGCCAACTCCATCTCGCCTCGCCTCGCAGCCGCCTCCATCGCCGCGCGCATCGCGCCGGTCGCTCCAGCCACCGTCCGAAGCTCCGCCGCCGATGGTCAATCGCACGGTGAGTCAGCTTCGGAGGCATCGATGTACGCCACGGAAGACGTGGCCGCACCGCGCCTCGTCGATCTCTCCGCGCCACTGATCTCCGACACGCGCCTTGAGCTCGTCAAAGAAAACGATCCTGACGCTCTCAAAGTCCTGCGTCACTCGTCCGCGCACGTCCTCGCCAGTGCAGTTCTCGAGCTTTTCCCCGAGACCAAGCTCGGCCACGGCCCGGCCACCGATTCCGGCTTCTTCTACGACTTCTACCGCGAGAAACCGTTCACGCCTGAAGACCTCGCCGCCATCGAAGCCAAAATGGCCGAGGTCGTCGCCCGCAACGAGCCCT
>CAYYKV010000066.1:0-14538 GCA_964468605.1 uncultured Occallatibacter sp. | reverse complement strand
GCGCAGAATCGCCTGACGGGAATCTTCACCGTGCAAGATTTGCTTTGCCATGTCTCAAATTCTCCTAGTTCGCAGTTCTTGGTTTCAGTTCAAAGTTCTCAGTTCACAGTTCTCAGTTGCGCATTCGTTCACTTCGGCCTTGGGCTGTGAACTACGAACTGTGAATTCGCGCGCGCTTACTTCTTGAGGATGCCGAGGACTTCTTCCTCGCGCATGATCAAAAGCTCTTCGCCGTCGATCTTGATCTCCGTGCCTGAATACTTACCAAACAGCACGCGATCGCCCGCCTTCACATCCAGCGGAAAAACTTTGCCTTCGTCGTTCGACTTGCCCTTGCCCACGGAGATGACTTCTCCCTCCTGGGGTTTTTCTTTCGCGCTGTCGGGGATGATGATGCCCCCGCGAACCGTCTCGCCCTCTTCCACGCGGCGGACCAGAATCCGGTCGTGGAGTGGAGTGAATGTCGTTGTTGCTGCCTTTACTGCCATCGCTTTGCTTCTCCTTGTTTCGCATGTTGTCGCGCGCCGGTTTGCTCCCGGAACGCGGCTGTTGGTGATTAGTAAGATTAAAAGATTCAGGAGGTTACGGAGTGCCGACCGCCGGGAAATTGAACTTTCCTGGTGAGCGCTCCCGCCAGTCAGTTGCTAGCACTCTTACCTTCCAATTGCTAACGATAAGCAAGACTGTCGGGCTTGTCAAGGGGCTAAACGTTAAAATATGAGCGCTTCTCACTCACATTCTTTACTTCTTTGTAAATTTCAGCTCCCACGGGCTGGCTACCGGCGATCCACTTGATCCCGCCAAGTCCCCCGCGAGCGATTCTTGCTCGGTGGGCGGCTTGGTCACCGGATCCTCAGTTCCTTGTAAAATGAATCCATGTTCCGCCGTGCATTGCTTCCTTTCTTCGCCGTTCTTGCATCGTTTAGCTTCATCGCCGGATGCCTCACCCTCCGCGCGCAGGACGACAGCTCCCAGCGCATGCGCAAATACAAGCCACCGCCGGCTTCCGCGACGATTCATGTCACTGTCGTCCGGGACTATAACGGCAAGCCTGTTCCGGCTGCTCACGTCATCTTCCATCCCATTCATGGCGACAGGGACACGGGAGCTCTCGAGTTGAAAACCGACGAGGACGGCAATGCCACCATTGACGTAATCCCCATCGGTGACACCGTTACGCTTCAGGTCATTGCCGATGGTTTCCAGACCTATGGCGAGGTTTACAAGATCGACAAGCTGAACATGTCGATGGAGGTCCGCCTGCGCAGGCCGGCCCCGCAATACTCGACCTACAAGAATTCGACAGCAAATTCCGGCTCAGGCAGTAGCTCGGGTTCCGGCGACAACTCCGGAACCGGCAAATCCTCCGGCTCGCCGTCGAACTCCGCGCCTCCCAATTCCGGCAACAAATCTTCGGGCCAATCCGATCCGCCGCCGAGTTCAAGCCAATCGCAGCCCGCACCCAAGTGAGTTTCGTGCTTCCAACACCACTGACCCCGTCAACGCTGCTAACTCCGTTCCTCACCGCTCTCTCGCTACACTGATCTTGTGAATCCCACTTCGCCTCTCGCCGGCAAATCGGTATTCGTTACGGGAGGCGCTCGCCGCCTGGGCCGCGCCATCGCGCTCACTCTCGCCCAGGCCGGCGCTGATGTCGCCGTGTCCTATTGCGCCTCGCAGAGCGAAGCCGCCGAAACTGCTACGGCAATCTCGGCTCTTGGCCGCCGCTCTCTCGCCGTCAACTGCGATGTTCGCTCCGAACCCTCCGTCCGGGTCGCCGTCGCGCAGGTCGCCAGCACATTCGGCCGCCTCGACATCCTCGTCAACAACGCCGCCGTCTTTCGCTCCGCCGCCCTCGAGAGCCTGTCACTCGATCAGTGGGACACTGTTTTCGAGACCAACGCTCGCGGCCCCTTCCTCGTTGCGCGCGAGGCCCTGCCGCATCTCCGCGCGGCTCAAGGCCGGATTATCAATATGGGTTCACTGGGCGGTCTCCACGCCTGGGCTGGTCACGCGCACTACTGCGCATCGAAAGCCGCACTGCACATGCTTACGCAGGCAATGGCCAAGGCCTTCGCGCCGGATGTCAGTGTGAACTGCGTCGCTCCCGGCTGGATCGCGTTGCAAGAGAAGAGCAGCGATCAGGAACCGACCGCGCTCGATCCTTCACACAGCGAGGCAGAGCGCAGGGCGGAACTGCAAGCTGCCCGCTTCGCCGCCAAAACTCCCATGGGCCGCAACGGCGACTCCAACGACGTCGCCCAAGCCGTCCTCTTTTTCGCTACAGGCCCCCGCTTCATCACCGGCCAAACGCTCGTCGTCGACGGCGGCCTCGGCCTCAGCTGACCTGCCCACCTGCTAACTTCGCGGTCTCGTGAGTTCTCAATCCCCGCGCCAGAATCCAGATACCGAGCAATACTTCAAAGAACATTGCCGGCAGCTCGTAGCAATTGACAGACACGATTGTCTCGAAAGACCGATCGACCAGGTAAGCGAACCCGCAAACCGATTCGAAAAGAGCAGTTACGATACCCAAGACAGCCAGCGCGCGCGGAACGTAGCGAGACTTGAAAAACAGAAAGCTGAAGATCACCAGCCCGATCCCATTGAATGTCAAACCAATGTAGTATGCATCCCATCCCGAAGCGAGCTGCAATCCTGCCAACGCTTGCAGCCGTTCAGGCTCAAATACCTGCAGGCGCCCCCCGCCTGTCATCGTGCGTAAAGCGCCAAACAGATCGGGCACAAAGACGAACCACATCGTTGCGTACATCAGCCAGCAGAGCGCTGCGAACAGTGCGAGACCCCGGCGAACGGGTCCGAGAGCTCGATAGAGTGCGGCCAGCATGATGAGCAGCCCAACCCCATAGATCGTGGCACTGCAAATATAGATATGAATTGCAGGCGCGTGTGCGGCGAGGTTCGCCGCTGTCTGCTCATCGTTGTCCCATACAATATAGGGGCCATAAAAACGCGAGTAGCCTATCATGATCACTGCAAGCGTGACAAAGAATGTGATCGCGAAAACCCTGGCGGCAATTCGTTGCGATTGGTCGATCATTCTTACCTTTCTCCGACCTGAGGAAGCCCGACTCTTACAAACGTGCCGACCTGCTTTGCTCTATCGCAGGACTCCGGCCACCATCTCTTCACCCACCAAACAATTTACGCCAGATGCCCGCCTTTGTGCCTCCTTCGCCGCTTGCATCCGTGTTGCCTCTGCTTAACCGATCGGCCTTCGACTCTTCCCTTGCAGTCCGCTCCGTAAACTTCAACGGCACATTTTCCCACAACCCTTGTGCCTCAGGCTGCTCGGGCCAGGGTGCGCCTTCAACCGCCGCCCGCGGATTCGTCTCACAGAGCCGAATCGCCGTCTCCTCGCCCTGGCGCTTCGCCACGTACTCGTAGCCGCTCTTCAGGTGCGGCGGCCGATAAACCGGGTGGTGCGCATCCGTTGCCAGAAAGTGAATCCAGCTCCGCTCCAGTAGTTCGTTGGCAAACGCCTCCTGCGCCTTTCCAAAACGCCCATACAGCGAACCGCTTGTCACCTGAACGAGGCATCCGTTCCTCATCCACTCGTCCAGCAAGTGCGGCCGGCGCAGCACCGACGGATACCGTTCCGGATGCGTGACAATCAGCGTATATCCCGCCGCCTGCAGCCGGAACAACGCATCGTTCATGCTCGCCGGAATATCCTGCCACGAAAACTCGATCAGCAGATAACCTTTCCCGCCGATCGAGTATTGCAGCGGATTCATCACCGCATCGCGCACATTGTCCGCTGTCACGTGGAAGTCGCACCCCAGGCTCAACTCCACGACACCCGCCAGCCGCTCCTTCAGCTCGGCGAACCTTTTCTCAATCAGCGGCTGATTGTACGGGTGCTCGTCGCTCGCGTGTGGCGTGCACACAATATGCGTAATGCCCTCGTCCGCCGCCATCCGCGCCATGTCCAACGACGCCTGCAAGTCCGGCGCGCCGTCATCCACTCCATAAATAAGATGGTGATGAATATCGATCATCGATCTTAGCTTCCAGCCTCTAGCTTCCAGCCTCTAGCTTTCACTTGCGCAATTCAGCATTTTGGGCTCTCCCGCGCAAAAGCTGGAAGCTAGGAGCTAGAAGCTGAGTGCTGCATTTGAAGCATTGACTCGAATATCCCCCATCCGTCCGCCGATCCCAGCAGCGCCTCGCTTGAACGATCCGGATGCGGCATCATGCCCAGCACATTGCGTCCCTCGTTCAGAATCCCCGCGATGTTGCTCAGTGAACCGTTGGGATTCGCTTCCCGCGTAATTTCGCCCTTCGGCGTCGCGTACCGGAACGCAATCCGGTCCTCGCTCTCGAGCCTTTTCAGCTCCTCAGGCTCGCAGAAATAGTTCCCTTCCATGTGCCCGATAGGAATCTTGAGCACCGCGCCCTTCTGCAATTGATTGGTGAATGGGCAGTTCGTCGTTTCCACCCGCAGATGCACCTGCTTGCAGATGTACTTCAGCCCCGCGTTCCGCATCAGCGCGCCGGGCAGCAATCCGCTCTCAGTCAGTATCTGGAATCCGTTGCAGATTCCCAGAACCAGGCCGCCGCCCGCGGCAAACCGCTTCACCGCCTCCATTACCGGCGAAAATCGCGCGATCGCGCCCGTTCTCAGGTAGTCGCCATAAGCAAATCCGCCGGGGACCAGCACTGCATCCACGCCCTGCAGATCCTCGCTGTCATGCCACAGGAAAACCACAGGCTGCCGAGCCAGCTCGGCAATCACGTTGTAGGTATCGTGATCGCAATTCGACCCCGGAAAAACCACTACGCCGAATTTCATGAATTCAGGTTATCAGTCCCACGCGCCTCTCCAGCGCCTCATACCGGGGATCGTCGCGGATTTCATCGAAGAAAGGGTCGTATTTGATATAGAGAATCTGGCCCTCATGCGCATGGGCCGCCCGGTTCAACTCCACAAGGGCTTCATCCTTTTCGTGCAGCAGGGCGTAGACAATCGCCAGTTGGTAGTGCGGCGCCTGCTCGGCCTCCATCTGCCTGATCCGCTGAAGCGCTGCTGTCTTGTCGTTTCTGCACACGGCGTCAAATGCCAGCATCGTCTCCGTTACCGGCAATTTGGGATACGTCTTGGCGAATCGGGTTGCGTCGCCCAGGACTGTCGCGCAGTCGTGACGAGCCATCGCTCCAACGAGCGTCCATGCAGGTCCGCCGAAGAACTGGGGATTTATCTGGTGCAAACGATCAAGCACCCTTTGCTGTCCTGCCTGGTCTCGCTCCAAGTAGGAGGCCAGAAACTCATCGAATGGCGGCAGGATAGAGAGCGGATCCTGTTCCGCTGCCAGGCGCAGCTGCTCGTGCGCCTCGACGAAGCGTCCGCGCGTAGCCAGCGACCAGCCATACCGCGCTCGCACTTCCGCGCCGGCCCCCAGATCGATCGCGCGCCGATATTCCGTATCAGCATCGTTCCAGTTCAATTCCCAGGTGTAGATCACATCTGCCAGCAGTCCGTGCGCGTCGCCAAGGTTCGGATCGATTTCAATGGCCTTCTCTGCCGCGACGCGCACCCGAGGAAGCGTCTCCTGCTGCGTCACCGTCGTCATCGACGATTCGGCGAGCTCTGCCATACCGACTCCCAAGTAAGCGCGTGCAAGGTTCGGATCCCTGGCGATGGCAGCTTGAAATAATTCGATCGCCTTAGCCAGAGATTCCTGTGTGCGCAGGTAATACTGGTATTCGCCCTGCAGATAGAGGTCGAGCGCCACGGGATCAGTCGTCGGCTCGTGGATCGCGGGAGGCGAACCTCCACGTATCTGCCGAACGGCATTTGTAATTGAAGTCGCCACTTCGTCCTGCATGGCCAGCATGTCATTCGACTGCGTTTCGTAGGAGTGCGACCAGAGGTGATATCCGTCCGTCGCCCGGTTCAGTTGCGCGGTCACTCGCATCTGACTGCCGTCTCGCGTGAAGCTGCCTTCAAGCACCGCATCTACGTTCAGTTGCCGGCCAATCTCCCGCACATCTTCGCCCTTGCCTTTGAAGGCAAACGCTGAGGTTCGCGCCACAACGCGCAGGTCGCGCCATTGCGCCAGGTCATTGGTCAGCTCTTCTGTGATTCCATCGGCAATATAGTCGTCGCGATGGTCCGCCGAGTAGTCCTCAAAGGGCAGCACGACGATCGCGCGGATCGGTTGCTTCGCCACGGCAAGCGACGCGTGCTCATTCCACAGCACGAATGCTGCAACAGCGATTGCGGCGATCGATGGCACGGCGATCGCCCCTATAATCCAAATTCGCCGCGCCCGGTTCGCATTTTGCGGCGCGCTCGTCCGCACCAGTTGGGGAGCGCGAGAGGTCTCCGGAAACGCCGTTGGCTCGCGAAGCATTGCGGCATCGCGAAATGTGAAGCTCGCCACGTAACTGCGCGGTGGAAAATCGATGACAATGGCGTCGCGGCATCCGTCTTCCGCGTAGTAATCCTTGAGCCGCTGGCGCAGCCGGCTGAACTCCGTTCGCACCACCGATTCAATGCGCGGATCGAACGATTCCGGCCGCTGAAATACTTCCAGCCCGATCGCATATTCGTTGATTTTTTCGGCGTCGCCCTTGAGCGTGTGCTCCACCAGATAGCGCAACAGCTGCCCGCGGCGGCTCGCAGCGGAGAAATGCTGCGTCCCGAGCAATCGCTCCAACGTTTCACGAATCTCCTGCGAGCGCGCGTCGGGATTGCGGGGGGAAGCGTGGCTTTCGATGATGCCAGGCATCTGGAGCCTTTTCCGCGGATATGGGATGATCTTACCACGCGCGGAAGTACCCCACTTTGGCCATGCAGACCCTGATCCGGAGAGCATAACCAGCCTCGCCATCGAACATCGACGCGATGTTTCGAAAGTTGAAACATGAAGCAGAGAGGGCCTTCGCCGAAGCCGGAGACCCCCTTACCCGATTTGCCGCGGTCCATTGTCACCGCTCAGTGCTTGGGCTTGAACGCAAAGTAGAAGCCGAAGCCGGACATCGCCGCTCCCGGCACCAGGAAAATTGCTCCGAACGCGTTCTTAAGACCTGCATCCTTGGAGACACTGCGTGTCATGACGTAGGTGCCAAAACCTAAAAGCGGTATGCCGATGATCCCCATCACCAGCATTCCCGGCCGCTGGATCCCGTGAGGCTTGGTTGCGGGAGCCGACTGAAGGTTTTGCGCGTTCTGTTGGGCATCGTCCATCATCGCCTTCAGTTCGGGCGGCATGTTCAGGCTCGCCGAGTCGCTTGTCCCCGCCGGCACCGTCGGAGCATCCGGCAGAGCATTCACGTCGGCAGTCGTGCCGTCCTGTGCTGCCAAGGGAAGGTTGGTTGTTGTTGCAAGGCTAAGTTGTTCCGTTTGGGAGCCGCTGGGAACACTTGTCGTCTCAGGCTTCGCCGGCGATTGCTGGCTGACAGTCGCCGCGCCCTCTGCCACGGCCTGTGTCGCCAGCATTCCCACCAGCACCCCCACCAAAGCGCAGCGGCCAATCGCACCAAGCTGCGCCCCTACTGTGTGCAGTTGATTCATCATTACCTCCGGGGAAGGATCGAGTACGGCGGAAGTCTGATCGGGCAAGGCTGCCAGCTAGGTCCCCCCCATCGGCCTCCCAACCGGTCAGACTGTCCGCCGCTGCTGGTGAGATTCGCCCATCCGCGGTCCCAGCGGTAGTCTCAACACGCCACTGTAACGTTACAACTGCATGTTTTATCTTTGTTTTCAGGGGATCGCGCCGGTCGCGGGCGCGAACTAAACTCGCGGCTCAGGATGGAGCTGTGGTGAGAAGCGACTGAAAAACCGGAATTTGGACTCAGGCTGTCTTGGTTGCAACGCCTTCGACGAGCCGTTCGGCTGGGCCAATCTCCCGAACCGCCCATCCGGCAATCAACAGACTCGGCGCAGCAGAGGGCTCCAATTTGCCCAGCGCGCCAAGCCCTCCGAGTGTGGTCTGTACCAGTTGCTGGTTGGGCTGCGCCGCGCGTGAAACCACAACGCACGGCAGGTCCTTTGGCAGACCCTCGGCGAGCCACTCGGAGGCCAGCATCGTCAGGTCCCGGCCCGGCATGTAGACCACGCGCGTGCCTGCCTCAACGGCAGGTAGCGCTTCGCGGTTGTGCGATTGTGCGTGATGCCCGGTGGTGAGAATCACATGAGAGGCCCAATCGCGGTCGGTCAGCGACCGGCCAATTGCCGCAGCAGCCGCAAACGCAGCCGACACTCCCGACACAATCTCAACCGGCAAGCCAACCTCAGCCAGCGCGGCCAGCTCTTCGCTCGCCCGGCCAAACAAAAGCGGGTCGCCGCTCTTCAGCCTCACCACGCTGCGCTGCGCGCGCGCATGTTCGATCATCAGCGCGTTAATCTCTTTTTGCGTGATGTTTTTCGCGCCGCAGCGCTTGCCCACGTTCACCACCATTGCATGGGGCGGAGCCAAATCGAGTATTGCCTTGGGAACGAGGTCGTCGTGCAGAATCACATCCGCGCTTTCGATCAGCCGCACCGCTTTCAGCGTGAGCAATTCCGGATCTCCCGGGCCGGCACCAACCAGATAAACGCTGCCCGCAACCGCGCGCGCTGCTTCCCTGCCCGACCGCGCCAACTGTTTCGTCTGGCACAATGCCGAAACGCAAATCTGCCTCTGCGCCAGTTCGTGTAGCAGCAGCCTTCGCTCTTCGCCGCGCGGATGTGTTGCCAGAACCTCGCGCCGCAATTCACCCAATTTCGCAAGCCACGGCCCCAGATCCTCGGGCAGTTGCTCGTCGATCTCGCGCCGCAGGCGTTGCGCGACCACAGGGCTTTCGCCGGCCGTTGAAATCGCGATTTGCAAGTCGCCGCGGCTTACCACCGAGCCAAAGAAAAAATCGCAGTTGGGGATGTCGTCCACGCTGTTGCACGGAATCCCGCGCGCCACCGCCCCGCGATAGACCGCCGCATTCACTTCCGGCACGTCGGTCGCGGCGATCACGATGAAGTTGCCGTCGAGGTCGGCAGCCTGAAACTCCCGCTCGACCCACTCGAGCTTGCCTTCAGCCGCCAGCTCACGGACCTCTGCCCGCGCCTCGGGCGCAACCACGCGCAGCCGCAGGCCCGTCTTGAGCAGCGATCCGATCTTCTCGAGCGCTACAGTTCCCGCTCCGACCAGCAGGCACTGCCGCCCTTCAAGCTTCAGGAATATTGGCAACAAACTCATCGCGTTGTTCTCAGTTCGTAGTTCGCAGTTTTTGGTTCACAGTTCGTAGCGCCCTATTCGTTGGTCCCTTGTTCCCTTAGTACCTGATTTCGTTACTCGGCCACCGCATGCGGCACGGGCCCCGTGGGCAGGTCGCGTTCCACCGGTTCCAGAACTTCCCCAGCCAGATGCGCGCGCAATTCGTCGTTCGAGTGCCGCGCAAACCATGCGCGCAGATTCTCTTCTGTCTTGCGCTCAGCCAAGTATTGCCGCAACAGCCGCTCGATCGCCTCGGGCACCAACGGCGCCGGGCAACGGTAACCTACGGGCCGCGAAATTCCAGCGTGCTGGCCCACGGCTCCGCCCAGGCAAAAGTAAAAAGCGTCCGTCAGCTTGCCCTCGTACTTGATCTTCTTGCCTTCCAATCCGATGTCCGCGATCCAATGCTGCCCGCAACTATTCGGGCAACCGGTCACGTTCAGCTTCAGTTGCTGATCGAAGTGCGGCAGCCGCTCTTCCAGCTCATCGACAAGCCACCGCGTAAACCCCTTGGTCTCAGAGATCGCCAGCTTGCAGAACTCCGTGCCCGTGCACGCCACAGCGCCGCGCCAGAACATCGAGCCTTCCACATGGAGGCCGATCTGGCCGAGTTCCCGCGCCAGCTCGCCGGTCTTCGCCTTGGGCACATCGATGATCACCAGGTTCTGCGAGACCGTGAGGCGCACCTCGCCGCTTCCAAACCGTTCCGCCAACTCCGCTGCCGCCACGAGCTGGTCGCCGGAGAGACGGCCGCGCAGCACCGATGCGCCTACGTATGCCAATCCCGGTTGCCGCTGAGGATGGATGCCTACGTGGTCGCGAAGAACATCGTCGGGGACACGCTCTTGCCCTGCCGGATCGAGCCTGAATCCGATCTTGGCGTTTAGTTCGTCAAGAAAGCGCTCCGCCGTCCACCCTTCGCGCATGAACAAATACTTCAGTCGCGCCCTGTCGCGGCTCTCGCGCAGTCCCTGTTGCTCGCGGAAGATCTCTGTCACGCCGCGCGCCACACGGATCGCCTGGTCCGGCCGCACAAACGCATCGAGCTTCACAGCCAGGTGCGGCTCGTTTGAAAGCCCACCGCCCACGCGCAGCGAGTAACCCACTTCGCCGTCGCGCACCGCCGGCGTCAGGCCGATGTCGTTGATCTCCGGATACGTGCACCACGACGGACAGCCCGTTGCCGAGATTTTGAACTTGCGCGGCAAGTTGAAGAACTCGTTATTGGCCGTGAGCTCGCGTGCAATGCCGCGCGCGATCGGCGAGGCGTCAATCAGTTCGTCGGCTGCGATGCCGGCAAGCGGACAGCCGGTCACATTGCGCACCACATCGCCGCAAGCGCCCTTGGGCGAGAGCCCAATCGCGTCCAGCGCGTCCACAACTTCCGGCAGCGACTCGATGGTCAACCAATGCAACTGGATGTTCTGGCGCACCGTAATGTCTGCAAGGTTGCGCGCCTGCCTGCGCGTAATCTCACCGATGGTACGTAGTTGGCTCGCGGAGACAATTCCATTCGGAATGCCGATCCGCATCATGAACCACTCAGTGGTCAGGCCTTCTCCGCCCTTGCCCCCGGTCACGCCCGCGCCATCGCCTTGTGTATATACACCCCACCACTTGAAATAGAAGGAAGCCCACTCAGGCACCACGCTCGAGCGCCCTGCGCGCGCAAACGCGCGCACCTCGTCGAAGACAGCCCAGGGGTTCTTTTCACGCTTCAGGCGCTCAGATTTCTGGGCTTTGGTTTCTTTTGGCGCAGGTGATTCGCTCATCTTCTCTCTTCTCTTTTCGTTTCGATTCGCTCAAATGAAATGCCCGCGAGAGCTTTTGGCTCAATCGCGGGCACCGGGGAAACCGTGGACTTTTGATCGGAAGTTCAGACCCAGGTCACCCTAGCCGCGCGAGAGCGGCATACACGAGCGACAACAGGCCATTGCTTCCATGCTCAGAATATTAGACTTATTCGGTCCGAATTGCAATTCTGAATGCCATTAAAGGAAGGATCGGCAGGACTTACGCTCCGGCCGCAGCCGCACCCAGCTCGTCGAGGATCCTGCCAACTGCCTCTTGAGCCGCCTTGGCGCACCCTTCCGACAAATCCATCGAAATCGGTTGCTTCGGGTCGATTGCGATGGCGTACAAGGTCACTTCGCGCGTTCCGCCCTGTATATAGAACGCGTCCAACAGGTCCTTCACCCCGATGTCATGCGCCGTCAGCGTCGGTGGATAGTCTTTTGAAAAGCGCGGCGTCGTGCGCGTTACGGTCCCTGGAGGGTTTCCGTCCGCGGCGGCATCAATCAGAATGATCCGGTCTGCATTCTGAAGCGGCTCAAGCAGAATGAATCCGCCTGTCCCGCCGTCCAGGCATTCGACGTCCGCCGGCAGTGTGTGCTTCTCCAGCGCGCGCACTACGTGAACGCCAACGCCCTCATCGCCCATGATGACGTTGCCCAGGCCCAGCACCAGCGTCTTCTTAAGACTTTTTGGATTCTTCGTCACTGCGCACCCTGTCGAACTTCCACCCGCCGATAATCGAGCTTACCGTACCGCGGCCCTCGATGTAGTCGTGGTAGAACGACAGATAAATGTGAACGATGACGAACGTGACAAAGAACCACAGGAACGTGTGATGCCAGAAGCGCACCCCGGCATCGCCGCCCAGCAGCGGCACCACCCAGTTGAACAACTGTGCCATCCACGACGAGCTCATGGAAGAATAGAGCGCGAACCCGGTAATGGTCTGGATGCAAAACGCGATGAACGTCAGAAAATAAATGAACGCCGCCAGCGAGTTGTGCCCAGTGGAGATTTCTCCGTGCATCTTTGTCTGCAGCACGTCGGTCTTCACCACGTCCAGAATCTCCTGCTGCTGCTTCTTTGTCACCGGGAAGAAATTCGTCCACTTGGCGTACTTATTGCCGACAAATCCCCAGTAGAGCCGCGCCAGAAAATTGAACACGTACACCCACGCCGAGGCAAAGTGCAGGAACCGCACCCAGCCGAACCAGTATTGCTGGTATGCCTCCGCGGCATACGCAATGCGAACCGGGTGGCCAATCAGGAAACCCGTCACGCACAACATCGTCAGCGCGATGGCGTTGATCCAGTGGTAGGCGCGCACCGGCAGTTCCCACACATACACGCGCCTGTACTCAACCGGCGCCCCGCCGTTCAGTTTGAAAACATCTCGTACACCAGTGCTCTGTGTGCTCATGCGGCTACTCGAATGAAACCTGGTGAAGGTGCCGTCCCTGCGGATCGTAAAGATGCACGGCGCAGGCCAGGCACGGGTCAAAGGAATGGATGGTGCGGATGATCTCCACCGGCTCGTCCAGCTTCGCCACCGGCGTCCCGATCAAAGCGGCCTCGAATGAGGAGCGCTGTTGCTTGCCGTCGCGCGGCGAGCCATTCCACGTCGTGGGCACAACCAGTTGATAGTTCTCGATCGCCCCATTGTGAATCTTGATCCAATGCGCCAGCGAGCCGCGAGGAGCTTCTTCCATGCCCACCCCTTCGCAATCTGCCGGCCAGGTCTTTGGGTCCCACTTCTCGCCGTTGAACGTGGATACCTCGTTGATCTTCACGCGACCCATCAAATCGCCGTAGAACTCCTTGAGCCAGATCATGGCCAGCGCCGCATCGATGCCGCGCGCCGCCGTCCTTCCCAGCGTCGAGAACAGCGCGCCGACGGGCACGTTCAGCTTGCCCAGAACCATGCCCACCGTTTCCTTCACATCCGCGTGACCCGATGCATACGACACCAGTAGTCTCGCCAGTGGTCCGACTTCCATCGCGTTGTCCTTCCAGCGCGGCGTCTTCAGGAATGAGTACTTGTCGTAACCTTCCAGGCTCTCGAACGGCGGCTTCGGACCGCTGTAGGCGATATTCGTCTCGCCCGCCCACGGATGCAACCCCACACTGTCGCCTTCGCTGTAGTTGTACCAGGAGTGCGCAATGTACTCCTTGATCTCCTGCGAGTCGCGCGGATTTACCGGATACACCGTGCTCAGATCGCGATTGAGCACCGCGCCCCGTGCGTACTTGAATGACTCCGGATGGTTGTAGCCATTGGTCGGGAATTCGCCGTAGCTGAGATAATTGTGCAGCCCGCCGCCGTAGCTCGCCCAGTCCTTGTAGAACGACGCCACCGCCAGCAGATCCGGAATATAAACCTGGTTGATGAACTCGTCCGCCTGGCCGATGAGCCGCGCCACCAGGTTCAACCGGTCCGAGTTGATCGCCGCCACCTCGTTCATGTTGATCGAGCACGGCACTCCGCCAACCAGGTAATTCGGGTGCGGATTCTTGCCTCCGAACACAGCGTGAATCTTCACCACTTCCTTCTGCCATTCGAGCGCATCTAGATAGTGCGCCACGCCGATCAGGTTCACCTCCGGTGGCAGCTTGTACGCCGGATGGCCCCAATAGCCGTTGGCGAAGATGCCCAGCCCACTCGCCGCAAACGCCTTGATCTTGTCCTGCACAGCAGTAAAGTACGCCGGCGTATTCTTGTCCCACTGTGAAAACGACTGCGCCAGCTCCGCCGCCTTTTTGGGATCGGCCTTGAGCGCGTTCACGATGTCCACCCAATCCAGCGCGTGCAGGTGATAGAAGTGGATCACGTGATCCTGCACATATTGCGTGGTCAGCATGATGTTCCGGATCAGCTCCGCCGTGGGCGGCACGCTGATGCCCAGCGCGTCCTCCACCGAGCGCACGCTGGCCAGCGCATGCACCGTGGTGCACACGCCGCACACGCGCTCCGTGATGGCCCAGGCATCGCGCGGATCGCGGCCCATCAGAATTTTCTCCAGGCCGCGAACCATGGTCCCGGCGCTGAACGCGTCGGTGATGACGCCATTCTCCACCACCGCCTCAATCCGCAGGTGGCCTTCAATGCGAGTGACAGGATCGACGACGACACGCGTAGCCATAACTGTTTACTTCTCCTTCTCGTCTTCGGTGTGGACTTCCGCAATCACGCTGCGCTTGCGTATGTTGGTCACCACCGCGTGCGCCGCGACTCCGGCCAGCGTGGCCACTCCAACTGCGGTGCCGATGGTGTCGGCCGTGCTTTCGATGCCGAATCCGGGGAACGACGCCAGATGTTGATAGAACGGGCCGTTGTCCCAGAAGCCCGCCTCGCTGCAACCAATGCAGCCGTGCCCCGACTGAATGGGATAGCTCGTGCCCTCGTTCCATCTCGTCACTGAGCAGGCGTTGTAGGTAACGGGGCCCTTGCAGCCCATCTTGTACAGGCAATACCCCTTGCGCGCGCCGTCGTCGTCCCACGACTCCACAAACAGACCGGCGTCGTAGT
>CAYYKV010000065.1:0-14736 GCA_964468605.1 uncultured Occallatibacter sp. | reverse complement strand
GGACTTGGAGTTCCGAGATCGACCTAAAGGACAAATCGCTCATATCGGAATAATACTACCGATTAAAGCGCAAAGCAACGATAATCGGTAAAACTATGCCGTTTATGCGAAATGTATCCAAGTCGTAGGCCGCGACTTGATGTGGCAAGTGTCGCTTCCGAGATCCTAGTATCAATTGTACGGTGCCTCTTCCGCATTGCTCCCCTCCTTCTTGCCGGCCTTTTCATGGCAGGCTGCGCACCAAGTCACTACAGCAAGGGCATATCCTCGTTCGCCGCCGCCGCGCCCGCGCTGGGCAAGGTAGACGCCTCCTACACCGCGGTCAACGACGTCCATATCTTCGAGGAACAGACCGAGCTGGTCGCTCAGTATGACACCAGCGGGTACCGCCCGGGGCAGATCAAGGCACTCATATCGCCCGAAGAACTGGAAACCAGAACGCAGGCTGTTTCGGTGCTGCGCCGGTACTCTCAGGCGATCGGGGACCTTGCGGCAGGGAAACAGCCCAAACTGCGCTCAGGAGCCTCTCGCCGGCGCCGGTGGCCCCTACCACTGCCGCAGCGGCTGCGAGCGGCAAGATGACCCCACAGCAGATAGGCCTCATCCTGTCTGGACTCGACGCTGCGCTCAAACCCTACCTCGACCGCAAGGTTATCAGTTATCACCGTGTTGAAACCGCGGCTGAACCTCGATTGGTGGATATTCCATAGCATCCTCTCATGAAACTGCTGTCCATCGAGGGTCCCGAAGCGCAGCGTCTACTTCCATTCCTGCAAGGCGGCTCGTTCGTTTGTAGTGCGGCAGCGAGCCAATCCACTGTTCAAGCTCACGGCAAAAGCCTAGTGTCCAATCTGGGTATCTACCAAAGAATTCAAAGCATTGTTTCAGTCTTGCACGCGCGGTGCCTGTACCCTGTTGCATTTGCTCATAGAAAGCCTGCTTGAGGCTGTACGGATCAGCGCCGGCACAGACTAGGTAACGTCCAAGTTCACGGGAAAGGCGGATGTTAGCAGCTTCAATTTGGCTTTGGGCAGCATTCTGCTCCCGCGTACTAGCTTCCAAAGTCATGTGTTCAACTTCAGCCTTGGCCTCTTCCTCTGCTTTCAATGTGCAGTTGTGCCACGCCGCGGGATCCGGTAGCTGCCCATCCCAACCCTTTACCATCTTCTCTAAGGTGGCGAGCGACTCAACCTCCCGTGGAGCTCCACTTCCCATCCAGTAAGCAACCGATGAGCGGAAGGCTCCCTGGCGATGAGAACCTATCACGAGTGGTAGCCGCTCGCCGGGGCGCATCAAGGCCTTGAGGATATCCCGAAGCTTCGGGTTGGAGGGCGTCAAGGGATTGAGGGTGGGATCCTTCTCAAGTGATGCGATGCAGATTCCGAATCGAGTCCTCGCGAACCCATGACCAGATACAGAACAAGAGTCAAGATGTTTCTCCTTTTTGACAGTGAAGCCAATGTCGGCATTCAGCAAATCGAGGGCCCGGCGGAGTTCCGGCTGTGTATATGCAGTCGGGCTATCGTCTTCCGCGGCGGCATGGCTTTCCAAATAGGTTTCCGTAGCAAGTGGATCCTGCTCCACCTGGCTAGCGACCGCCTCCAAAGCATTCGGATCCACTGGTTGCTCTCCCTGCAGCATTCGGCGGGCCAGCGCCAGCACCGGTTGCATGGAGCCCACAAAGTGCTCGAATAAACCACACCGCTCCCGAAGAGTTTGGTAAACACGTTCATCAACACTGTTTTTGAGGAACAGGTTGACCACCAGAACTTGCTCGCTCTTCTGCCCAATACGATCAATACGACCGATGCGTTGCTCAATCTTGCTTGGATTCCAGGGAAGGTCATAGTTGACCAGAGCGCCGGCGGCTTGAAGGTTTAGACCTTCGCTGGCCGCATCCGTGCAAATCAAAACTTGAATCGAGCGGTTCTTCAGCGCCGCCGTGATGTCAGCCTTGGTCACTTTTTTCCATGCGTCACCTTCCAAAATCTGCCCACCGTCACCGCTGTAGCAGGCCACGGAGCTGTTATAGAAAGGCATAAGGCAGTCCCGCAAATACTCCATCGTGTCGGTGTACTCGGTGAATACAAGAACAGACCGGCCGTCATCCGTAATGCGCCGGAGTTCATGGAAAAAGACTTCTCGCTTTGAGTCTTTGTGTCCGAGTGCTTGCAGTTGTTCCAACAGGCGATACAGGTCCTGAAGTTCTTTGCGTGCCACGGCCGGGCTCTGTGGAAGCGACGCCGAAACTTTATTTGTGCCTTCACCTTCTGGCATTTCATCTGGGTCCAACTGCTCTGGAATATCCGTGGATCCGAGCCACTGATCGTAAGCATGTTCTTTGGTCACTTGCAGCAGTGCATCGCGGCGCCGCCCCAAGCTACGCTCCAAGGCGAGTGGCGAACTGGAGGCCCGCCTGCGATAGACCGTCATCACGAAACCCTTGCCTGGCTTCTCTTGTTCCAATTCGGCGAAGCGTCGTTCAATGTACTCACTGACGGAATCGTAGACTGCCCGCTCGGCTTGGTCTTCGTAATCGAACCTCTTGTCGCGCACGACACGCTCCGGAGGTCGATCCTTCAAGAGACCCAACTCAAAGTACCTGCGGAGTGTCGAACGAGTGTTCCGGTGCATGCGCCGGAACAGCGGTGAGCCCTCCCGCAGCCACCGGGCACGCTCCACGCTTTGCGTGGACGGAGCAAACGCAATCAGACTCTTCAGGCCCTCGATATCTGGCATCTCGGCTGTATCAAGCGGTGGTATCGGAAAATGAGAATCGGCGGCAATTAATGCGGCGGCCTTCTCGGCTTTGTCCAAACCACAGAATCCCCGCTTGACCGCGGAAATCACCTCATAGAAGTTCCGGACAACGGAAAACTCAGATAGCCATGGCCCACCCTCACCCAGTACCGCCATGAGGTCCCACGGTTCCCACGGTTGGGTCTGCATGGGCGTCGCGCTAAGCAAGAGGATGCCGCGAGCTTTCTTTTTCAATTGCAACTCACGCAGCAGGTTCAGGAGTAATGTCGGCGTGTTGAATTCACCCTCGTCCTGTTCCTTGCGGCGTGCTGCGTGGGCTTCGTCCAGGAGGACAAGGTCCCAGGGTCGGGCCTGGAGGACTGTCGGAAGATTATTCTCAGTTCTCGCAGTCTCGCGGCTCATCAGTAGAAGATCTTGGTCAAGTGCTTCCGCAAGATCAGCCACTTTGCTTTCACTGTCATTTGGCCAGATCAGTGTGTTTAAACCCTCCAGGCGCGGGAAGATCAGTCCGCCCTTCTCCCGGAGTTCCGCTTGCCATTGTTTAAGCAGGCCAGCCGGCAGAAGAATGAGAACTCGTTCGACGCCCCGGCCTGCCATGAGACGGCGAAGAATCAGTATGGCTTCAATGGTCTTGCCCATGCCAACTTCATCGCAAAGCAGACGGCCTGCGGGCCAGGCTTGTGCTGTCTCCTCAACGACCTTTCGCTGATGAGGCCACATCGAGACCATGGCGCTTGCATCGCACGTTGGTCCGCCATCTGGAAAGTAAGGAGCCTCCAGGAGGAACTGCCAGACCATGGCTGCTGTCTGGCGGGTGACCGCGTTAGAAGGCTCCTCAGTCGGCGGCCGCTTCTGGGCAAACTTGATGAGCTTCAGCCGGACCGCTTCAGGCAGCGGATAGACAGCCACCGATGGGTGGTTTCGTTGCCATAGGAGCTTGAACTTATCGGAGTAATACTCGTACCGCTTCGGGTCGGCAATCCTGGTGGAAACCTCTAATTCCTCATAGTTCCCGGTCAAGCCTTGTGCCGATTCATTTCCACTGCCGTTGAACACGATGGAGTCGTGATCGGCATCCGTTGCAATGCCGAACTTGGCGTGAACGATGCCGGAGGCGGTTCGCATCACTCCGACCTGGATGTCGAGAAAGCCTTCCTTGTATAACCAAGCGAGCATTCCGAGCCGCTTCTTCTCCAGGATGTCCTTCGGAGTTTTCAATCTGCTGAGGAGAGTTGCTTCAAGCTTCGATAGGTCGCCCGTCTCGGTGAGAGCGCGAACGTCGTCCTCGTCGAGTTCCTCGTTGACAACCAGGCGAATCGATGGACGCGCGGCTTTCTCGCCGAGGTCGATGAGGTTCTGTACCAGCTTGCCGAAGCCTCGCGCGGCTGCGGACAGCACCGAACTGGAGAAGTAGGCGCACGAGCGGTCATAGCGGACCGCAGACGCCAACATCGGAACGTAAAGTTCCTCAAGGAGCGCCGGGTCAGGACCTTCAATGAACCTTCTCCAATCCCGATCTCGATAGCTGCCAAAGGCAGCAGGTGTGGCGGCGGTTGACACGGTCTACTCCTCCTCGTCTTCCTCAACCTCTTCGTCCTCGGGTTCCATTGCTTCCTCTTCGTCGCCGGCGGAAAATTCAAACGTGGCCTGCGGCAAAGGCGCCTCGGTCCAATCGGGAGGAGAGATACCAAAGAGTGGCTCCAACAGTGCGTACCAGGCACGGAACTCCGGAAACTTCGCGGCTGGCGAGTCTTTACCGCTCTCTTTGCGTAGTGCCCTGGGCGCTGCAATTGTTAGCGCCTCCATCAGACGGGCAACGCTCGAATCCGTGGCCCATCCCTGCTGTTTTACCAGTTCTCGGGCTGAACCAATGCCAGCGCTTCCCCGGCCTGCTTCCAGGTACCGCAGTGCCAGCACATGACAGGCATCGATGGATGTCCGGAATGTGGGATCGTTCGGGTGAATCTGTAAGACTTCTGCCTTGTTCCTCCGCTTCTTCTGAGGAACCTCACCAAATAGATCGACTACGATCTCTTCGCGTTTTATTGCTTTGCTGCGGCGACGGTCTTTGGCAGGGGTCATGAATATCTTGTCTCCTTTCTTGGAGACAAGACCAGCCACGATCAGGCGATCAACATCCATTCCAGCAGCATGGCCCAACAACCTTGCCTCGTTGAAGCGGAATTCGGCTGCACCCATCACATCCCAGCAGAGCAATGCGAAACGACCCTCTGGTTCAACGCCATCGAGACCGCGCTCTGCAAGCTGTTCAATACGCCATTGGCTGACGGCATCTGATGCTTCTTCGATTGCGAGTTCCACGTCAACAGGTTCTCCTGTATCCAAACGCACCTCGTCGTATCGGCTGTATACCTCCAATGCAGGGCCGAACGATCCTACCAATTGGTCGATTGCGTTTAACCCTTCGCTCTTGAGACGCTCGGCAGCCCCACGTGCCCGCTGGCGAATCTCATTTCGAATTTGGGGTCCGAAGTAACCGATACCAGCTTGTCCGTCACGTTTGCGCGCGACCAAGATAACTGTGCTCTGTGCGGCGTTCTTCTTGGCTTGATTAAGACTGTGCTCGCTCTCCGTTTTCACGGGCCATGTGGCCGTCACAAGAAAGCCGCTTTGAATCAGCGATTTGAACAGCGAAACCCAAGCTTCTTGTTTCTTATGGGTAAACATCACGGTGAGCACACCGTCATCCCGTAAAACGCGGTGGCTCTCTGTGAACACTTCTGTCATCAATTGCTCGTAAAATGCGTGTGCTTCTGCTTTCGCGACTTTTGCCTGTTTCTTTCCTCCATCACGATGTCGGCTAACGTTAACGACGGCCTCCTGCTCATGTTCGCAAAGGTATGTGGAGAACCACTCGGGTCGTCGGTGACCCTGTGTGCGCTTGAGCCACACATAGAAGAAATCGGCAAGTTCAGAGTATTGGACATTATCTGCGTACGGCGGGTCGACCACGACTGCAGTGATGGAGCCATCGGCTATTTGGGGAAGGTTGCTAGCTGAACCTAGGCTCAAATCAATGGGTGGGGCCTGCGAATCCCGGCATAGAGCGGCAACCTCTTCATACGCAGAGAGAACATTGTCGATTACCCAGTTAAGACCTGATCCTGAGCCACAAGGCGCCATTTCACACCAAGTTGGCTTAAAGGCAAAGTCATGCCTATCAAAAACACTTCGGGCGGTTCCGAAGGGCGCGTTCCATGATGCGAGAATCGCGTTCCAGTTCGCAAACTTGTCCAGCGCGAAAGCCAGCAAGTGAACAACTGCTTCTCCAAGTTCGCACCCTTCGGCCTTAACAA
Organism: uncultured Occallatibacter sp.; assembly: GCA_964468605.1. Classification (GTDB taxonomy): domain Bacteria; phylum Acidobacteriota; class Terriglobia; order Terriglobales; family Acidobacteriaceae; genus Telmatobacter. The sequence goes on along the minus strand of CAYYKV010000065.1, from coordinate 8,659 downwards.
TCTCCGGTCTAAGACGTTTTAACTCTTCAACCAACACTCCAAAGCAGAGCAATTGACGAGGGGCGAACATATCAGCCCAGTGACTAATAGCACGAGCCAATGGCTCATTTGTTTTATCCCCTATAGGAATCGACTCAGTCGGAATAATGTTTATCTTCTCCCACTGAGGACGCAGTCGTGACAATTCCTGATCTGCCGCGATGATCGCATGAAGGTCGGCTGGCGTGGGTGGCCGAAAAGTCAAGCCTTGGTTGTTCTTCAGAGCAACCGCATAGAGAGCATTATGCATTTCTCCGTTCTGCGCTTTCGCTTTGATCCAGTCAGGGTCAATCTGGTGGTTGGTGAATAACGAGACGCCTTTGCCCTTTGAATATGTTGGTGCTGGAGGCGTACTGATTTGGCCAGCACCACGACCAAGCGTGAACACTTCAACACCCCAAGTGCCGGTCTTCTTATTGACGATGGGCCGCGCAACTACCCTCTCCCCGCTCTTTGGCTTGAGCAAATGCCAATCAGGGACCAAAGGAGTTTGGTGCTTTGTGTCCGGGCAGGGAACAGTTCGGGCGAAAATGTATGCGTGAACTTTTGCTAGTCGGTACTCAGGGTAGAAGGGAGCAAGGCGCTCGGTGATTCGCGTCTCCCAAATCTTGGCCCAGTGGCGGCTCTGTTCGGCCAATTTGTTACCGAAGCGAAATGGGTAGTCAACCGTCGCCTCCAGGACCGAGCAGGCAACAGGGTTGTACTCGTTTGCATAGGTTTCGAATCCTAAGCGAGCCGACTCCAACGGAATCGATCCTCCACCGGCCATCGGATCAATAACTGTCGGCTTCTGTCCCCATATCTTCTCGGCGGCTTTATGAGCTTTCGTCAGGTACTCATCCTGTAACCCGCGCTTGAAGGCCCTGTCACAGTTAAAACCTCCCGGAACACGAAATCCCGTATCCATCAATGCGCGGACTTGCACTAACTCAGATCCTGGCCTGCCAAAACCAAGGAGCTTTTCAAACACGTCCCTGGGAAAATCGGCGGGTAGGATCGAGCCAAGCACTGCGGCTCTCGCGGCCGTTAGCGGGCGTCGCGCCCACCATACATGAAGAAATGTATTAGGGGCTAACGCGCTAGCACTACCCCTCTCACGCATGCACTCCACACCAATTGCGGCAGCCGGCAACCAATCCTCAATCAAAACTCGCGGTCGCTTCATCGAACAGCTCCCACGAGAATTCGCAGTGCTCTAACTGCGCGTGTCCGCTGGCCATTGTTCATGATTCCGAACCACCAAGCAGCCTCGGTGGCGTCGGCCTGTTGAAGGCTTGCAGCTGCTTTGTGAAGCCGATCCGCGTTCCGCAGTCCCATGGCGACCAGGGTATAGCACGCGACCCGCGCCCCCCAGTCATCATCCAACGGAAGGTACGGACCAGGTGTCAGCTTCATTGACTGACCACTGGTACGCCGAACAGCAGTACGAAGCAACGGAGCTCCGGCCGTAAACGCCAGCGGCGAGATAGGGCCAACCTTTGTAAGGCGTTCCTCGTGGCGTTTGTTCAAAGTGCGACGGTAGAGAATAGCTGCGTCTCCTGCTCTTCTGCGGACGATGCGCAGCGCAAATGCGGCTTCACGAGTCTTCATGCAGTAACCCCTGTGGCTTGATCAAATCGCGCCAGGACTTGAACTCCGTCGGGTGCATTGTCCTTCACGCTTTGGAGTAGATCCTTCATGTTCGTCCGTCCGGCTGCGCCGAATGAGAGCTTAAGCGTGGTCTCATAGCTGGCCGCTTCATTAAGGGCGTTGAAAATGGTCTGAGCGGTATTCATAGGCTTAGTCGGATGGTTCAGGCCAACGTCGCTGGCTGCGAAATTCATTTTGCCACTGTCCTTCAGATTGCCGCCCACTTGAATCGAGAGGGAGAGGCCATCGGCCCCCAGCGGTTGCGCCAGGCCTGCGAGCGTCGCAGCCGCGGAGGGCGTCCGCGCGATCAGGCGGAGTTCCAGCAAGGGACGGCTAGCAGCAAGTTCGATGAGCTGTTCCCAACTCGTGGCCGTCGCACCAGAGGCGGAGGGAGGTGGCGGCGGCGGAATCACATCGACTTTCCCGCCTTCCTCATCTTGCTTTGCTGCATCCTCTTTGAGCCACGTACCGGCGCTTGTGCTACCCGCTCGTGTAATCAGAACGTCATCATTCAGACCGATTCCGGTCAAGGTCGTGTTGGTCCGCCGCCGCTGACCATCCGGTCCTTGCACGCAGCCCTGGTTGTCATAGGCCCGGCCGTCAGGCAAGCGGACAACGATCTTGTCCTTCTCGACTGCTTTTAGGATGGTATTCCGAACAATTTGGCCGTCCGGAACCAGGCGGAGATTTGGAGCAGCGAGAAACCGCTCATGAATTGCTTTGGCGGTGTATGTATCGGGCATCCCACTGATGGGGACCGCTCCCTCAAGGACATTTTTCATGAACAACGAGATATCCAGGGTAGTGCCGGCCTTGTATACCAGCTCCTTTTCTTCCAAGAACCTCTTGATGCAAGGCTGACCATAGGGCTGTTGCAGCATTTGCTCTTCGGAAACCTGGAACTTCTCGTCCAGTTTTCCCAGAAGTCCGGATGCTGAATAAATTTGATCGAATGCGCGGCGGGTCTGCGTGTGAAACCGCTTCTGCAACTCTGGCTTGACTCGCAGGAGTTGATCGCGGGTCTGTTTCCCGGATTCACCCTTTGCATCCTTTTCGATCGCCTCGGCAGCCATTAGCCTGCGTGCTCGAGTAATGGCTTCTTCAAAAGAACCGCGAGTCGGAGCAACCGCAACGATGGAGTTCCGAAACCCCCGCGGCATGCGGGCTAACGGATCCGAATTGTCCTGGAACTCGCAGACAGCTGCTGCAATGTCGGTCTCTTCGCAAAGAACGAGTTGGAACTCTGCCGATTCCGGAACCGCAGAAGCAGTCTTCGGCCATGAGACCAGTCTGAAAGCCGGTCCGCCGAAATAGCCCTGTGCATCACCTAATACACGGCTTCTCGCGTCTTCAGAGTTCACGTCCCGCATACGGTCTTCAATTTGCTTGATGATGTTCGCTTGGTACCGGAATTGAAGGCCGTGGCCGCTTTCCATTGGGTAGGTGTGCCAGCAGACTCCAGTGAGGCGATCCAGGGCTTCCCCAGCTTCGGGTCCAGCTTCCTCAGGCCGCAGCACTGCGATGCTCAAATCGGCTTTGTCCAGCCCACTCGTAGGCTGCAGAGGAAGGCTTTCAAGCAACAGGGCTGAGGCTGCACGGACGTGAATTCCCCGTACTGTCTCGCCATCCAGTTCTTGGGCATGCTTTTCAATGTCTGCTTGCACCGCGGCCTGGAAACCGTCACGCTGAAGCCGCTGGAGGAGATCCGCCTTGATTCTCTCGCTGGACCAGTCAATATCGCCGGCCGAGACCAGTTCACGGTCCTCCTTCCTGTCATAAAGGTCGCGCAGAATTCGCGCGAATAAGCGCAGGACGCCCCTGCTCTTCTGGAAATCCTGCATAGCAGAGAGCCGTTCCTGCGCAGTGTCAAGCAAGCGCGGATGGAATGGGTAGCACTCGACGATTCGCTTCGCATACGCCTGTGTCGAGGCAGTCTGGAACTCCGGATCTTTGTTCTCTTGTGCGAGCCGCTGATAGAGCGAATGGTAACTCGCCGATGCCGCTTGAGCAGCGGTTCCGTCAACCTTCTCAAAGAGGCGCCGGACGATGATCTGAGCCGATTCGTTTCCAATTGGGTCGAAATTGGGGACTGTGCGGCTTTCTATCTCATTCAGTTTCATCGCGGCGGACTCGAGCGAGGCTGCGAGACTTGCAGATTCGTTGGCATAGGCAGCCTGCCTCGCGGGATCGGTGAGCACGAGAACGGTCTGGGGGCGCTTGCCGACAACGGATATTAGTGAACTCAGGAAACCGAGGAGGTTTCCCTGTCCACGGTCGGACAAGCGCGCCATGTAGATTACGAGCTCGTCGAGCAGGATGAGGACAGGTCCTTTGGGGAAGATGGCCTGGATCTGACCCTCACTGGGTGAAGCTTCCGGATCGTCGGCTTTTCCGAGAGACTTTAGGGCCTTCTCGCCTCCCAGACGGAAAAACAGATCGCCCCATAGGCTGTGCACTGTTGCGGTTCCATGTTTGGAAAACTGCGGGACGCCTGCCTTGCCGGCGTCGATACCGATGACAGTGACAGTCTTCGGGCGACCGGCAGCAGGGAGCAATTCCGTTCCCAGGGATACGTTTGAGATGTTTTGGCTGAGATGCCAAAGTGCCATCAACGTGTGTGTTTTACCACCACCGAAGCCCGTGCTAAGGCGGATCGTAACGCCCGGTTCTTTCGAGTCAGCCAGCCTCTCGAAGACGGAGCGAACGACTTTGCACAACTCTTTTGCCGGATGCGTGTTCTGGAAGAACGTCGTTGCGTCGTCATAGACCTTCGGCGCCTTGCCTGCAACGAGATCGCCGAAATCGGCTGCAAAGATCGCATCTTCTAGATCACCCTTCAAGACCTCTGAGCGAGGCTTCGTACCGGTAAAGATGCCCATTTGGATTCTCCAGATCAGTCTGTGTGCAAAAAACCCAACGCCCAATAATCGCATATCTTTGCAAGGTCGGGAGTCCAAACGATGTTCTTGCTACCGGAAATCGATCTTTTGGCCCCTATATTGAACGTGGCTTCTCGCTCACGCGAACCCTCACCGCCATCCGACGTCGGAATCGTCGTTTGGCCGCTCTATAGCTCTATAATGGGCAATACATGGACATCCAACCGAAGTACCTCACATTTTCTGAACTGGTGTCGAAGCGCCTTTTCGGAATCCCGGAGTACCAACGTGCGTACAGTTGGAAGAGCAAGCATCGCCAGGATCTGTTTGATGACATCTCAAAGCTAAAGAGCAAGCCGGCAGGCTCGACGCACTTCATGGCAACTGTCGTCGGGCTGCAGCGCGAACGTGAGACCATCCACACCGACGAGTACACACGCCTCGACATTGTCGATGGCCAACAGCGAGTCACTACGCTGATTCTTCTGTGCAAGGCCATTGAAAAGTCTCTCGACGAAACCGACAAAGCACAGATGATACTTCGCAAGGAGATTGCAGACCTCTTGGTGAAGAATGAAGCCGGAACGCTACTCCTCTTGCAAACCAATCACGACACAAGCACGTACTTCGCCAATTACTTGAGGGATGGCGATGTGCCGAACCCGGAGGATGCAAAGTTTCTGGCGGACCGGGATCTGGCAATGGCAATCGTGGAATGCGAGCGATTCGTAGCGAATTGGACGCCCGGCGATTCCTTATTGGATTTGGCCAAGTTGCTCAAGAACCGACTCACCTTCATTTTCCACGAGATCGACGATGAGTCAGCGGTGTACACCGTTTTTGAAGTTCTGAACAGCCGCGGGTTGGAAGTCGCATGGTTGGATCGGACCAAAAGCACGCTCATGGCAATCGCTTTTGAGTATGCGCCGAACCCGAAGACTAAAGAAGAGGTGATCCACGAACTGCACCAACTATGGGGCGACATCTATACCACCATCGGTCTCCGACAGGGTCTCGGTTCCGAAACCCTAAGGTTCGCAGCGACGTTGATCAACCCGGAAACTACAAGCAAAGTACTGGGCGATGAAGAGGCGCTGGAGGTGCTCAGTGCACAGTGTGGCACCAAGGTGCGACAGACCATTGAGCTGTCTAAGTGGCTGTTAGATGTTGCAAAGGCAGTCGATGGGCTATCTGTGGAGCGGCGGCTTGCAGCCGTGACAAAAATCGCGCATGCGCGACTGCTGGCGGTTTCGATCAAACTTACACCGTTCGACTCGAAGGAGAAGGATCGGCTCTTGGACCAATGGGAGAGAGTGACGTTCCGAATCTTCGGGATGTCCCGTAGGGACGCACGAACACGGGTTGGGGAGTATGTCCGCCTTGCACAAGAGATTCACGCAATGAAAGGTACCCCGCGGGACTACCAGAAGGTCATGAATCAGTTGCGGAGTCTCGGTGATGGTGAGTACGCGATTGGGGAAGCAGTGAAGAATCTACAGAAGGCTGACTGCTACAACAGCTGGGAAGAACAACTCCGCTATTTCATGTTTCGTTATGAGGAGCACCTAGCCGAAGATGCAAACCAGTCGTTAGTTAATGAGCAGTGGAACCGCATTTGGGAAACCAGTCCGTCTCAGTCGATTGAGCACGTTCATCCACAGAACCCAACGCCTGGTGGCGCGTGGACGGGGGCACTCGGGCGTGGTCGCGGCCAAAAGGAGGCTCACGTGAACCGTTTGGGAAATCTCGTTCTGCTTCCTCCTGGCATGAACTCGAAGGTAGGCAACCGGGAGTTCTCCTACAAGAAGACGGAATATCGCAAGACTGGCCTGCTGCTACTTGGCGAGGTGTGTAATAAGAACAAGTGGAATAAGCAGGCGATTGAGTATAGGGAGAGAACGCTGCTCAGTTTCGCAATCGTCGCGTGGGCGGATCTCTAACGCGGACCTGATGCACACCAACGTCCGCTATTAGTCGCCCCCACCCGTCGGTATCGTCTCCGGCCAATCTGTGACAGCAGATGACATACTTGCATACTTGCCCTGCAAAAGCAGGTTTTACGTTGGGGGGCTTTATCGCTGAGGCAGGGAAGACGGTTCGCGCGTCGCGTGATTGCCCACTCATCTCAATGTGCGCGGTGGGGTTGGCGGTCATGGAGTTGTTGATGCATTCGATGCGGTTGAACTGGCGATCGTCGACGTTCTTGGCGGAAATCACTTTCCGACCAGTTCGTGGCGAGTGATCATGGACCTTCTGGAAAACAATCAGAATTATCGATCGACACCTGACTCGACTGTCGGGGAAAGGGAGCGACGGCAGAAATTACGAATTGGTTAGTTTACAAAATATGTTGATAAGCATCATTTCGTCGATGGAGCCAGCGGCCACGCTAGCGATGCGCGGGTCAGCAACCACAACTGCCAAGCACTTAGCGCGAGAAATGGCTACATTGACTCGATTTCGGTCGAGTATAAAGGCGAGACCTCGGGATCCATAATCGCCGTAGCTCGAACAGAGCGAGAGGATGCAAACAGGAGCCTCCTGTCCTTGGAACTTATCGACGCTGCCAACGCGTGCGCCATCTGGAAGGGCAGCTTGAAGTGCTCGGACCTGAGCATTGTATGGGGTAATGAAGAGAAAGTCCTGCAATGCTAGTGGCTTGGTGACGCCATCCGACGCGGTGTACGGTCGGCCCAGCAACTCTTGGTAGATGGTCGTCACTCGTTCAACCTCTTCATCACTCTGCTGAATGTTCCCGTCGTGTTCGACGCCGACGAAAGCAACTCCGCTTTCCATGGCGATCACACCTTGCACATTGGGTTTGAGCGCTACCCTCTGCCGTGCGCAATCAGGGTGTGACCCAAGGCGACTCTCGTAGATGCTCTCTGAAATGAAGCGGCACACTGAGGGGTGCATCCGTCGTGATTCGCCGAGGAAAAGACCATAATCCGATGGCACAACTGCGTGGAATGTCGGCAGATCAGGCGCACTGGTTCTCAAGTCTTTGAGTGCGTACTGCAAAGACGAGAGGCCGGCGTCGCCGGGATGGGTACCTTGGATCGGCTGTTCAAGCTGCATCTGGTCGCCAAGCAGCACGATGTTCTTCGCACATCGAGCCATCGCTACGGCATTCGCCAAAGACACCTGACCCGCTTCATCAATAAAAAGGAAATCGAGCGCGCCCTCCCATTCCGGTAACGTGAATAGCCAAGCGGTTCCGCCTACGACACCATTTGTGTACGCCGCGCGCGCCTCTTTATTGCTCTCCACGTAACGAAGCGCCGGGTTATCCCCAAATAGCGGCCCTTCTTTCTCGTCGCCAGCCTTAACTCCCTGGAGGTAGCTGCCCGCTTCCGTCGCGGCCTTTCCGCACTCGATGAGCAGATGGACCACGGCCTTGTGACTGTTTGATGCGACACCAACCGCCTTGCCTGCGGAGAGGAGCGCATGGATGACGCGTGCAGCAGTATAGGTCTTCCCGGTTCCCGGAGGCCCCTGAATCACCAAACATCCGCCTGACATTGAACTCGTGACGCGAACCGCGGCATCGATCGCGGCTTCGCCCGCACTTTGCAATATCGTCGTGGGTGCCGTTCGCCCAAGAAGAGCCGCAACGGGCGAATGAAGGTTCCCCGCGAGGTGCTTCATGCCGACTTCGGTGAGGGCAGCCTGAATTGGCGTCGCTTGTACGTACTCGTACGAAAGAAGGGATCCTTGCCGCGGGAAGGCTCCGCCGAACTTCTCTTTCAACCCCTTGTTGCCGATCTTGAGCCGCAGCGTGCCCTCAGTCGTATCAAGCGCGGCCAGGGTGAACTTTGTCTCAAGATCGTAGGTGAACATAACAAGGGTCTTTCCATCGGCAGCAAGTTTACATTCCTGTGACGGGTCGAAGCGGTATGTTTGCACCTGTGATTGCTTTTCTGGAGTTGGGAAGCCAACTGCTCTCACACCTTGAATGCAGCCCGAATCGTCGCGAAGGTCTTCGGCGGTGGCGAGGGCGCGGTCGAACATCCGCCACCACATAGGCTTGTTTTCCCTGCGGTGATAATCCAGTAGGTCGGCGAGAACGATGGAGAACGCGTCGCCCTTTTCGCGAAGCTTCGCTATGGTCT
>CAYYKV010000064.1:0-14952 GCA_964468605.1 uncultured Occallatibacter sp. | reverse complement strand
GCGGGCGCTTGTGCTTGAACTCTTCTTCGCTTTCGACGCCGGTGAAGATGACCATATCCATGGGGAAACTGTCGGGCCTGAGGTGCGTGTTCACGAAGTGAATGGCAAAGATAAACAGAATCGCCAGGAGTCCCTCTTCACTGTGGATGATCAATACGGCGTTCAGCGCCCATCCGGGGAGGAAGTGAGCGAAGAACGGCGCGAACCACATGGCGTAACCGGAGAAGCCAATAATCATCATTCCCCAGAACACCGCCCAGTAGTCGAACTTCTCCCAGTAGGCGTAGCGCTCGAATTGGGGTTTGGGGCCGAGGCCCAAGAACCAGCGCATGTGGCCGAAGAGGTCCTTGACGTCCTTCCAGTTGGCCACCATGGAGGTTGAGCCCCAGAAGATTCCTTTTTCGCGGCGCAGGAGGCCGCGCTGGAAGACTTCTTTGACATGAATGAGAAAGGCGATGGTGAGAACGATGGCGCAGAGCTTGTGCAAGAAGAGGATGGCGCCGAATCCGCCGACGCCTGCGGCGAACTTGCGCGCCCAGAAGCTCTCGCTGAAGCGCATGACGAGGCCGGTGGCCGCCAACCCGAGAAATGAAGTGAACAGGGCCGCGTGCATGTAGCGCTGCTGGCGCGTAAAGCGCACGAAGTAGCGGCCGTTGACGGCGGATTCGGTTGTCGTATTTGCCGTTTCCAACTCAGGCATTCTTTCCTCCATTGCCAGCACGGCTCTTCACCTGGGAATACCGCGAGCGGATCACCCACAAGATGGTGTGGATCATGAAAAAGATGAGCACCCCGGCCAGCAGCAGGTTCATGAACAGCCGAATGTAGTAAAGTGCCGGGCTGAGCTTGCGGTCGCGCGCGTTGGCGTGCGGCTGATACTTCACGAAGCTCGCGTTGGCGCCGGCGTGGCAGCGGCCGCAGGTGGTGACCAGGTTGGCCTGGTTGATGGGCGAAGCCGGATCGGATGCGGGCCGCACGTCGTGGGCTCCGTGACAATCCCAGCAGCGGGCGGTTTCAACGTAGCCGCCGAGCGAACCCAACTGCGAGTGAAAGGTGTCGCGGTAGGTGGAGAATTTGTCCTTGTGGCAGTTGCCGCAGATGGGAGTGGACTGCATGCGGAAAGCCGATTCAGTGGGCTGAAGGATCGCGTGGGCAGTGTGGCAATCGCTGCAGACCGGCGCGCTGAGATTGCCGCCGGCGACGGCTTTGCCGTGCACGCCCTGCTCGTAGTCGGCTTCGATCTTGGCGTGACAGGTGCCGCAGGTTTTGGGAATGTTGGATTTGAAGGTAGGGCTTTGCGGATTGGTGTGGCTGAGGATGTTGTGCGAGCCATGGCAGCTTTGGCAGTTGGCGGCGACGAGAAGGCCTTCCTTGCTGAGCGCGAAGCCATGGATCGAATCCATGTAGAGCGGGTAGACGTTGGGCAGGCCGTGCTTTTTCGCGAGATCGGGGCTTCCGTGGCAGGTACCGCAGGTCTTGGGAACGTTGAGCGGGTAGACATTCGAGCGCGGGTCGTCTTTGGGAAAGATGTAGTGGGCAACGCCGTGGCAACTGGTGCAGGGATGGTCGGAGGCCGAGGCGTGCACGCTGCCGGAGACGCTCGTAGCCTGATCGGCGTGGCAGGTCTTGCAGTCGACGGGCGCGATTTTGTCGGGATGCGGATAGGCTTTGATGTCGGCATGGCAACTGGTGCACTGCAGGCTGCCGTGAATGCTTGAGCTGAATTTCTGGCCGTCGACGGCGATGCTATGGCCGGCGCTGTCGGTCATAGTGGCGTCGCCGTGGCAGGCAAGACAATCGGCCTGCGCGCGAAGAGCAATGGGCGCGAATGCGATGGCGAGGACGGCAAGGCTGGCTGCCAGGACAGCTTTTCGAATGCCCGATCGTGCCCGTTTCCGTGCGGCGTGATTCATCCTGCCGTCTTCTTTCCCCAGGCAAAAGAGGATCGAACGCGACTTTACCTGGTCTTGTTCACAAACAAGTCCACTGCGGCGAGGAGTGGAACTGCTCTGGCCGCAGAGGCCACTTTTCAGAGATGCGCTTTTGAAGGCAATGCTGGCAGTGACAGGTGTCACAAGCGGGGCGATGCAGATCACAAATAGAGCCTTCAGCTCACAGCTCTCGAAGATCAAGCGCAAGGCCGCCGGGGTGATGCGGGTCACATGCCGTCGAGTCTTGAGTTAAGGACAATAGAAGCGCTGAAGCAGTTCCACGATTTCAGTACGCCAAAGCAAAGGGCGCGGGGCGGCATTTTTCTTTGAACAAATGTTGAGTAGCTCGCGCGCAAAATAGCACACGGATCGTGAAACTGCTTTGCTTGAGGTGCAACACGATGGCTACAGTTGCGATTCCTGAAACGAAGACGATGCTGACGCTTCCCGGGGATGCGGTGCGGCAGATTCAATGGCGGTTTGGCGAGCGGTTCGATTTGCAGATGCTGGTTGCATCGGCGCGCGGAGTAGCGCGGGGAACGGTCGCGCGGATGGTGGCTGCCGGTGAGCGCAACACGCATGAATGGACCAAAGCGAAGGACGAGATGATGGACGCCTTTGACCGCGCTGGAATCACGGCGGCATTCATGGAGCCGGAGGAAGGTGGATTCATTGTTGGGCCGAAGAACCTGGCGCTGGGACTGGCCGCTTTCGAATTGGCGTGGGTGGATGGCGGGGCAGCGACGGCAAGTTTGGCGGGATTTCTGGCGCTTTCGCCGATCCATGAGCGCGGCACAGCAGAACAAGTAAGCCGCTACAAGAAGTTGGCGGCCCCGGCGCAGCACCTCACGGACGGAGACCTGTCCGTGGGGACCCCGGCGGAGGCTGGTGAGAATCGCAAGCCGTGGCGCGGAGCCTTCGCGCTGACAGAACCAATTCCGTATGTGGGCGTGGATACCGGCATGCTGAGCGGCAAGGTTCGCGTGGCGGAGTGGAAAGACGGCGAGGAGCCATGGCTGCAAGTCGAAAAGCGCGGCCGGTTCATCACGGGAATTGCATTTGCGAATTTTGTAACGGCGGCGGTGATCTCCGCGGACGAGCGCGGCGACGCCCGCATTAAGGGCAGCTGCGTTGTGATTCTGGAAGAGACAGACGAGGGAACGTTTGACCGCGGCACGGCGACGAAGAAGCTGGTGCACCAACTTTCATCGACGGGCGACCCGGTGTTCAATTTGAAAGTGCCGGCAAGCAGGATTGTCGGCGGATACACAGTGAAGGACGGAGTGATCGTGCCGAACTTCAACCACAGTGAGATTATCGACGCGGTGTTCCGGCGGACCCGCGTGCCGGTCGGCCTGATGACGGCGGCCAAGCTGCTGTCGGCTGTGGAGCCGCTGATTCGCTATCAGCGGCAGCGATTCCGCGGAGCCGAGGGAGCGAAGCCGGGATCAGTGCGCTACGAGCAGGGAATCCAGCAGCGGGAGGATGCGCTGCACCGCCTTGTAGACGTTTGGGCGACGGGAGAAGCGGCGGCTTCAATGGGCTTTGCCGCGGCACGGTTGTTCGACGAACTGGATCCGCTGGAAAAGCAGAAGACAGCGCTACTGAAGGAGCGCGGCATCCATGGCGGGCGCGCGGAGATAAAGGCGCTGAAAGAGAGCGAGGAACGCGCGATCGAGTTGCTGAAGCTGAAGGGCGACAGTGCGCGGCGGGCGGAGCTCGAAGCTGATCCGCTGGTGCAGTATGTGTTGAAGGACGCAGAGGCGAATGTTCTGTGCCCGGCGACGAAGCTGTGGAACACCGGCCACGGCGCCAACATGATGCGCGAGGCCGTGAGCCTGATGGGCGGTTATGGCATCACTGAGGATTGCCCGGGCTTCCTTGCGAACAAGTGGATGGACGCGCAACTGGAAGCGACGTACGAAGGGCCCGAGGCTGTGCAACGGCGCCAACTGACAGTGACAATGACCAGCGAGGTTTTCCTGGCGCAGTTTGCCGCGTGGACCGCGGAGATGCGGAAGATTGCATCGACCCATCCGGGGACCGGCGCATGCACGCTGGCTTCGGCGATGAAGCTGTGGGCGTGGACGCTGAATTATCTGCAAAAAACCACCGATCCCGAGGGCGGAAAGCTGTATCACGGGCAGAGACAGGGCGTGACTTTTGCGCTGGCCGATGCATTGAGCTGGCTGATGGCTTCGCGCTGCCAGATTCTCGATGTGCTTGAACTGGAGACGCGGGGAGCCGTGGACGCAGTGGCGGCGGAAGGTTTGGCGGGAACGGTGCAATTCCTGAGCGACCTGTGCCACACGCAGGCGGCGCAGGCGGCGGGCGAGGTTTCGCGCATCTGTGCGGAACTGGTATTTGGATACAACCGCCATCCCTCGTGGGACGAGAAGGAACATCGCAGTTGCTTCCTTGCGGCCGAACTCGAAGAGCTGGAAGAGACGATGCCCGGCATCATGGCGATGGCCGTCGATGTTCTGGCGGCCGATGGAAGTCATCCGGCCAAAGCGGGACCATGCGCGGGCTGCGCAGGATCGAGCGAGTTTCTACGGCTGCAGAGCAAGCTGACTACCTGCCTGACCGGTGCGCGGCTGGCCAAGGATCGTGCCGCTGAAACGGTGAGCTCAGTGATGATTCCCGAGGCGCTCGATTATCCCGCGGCAGGAGCCGCATGAGCTCGGCGCCACAACCCATTGAAGTTGACCGGCCGACGATGGAGGTTGACATCGTCTGCGCGGGTTTTGGCCCGGCGACTGGCGGATTTTTGACCACGCTGACGCGAGCGTGGAGCGAGAACCCTGGCGATCCCGCCTTCGAAAGCAAAGTTGCGCCGGGGATGCCGCTGCAGGTGATGTGCTACGAGCGGGCCGACGATCTGGCTGCAGGCGTGAGCGGCGTGGTGACGCGCGGCGAGGGGATTCGCTCGAGCTTTCCAACGCTCGAGCCCGCAGAGATTCCGATGGCCGCGGCGGTGAATGAGGAGCGGGTCTTCTATTTGCTCGATCCGATTGGTGCGAGGCGCTCCACGCTTTTGCGTTTTGTAGATTTTGTTCTTGGTCTGGGACGAAAGGCGTGGGTGAAGCACTACTCGTTCGAGCTTCCGTGGACGCCGGACTTTCTGCATAAGCGTGGCGGAATGGTTCTCTCCATTGGCCAGTTCAACCAGTGGGTGGGATCGAAGCTGATGGCTGGCGGGCTGGCGCAGATTTGGCCGGGCACACCGGTGAGCGGCCCGATCTTTGATGGGAACAATGGCAAGGAAAAGAGAACCGTTTTTGGGCTCAGGCTTGCCGATCAGGGAGTGGACAGAAACGGGGTTCCGGCGGACGGCTATATGCCGGGCATGGATGTGCGTGCGAGGTTGACTGTTGTGGGCGATGGTCCTGTGGGCGCGGTGGGCCAAAAGCTCGACGAGCAATTCGGTTTGCCGGCGGGGCACGCGCGGCGCGAGTGGGCGCTGGGCATGAAGATGGTAATCGAGCTGCCCGAGGGTTCTGAGCTTGAGGCCGGCACCGTGTGGCACACGTTTGGATTTCCTGAGCCGGAGATCTTCGGCTTCCTCTACGTACACCCGGAACGGCTGGCTTCCGTTGGGATTTTCGTGCCGTCGTGGATGGGCAATCCGCAACGCACGGCCTATCGGTACTTGCAGCATTACATTCAGCATCCGCTGCTCTGGCGCCATCTGCAGCATGGGACGCTGCGCTCGTGGGGTGCGAAGTCGCTCGAAGAGTCGGGCAAGCGCGGCGAGCCCTTTCTGACCGGTGACGGATTCGCGCGGATCGGCGAAGGCTCTGGCTCGACCAATATGCTGACCGGATCCGGCGTCGACGAGGCATGGACTACGGGCGTGCAACTGGGCATGGCCGTGCTGGGGCTGCTGCGCGCAGACAAGCCGTTCACACAGGAGAACCTGGCGGCGACGTATGAAGCTCGCCGGCGCGCAAGTTGGGTAGAGAACGGAGCGCGCGAAGCCGAGAATGCGCGCAATGGTTTTCATGGGGGTTTTTTCAGGGGCATGGTCGGCATGGCGCTGGCTGGGCTCACCGGCGGGCGACTCGCGCTGCGAGCAAGTATTCCGCCTGCGCCGAAACAGATTCGCCCATTCGCGTCCAATGTTTCGGGTCGCCTGTCGGTGCAACGAGCCGCAAAGGTAGCTCTCGACTGCGGACGGCCATTGCACGATGCGTTGATGAGTGCACGAGGCTGGCCAGAGATTGCGTTCGATGGACGGCTGCTGGTTACGCACCAGGATGCACTGCTGATGGGCGGCAAAGTGCAGGCGATTCCGGGATTCGTGGACCATGTAGTGTTCCTCGACCGGCAGCGATGTATTGCGTGCCAGGACAAAACGTGCATTGCGATGTGCTCGGGGCAGGCTCTCGCGCTGGGAGAGGACGGCGCGCCGACTTTTGAACGCGAGAAGTGCGTGCACTGCGGCGCTTGCCTGTGGAACTGCGCGCAGTCGCCCGACGGCGAGCGAGGCAATATTGAGTTCGCCGCGGGGAGCGGCGGATTGCATAGCGCACAGAATTGAGACCTAGGAGCCAGAAGCTATGAATTTCCACATCGTCGTTTGCGCGGGGATTGTGCCTGACCCGCTGCAAACGCTGGAGTCAACGACAGCACCGAATGGGCCGGGGATCAAGAACGAGATGGTGTTGCCGGCGGTACTCGATCCATGGGCAACGAGCGCGCTCTATGAGGCGGCGAACCTGGCTGCGAAAAATTCGGGAAGCCCACAAAACCCGAGCAAAGTCTGGCTTGTGTCGCTTGGGCCCAAGGCTAAGCTGCAGCAGGTGATGATGAGCGTGGCGCAGAAGGCAAGTTTCGAGCTGGTTCCGATTGACGGACCAATCGGCGGATTTCCGGATGCGCAGGCGACGGCGGCGGTGCTGGCCGATACCATTGCCGCAATTCCAGGGTTGGAACCAGAGCGGTTGTTGCTTTTTGGAGGATGGGAGTCGGCGACGCGGGGTGCGGGCGTGACGCTGCAGCTGGTCGGCGAACGGCTGGGGATTGGAGACCAGTTTCAGGGAGTGGACGCGATCGAAATGCAGGAAGATGGATCCTTTGAGGTTCTGGAGCGCGTGGAAGGCGGAAAGCACCAGGTGAGCGTGTGCGCGGGAGCGCCCGCGGTGCTGGGCTGGGCGACGGGCAATCTGGCGGAGCCACGCAACAATCCGCAGCAGGGTATGGCGAATATGCGTACGATCATGCCGGCGCTGCAGAAGGCAAAGACCGTGGCGCTAGAGGCGAACGGCCTGAATTACGTTTCAGTGAGCCTGCCGAAGCAGCAGCGGACAACACGCGTCGAGAAGAACATGAACGCGGAGGAGATCGCTCGCGAGATCGTCGAATGGATCGGAGCAAAGTGATGGAATCGGTTCTCGTACTGACCCATGCAGATGAGAGCGGCGCGGCACTGAGCAAGGGTTCACTCGAAGCCGTGACCGCGGGCAGGGAATTGGCTGGGCAGATGGGCGCGGAACTGACGATTGGCATCGTAGCTGAGCACGCGACCCGCATGGCCACTCAAGTGGCAGGCGCCGCAAAGCGGGTGCTGGCTATTGAGGGAGAGGCGTTTGCGCAGGCGCGCTTTGCCAGCGATGCGGCGGCGTGCGAGGCGCTGTGCCGGGCGGCGCAGGCGACGTTTGTGCTGGCCCCGCAAAGCTCGAGGTTTGCGCGCGTAATGTCCGCGGTTGCGCACCGCGTTGGCGGCGTAATCGACACGCACATCACGGCCATCGACGGCGCGGCAAGTGTGGAGGCGGCGCGATGGTTCTACCGGCAGAGGATTGAAGCGGTGGTGAGACGGGAGAAGCGGCCGTGGTTTCTGCTGTTGGACGCGGGTACACACTCAGCCTTTGCGGGCGATACGTCGCAGGAACAAATGGAAGAGATCGCCATTGCTGTAGAGTTGCCGACGATGCGCACGCAGGTGACGGGAACAAGAGCGCCGAAGCAGGATGCGCAGACGATCCGGCCGGACGCGAAATTGCTTTTTGTGGCTGGAGCTGGCTGGACGAAGAAGCAGCCGGACGGGCAGGTCCATGTTGTAGAGGCGGGCGAGCTGATTTTGAAGTTCCTTGCCGCTTCGGGCGCGTCGCTGGGCAGCAGCAAATCTCTCGTAGATCAGGGCGGAGAAGGACACTCCGTGCTTCCGTTTCTGACGCATCTCAATCAGATCGGACAAACCGGCTCGACGCCACGACATGAGAAGGGGCTTTCGACCTGCTGCCACGGCGAAGAGCCGCACGTCGTGGGCTGGCGATTCGTCGGCGAGCGGAGAGCTGTGTCGCTCGATCCGAATTGTGGATGGACACGCGGCAAAGCAGACGTCGTGTACATCGCGGACGCGTTCGAAGTGATGGCGAGAGTGAATGAGTTGCTAGAAGCCACGAGAGGCAAGTAGCCGGCAACTTTAGCTTGCGGCCATTCGCTCCGGTTCTTCGATCGTGGCATACCGCTCAAAGTTCTCCGTTTTGATTCCAACTTCTTCCTGCCTGCGCTCGGGAAAAAGAGTTTGCCGAGAGCTCAAAACGTGTCAACGGATTGGTCAGTAGGAGAATGTAGCGAAATCAATCACTTTCGCTTGTGACTTAACACCAACGTGTGATGGAGACATCGTTCGCATTTTAGTAGATTTACTTTGTCCAAAGTGGTCAAGTTTGACCGGATAAAGCAGCCGAACTGGGGCCTGATAAGAAAAGCATTTCTGTTTCTGGGCACCCCGAAGCTGGCGCGAGGCGGGAGCCTGTTGTGCCCCGATTTCGCAAAGATTGGAAGATTCTCGTGGAAGTGGCGGCTTCGGAATACAGTTCCACCAATGACCTTTTGGGTAGCTGCATGCCCGCAGCGGTTGTCTGCAACCGCCATCCCGACTCCTGGGCGGCATACGGGCGTTTCATTTTCCATTCCGTCAGCACCAGATGTTCGCGACAAGTTGAAACGATCGATGAAGGGTTGCGCCTTTTTCGCCGCCCCGTGTGGCGTCACGACCCTGCGGTGGTTTGCGCATTTCGAGACTGCGCCTCGCGCGGCGACTCGATTTGGACAACAGCCGAGCAGACGTTAACGCAGTTGGCAGAGCGCAGCCATGTCGACCACCTGAACGTTTATGTGGCGGGAACGGTGCCTGATGAGGACCAGGGCGACTTCGCCCTCCATCCCGTGCTCGACGGCAAATACGTCGGCATGGCGATTCCTTACCAAACCCGTGACATTCTCGAGTTTCCCTCGACCTTCGAAGAGTTCCTGAAAAGCCTTGGGCCGAACAACCGCCGGCACATGAAAGCGCGGAGAAGCAAGGCACAAAAAGCCGGCATTCAGTTCGTCCTCAGGCGGCATCCGGTTACAACGTTCGCCGAGCGCTCCGAGTTGGGCCAGCGGTCGCGGCCCAAGCCCTATGGTCCGAAGAAACTCGATCTGTGGGATGCTTACGCGCAGGCCCAACCCGGTTTCTTCCAGTGCGCGCTGCGCGGCCCGCAAGGCGCCGCGCTGAGCTGCTGCACCGGCTTTGTCGAGGGTGATACGGCCCTCATGATGTATCAGCTCAACGACAATAGCTATCCAGAGCTCGGTCTCACGATGACCCTGCGCGGGTTCCTCATCGAGCATTGCATCAGCGCGGGCCTTCGCCGCATCGTTCTTCCCATGGGCATCTCCGGTCACTTGGAGCATGCCGCTACGACGAATCCCATCGCCCAGGTGCTGTTCGTAAAGAGCTCGCTGACGTCGGTTGCCAAGGCGGTTCTCATGCGCCGCTTCGCCCCGGAATCGAACCAAGCGATTATGGCGGCCAAACCTGGATTCGTTGCACAGGCCTTCTCATTTCACCGCCTCGCAGTTCACTCTCTCCAAACCAAGGTCTCCTGAGCCTTCTCCACATTTAGCAAGGAACGCGAAAACCTGCAGCGCGTGCGCAAGGTGCTGCCGGTTTCCAAGCGCCAGGTTCAATCCGTATGCTGTGTTTCAAGTCCATCGCTTCTCCTCTGCTGCTTTCCTTTGCGGCTTGCGAAGCCCGGAAGCTGTGAGCCGCCGCGAAGGGTTGTGAAGGATCAAATCCCTCATTTCCCGCACCCCGCGCGATTCACAGCGGGCTGAATTCGCTGTGGTAGGTTGGAAGGTTGGAGCGCGAAACGCCATGAAGCCGATTACCGAGTTCATCAAGCATCATTACCGTCATTTCAATGCCGCGGCGCTAGTGGATGCGGCCGAGGCCTACAACAAGCTGCTGGCAGATGGCGGCAAGATGTTTGTAACCATCGCCGGGGCGATGAGCACGGCGGAGCTGGGGCTGTCGTTGGCCGAAATGATCCGGCAGGACAAGATTCACGGGATCTGCTGCACGGGTGCGAATCTGGAAGAAGACGTGTTTAACCTGGTGGCGCACAACTTTTATGAGCGCGTGCCTGGCTACCGCGACCTGACGCCGGCCGACGAGGCAGCGCTGCTGGCGCGGCACATGAACCGTGTGACGGATACGTGCATTCCCGAAATGGAGGCGATGCGGCGGATCGAGAACGAAGTGCTGGCGGAGTGGGTGAAGGCGGACAAAGCCGGCGAGCGGTGGTTTCCGCACCAGTTTATGTACAAGATTCTTTTGTCGGGCGTGCTCAAGAAAAGCTATCAGATCGATCCGAAAGACAGTTGGCTGCTGGCGGCGGCCGAAAAAAACCTGCCAATGTTCGTGCCGGGGTGGGAGGACGCGACGCTGGGGAATATGTATGCGGGACATTGCATCACTGGCGACGTGAAGAAGGTGCACACGGTGCGGACCGGCATCGAGTACATGATGGAGTTGGCGGAGTGGTACACGGAGACGACGAAGAAGTCGCCGCTGGGGTTCTTCCAGATTGGCGGAGGGATCGCGGGAGACTTTCCGATTTGCGTGGTGCCGATGCTGCACCAGGATTTGCAGCGCGACCATGTGCCGCTGTGGGCGTACTTCTGCCAAATTTCGGATTCGACGACGAGCTATGGATCGTATTCGGGCGCGGTGCCGAATGAGAAGATTACGTGGGGCAAGCTGGGAGAGAAGACGCCGAAGTTCATTATCGAGAGCGACGCGAGCATCGTGGCGCCGCTGGTGTTTGCGTATGTACTGGGGTGGTAGAAGTGCAGGGACTCGCGACGTATGGACTTAGGGGGCAAGAGATCAGAGAACAGAGACCAAAGATCGGGATGGGGAAGTGGGCGGTGCTGGGAGCCGTAGCGGCGAGCCGGGTGCTGGCAGTGGCCGGGGCGACGCAGGCCAACGCTCAGGACGGCGGAGCGTGGATTGCGGCGAGCACGAATGCCACGTCGATCACGAACAACATTGCGATTTCAAAAGACAGACTGTCGATCGACTATCTGACGTTTCCGCTGGCGCCGATCCGGACGTTGAAGCCCGTAGAGGTGAGCGCTGTGTTCGACGCGGACGTGAACGCGGGGATCAGTGGAACGCTTTACAAGCTGAGGATCCCAGCGAATACGCGGTTTCTGCACAAAAGTTCTTTGTGCGGGGACCAGGACACGCAATGGATGGCGACATACGTTACAGGGCACACGCTCAAAGTGGCGTTTTTTTCAGGCGACGATATGCCGGTGTTCACATTCGATGCGATCTCGAATTCGACGGCGCTGTGCGGGACATTTGCGTACTCGCGGTGAGGCAGTGTTCAGTGTTCAGTTGTCAGTCCGTCGTGCTGTGTTGACCGTTGTGGATCACCGCGATGCAAAAGCGGGGCCGGGGAGAGGGCGCACGGGGAACTTGAGCAAGCTGGATATCTGGATTCTTCGGGCCTAGTTATCAGGCAAGACTGCGAAGGAGCCGTTGATCTCGCGCCCGCCGACGCCTTCAAACGCGGGTTGAACCAATTGAGGCAAACCGATCTCCCACTTTGGCCCTTCGAGCTCCGGCATGGGGCGCGCCTGGAATAGCTTCTTGCATTGACGAGCGGTCCAACGGGCCCATCGCTTCGACTTTTTCCGGCGAGCGCTGTCAGTGGAGATGCCGGTGCCTGCGTACATTTGCCGATAGAGCTTGGAGAGGAAGATGAATCCGAGGCGGGCGCGCAGAGTCGGAGTGCAGGCGGAACGTTCCCAGATGGCTCCCCAAGTGTAGAACCGGTCCCAGACTTTTTGCGTGCGCTCGCGAATCTCGTCGGAGCTCATGGTGGGATGCGGCGTAAACATTTTGGGCCGCACTTCGGTGGGAATCATCCAGTAGCGCGTGATGGGCACGCCGCCCACGATCATGGGATCAACGGCCTGTTCCTTTTCCCAGCGGCCGAAGTCGACTGTGCCGGGAAACGGAGTCATCATGACAAATTGGGCGAATGTGACACCGGCCTTGATCGCCATCTCGACCGTGGCGGTGAAGGTGGCCGGCCGGTCGGTGGGAAGACCGAAGATGAACGAGCCGAGGACGTGAACGCCGTGCTGCTTGAAGGTCTGCAGCTGTTTGGCGAGGGCTTCGCCGGAGTAGTTCCAGTCCTTATATACCGCCTTCAATCCCTCGGGAGTGACTGCTTCGACGCCAACGAGCGCACCCTTGATGTTGGCCTTGCGCATGGCGTCAAGATAGCTTCCGTCTTCGCCCGCTTCCATCGTCATTTGGGTGAAGAACACCATGTCTTTGGGCAGCTTGGCCAGTTCTTCCATGAGCTGGAGGCGCTCATTGCGAATGGCAGTGAGCTCGTCGACCCTGGCCGTGTTGCCCTGCTCGCGGGCCAAGCGCAGATCGGTAAAGGTGACAGGGTAGAAATTGTCGTCGGCGAGAGCGATGAAGCGAAATCCGAGGCGGCGCAGCGCGATAATTTCGTCGACAACATTCTGGAACTTCCGCTGGCGGGGCTTCTGCCCATCAGTGCGCCAGACACTGCAAAAGGAGCAGTGCTTGGGGCAGCCGCGAATGGTTTGCACCGATGCCCACATGTATTTTTCGGGATCCATGAGGTCCCAGCGCGCGGAGAGGAATTCGCTGCCTTCGATGCGGCCGCCCTCGTAGACCTTCTCGGGCTTTCCGGCGACGCAATCGGTGACGACTCTGCCCCAGGCAAGATCGCCGTCGCCTTTGACGACGGCGTGAGCTTCTCCACAATCGAGGGCTTCTTCAGGAAAGAGAGTGGCGTGAATGCCGCCATAGACTACCCAGGCGCCCCGAGTGCGAGCCATGCGTCCGACCGCATAACCGCGCAGGGCATTGCCTGTGTGCACGCTGATGCCAACAATGTCGCCGGGCTCAATGGACTCGGGCACGATTTGCTCGAGAGACTCATCAACGAGTACGGGATCTCCGACAGAACGCGGAGTGGCTGCTGCAAGCACGAAGAGCCAACGCGGTGTGATGACCGCGGTGCCAAAGGAATTGTCGCTGGGATTGACCAGATGGACGCGCAATCGGTCCCAACCTTTCGTCGTACTGGTACGGTTGGCCTCAAAGCGATTGCGGGGTTACCGAAATGCGAGGGCGATGATGGAAAGCGGCATCTCAACCAAGAAGATGCCTCGCTGAAGTTCGAAACCGGCAAAATGCCCAGAAAAACGATTGTGCGTTCGTTGCTCGAATAGGGTGAATCGACCGAAAAGGCCCTTGCCAGTATTGCCGTCAGCGCAGGATTTTTCCCGGAGAATTACTTCCCCTAACAAGTTTCGCTCATCGTACAGGTCTATCGCGGGAGAAAGTGGTCAATATTGACCACTTTTGGCCAGAATGAACAAAAAGTAATGGAAAGACGGAGGAATTGAGTGCCGCGAGGCCTTATCCGACACGAGAACACTCCTCGACGGGGATGGCAACCTGCTCGACGATTTCGAGGCCGAAGCCCTCGAGGGCGGGGATGTGCATGGGGGTGTTGGAGAGCAGGCGGATGCGCTGGATTCCCAAATCGGATAGGATTTGGCCGCCCAAGCCGATGGCGCGAAGGATGCGGCCGGAACGGGCCTGAGAACCTTCGCGGGCGCGCAGCTCCTGATGGAGGATGAGACGACCGGTCTCCTGCGGAGTAGCAGCGGCGGGGACTGCGGAGCCTTCGGGGCTGAAAGAAGCGGCGGGAGTATGGTCGATGGCGAAGCCACGCGAGGTGTTGTGGAGATAGAGGATGACGCCGCAGCCGGCTTCGGCAATGATGCGCATGGACTGATCGAGAATCTCGCGGCAGTGGCAGTCAGCGGCGAAGACATCGCCGGCGGTGCAGCGGGTGTGGACGCGGACCAGGACGGGATGCGGACAGACGGGGCGCGGGTCTGATGAGGCTATGGCGGCTGCGCCGTTGAGGGCGTTCAGCGCGTCCGGAATCGGCGCAGCGGGGCCTAGGTGGAGGGCGTGGCAATCGGGGCAGAGGTCGCCGCGGATGAGGGCGATGTGGCTTTCGCCGCCCTGGACCTGGCTCTCATAGGCGATCATGCGGAACTCGCCGTAGCGGGTATGGATGCGGGATTCGCCGGCGCGGACGATGTAGCGCTCGTTGCGGAGGCGGTAACGAATGAGCTCGGCGACGGTGATCATGCGAAGGCCGTGCTGACGGCAGAAGGGGATGAGGTCGGGAATGCGGGCCATTTCGCCGTCGTCGCGCATGATTTCGCAGATGACTCCGGCGGGGGTGAGGCCGGCGAGGCGGGCAAGGTCGACTGAGGCCTCGGTTTGACCGGCACGGACGAGGACGCCGCCGCGGCGAGCTCGAAGCGGGAAGACGTGGCCGGGACGGACGAGGTCGGCAGAAGTGGCGGCGGGATCAATGGCGACGCGGATGGTGTGGGCTCGGTCGGCAGCGGAGATGCCGGTGGTGACGCCTTCGCGGGCCTCGATGGTCTCAGTGAAGGCGGTGCCGAAGCGGGAGGAGTTCTGTTGCGTCATGGGGAAGAGACGCAGGTGATCGGCACGCTCCTCGGTGAGGGTGAGGCAGATGAGGCCTCGGCCGTAACGGGCCATGAAATTGATGGCTTCTGGTGTGACGTGCTCGGCGGCCAGGGTGAGATCGCCCTCGTTCTCGCGGTCCTCGTCGTCAACCACAACGACCATGCGGCC
>CAYYKV010000063.1:0-15218 GCA_964468605.1 uncultured Occallatibacter sp. | reverse complement strand
GGTAAATCGATTTCTAACCGGCGAAAGCACGAACCGGAAGTTCGGTATTGCCTTGGTGAATCCTTCCCCTGGAGAGATGATGAGTGATTTGCTGGTCCGGCCGGAGAAATTCCGGAATCGGACTGAAGATTTTGGTTACGAGTTTTTGTCTTTTGAGACGCGCAAGTTGGAGGTTGGTCAGAAATTTCGGAGCGAAACGGCCGGGAGAGAGATGGCCATGGTGGTACTGGGCGGCGTTTGCTCAGTCATCAGCTCGCGGGGCGATTGGCAAGGGATCGGCCAGCGCGAGACAGTTTTTGATGGGCTGCCCTACACGCTTTATCTGCCGATCGGAACGACGTTCACCGTAAGCGCCGACACGGCGTGCGATTTGGCTTTTTGCTACTGCAAGGCCGATGAAGAGTACCCGGCGCGGCTGGTGACGCCTGCGCACGTGGGGATCGAGATTCGTGGCGGCGGAAACGCCACGCAGCAGATCAACTCGATGCTGCCTCCAACGTTTCTGGCGCAGCGGCTGATGGTGGTGGAGGTATTCACACCGGCGGGCAACTGGTCGAGCTACCCGCCACACAAACACGATGAACACAACCCGCCGACGGAAGTGGATCTCGAAGAGATTTACTACTACCGGATCGAACGGCCGGAGGGATTCGCGATGCAAAAGGTGTACACCGCGGATCGGCGCATCGACGAGACGTTGACGGTGCGCGACGGCGAGCTGGTGCTGGTTCCGGAGGGATACCACCCGGTAGTGGCCGCACACGGATACAACGTGTATTATCTGAACGCGCTGGCGGGTTCGGCGCGGTCGCTGGCCTGCTCTGACGATCCGCATTACGCGTGGGTGAAGAGCGGATGGAAGGAAAAGGATCCGAGGCTGCCGATGGTCAAAAGATAGGCGACAAGCGACCAAGTGAGCGAGGAAGTCGGGGAGGGGTCGAAATGGAGCGATTGCAGAATTTCATCGAAGGCGATTGGCGCACCTCGAGCGCAAAAGAGACGCTGAATGTGATCAACCCGGCGTCGGCCACGGTGCTGGCGGAAGTTCCGCTGTCGCCTGCAGCGGATGTGAATGCGGCCGTGGAAGTGGCGGAGCGCGCCTTTATCGAGTGGCGGCGCACGCCAGTGGTGGATCGCGTTCAGCCCCTGTTCCGTCTGAAGACGCTCCTGGAGCAGCACCGCGACGAGCTGGCGCTCTCGATCACCAACGAATGCGGCAAGACTCTGACGGAGGGCAAGGCGGAGATTCTGCGCGCGGTGGAGAATGTGGAGACGGCGTGCGGGATGCCCATGATGATGCAGGGCACCAATTGCGAAGACATTGCAGCGGGCATCGACGAGCACATGATCCGGCAGCCGCTGGGAGTGGTGGCGGCGATCGTGCCGTTTAATTTTCCGGGGATGATTGCATTCTGGTTCTTTCCTTATGCAGTGGCGGCGGGAAATTGCTTCTTGCTGAAGCCGTCGGAGCGCGTGCCCATCACTTCGCAAAAACTGTTTGCGCTGATCCAAGCGGCGGGTTTTCCGCCGGGCGTGATGCAGCTTGTGAACGGCGGGCGCGAGACGGTGAACGCGATCCTCGACCATCCGGCGATTCGCGCGGTGAGCTTTGTGGGATCGACGGCGACGGCGAAATACATTTACAGCCGAGCGGCGGCCAACGGAAAACGCGCGCAGTGCCAGGGCGGCGCGAAGAATCCGGTAGTGGTGATGCCGGACGCGGATATGGAGATGACGACGCGGATTCTGGCCGATTCCGCGTTTGGTTGCGCGGGACAGCGGTGCCTGGCTGCGTCGGTGGCGATTACGGTGGGCGGGGCGCGGCCGAATTTCACGGAGCAAATTGCTGCGGCGGCGAAGAACCGGAAGACGGGCTACGGCGCGGCGCCGGGCGTGGAGATGGGGCCGGTGATTTCGGCGGAGAGCAAGTCGCGGATCGAGGGATTGATCGCGAAAGGCGAGCAGGCCGGGGCGCGCGTAATCGTGGACGGACGCGGAAAGACGGTTCCGGAGTACGAGGACGGATATTTCGTGCTGCCCACGGTACTCGACGACGTTCCGCCGGATTCGGAGACGGCGCGAACGGAGATTTTCGGGCCTGTACTGAGCCTGATCCACGCGCAGACGATTGAAGAGGCCATCGCGCTGGTGAACGGGCGCAGCTATGGAAACATGGCGTGCATTTTCACGACCGACGGCGCCAATGCGAGACGCTTCCGCTACGAGGTGAGCGCGGGGAACGTGGGCATCAATGTGGGGGTGGCCGCGCCGATGTCGACCTTCCCGTTCAGCGGATGGGGCGAGAGCTTTTTCGGCGACCTGCACGCGCAGGCGCATCACGCGGTGGAGTTTTTCACGCAGACCAAAGTTGTGGTGGAACGCTGGCCGAAGGAGTGGAGCAGAAAGTTCTAAGAGCCGCTACTAGCTTCTAGCTACTAGCTTTTTCGTGCCTGGGCGGGGCCTAGGGAATGAGCAGGCGCGCCACGGAGCCAAAGGGCTGGAGCCGGAAGCTGACATTGTCAGGAGAACGCATGAAAGAACTACTGGTGGGGAATGCGCCCTGTTCATGGGGCACGCTGGAGCACCAGGATCAAAGCCAATCGATTCCGTTTAACCAGATGCTGGACGAGCTGGTGGAGACGGGCTACACAGGAACAGAGCTGGGCGACTGGGGCTACATGCCGACGGACCCGGTGCAGCTAAGCGAGGAACTGGCCAAGCGAAACCACGTGGTGATGCTGGGCGCGTATGTACCGGTTGCGATGAAGAATCCGGCGACACACAAGGAAGGCGCGACGAGGGCAGTGAAGACGGCGAAGCTGATTGCGGCCGTGGCAACCACGCAGGCGCCTTACCTGGTGCTGGCCGATGATGCGGGCACCGACGAGGTGCGCACACTGCGCACGGGTCGCATCCGTTCGGTGGATGGCCTGAGCAAGGATGAGTGGAGAGTCTTTGCGCGAGGCGCGGACGACATAGCGCACGCGGTCTTCGATGAGACGGGATTGCGGACGGTGTTTCATCACCATTCCGCGGGTTATGTGGAAACGCCGGACGAGATTGCGACGTTGCTCGATATGACCAACCCGGACCGGCTGGGATTGGTGTTCGATGCCGGCCATTACGTGCACGGCACGGGCAGTGAGGATGGCAACCTGGTGCCTGCGCTCAATCGATTCAAGGAGCGCATCTGGTACATCCATCTGAAGGACCTGGACCCGAATGTTGCGCGCCGCAGCCGCGAGGAAGAGTGGGATTACTTTACGGCGATGCGGAATGGACTGTATCCCGAGCTGGGCAAAGGGTGCATCGACTTCCTTGCCCTGTTGCGCTGGCTGGCGGCGCGCGATTACAGGGGATATGTCCTGGTGGAGCAAGATATTCTGCCCGGGATGGGAACTCCCAAAGAGAGCGCGGCAAGGAGCCGGAAGTATCTGCGGTCGATTGAGGCAAATTTCACTGAAAAGCAGCTTCCAGCCTCTAGCTTCTAGCGGCTGGCTCGTTTTAGGGTGGGGACGCTCGTTGCCGATTGTCTAATGCACGAGCTGTAAGCTGGTTGCGACAAGGGCACTGGGGCGTGAAGGTCGAATCCCTCAGGGGCTATAGGCCACCATTTATCTGCTTGTTTACAGCACGGCTTAAGCCGTGTCCTTTCAAAACACGACGTATGCGAATCATTGTCGACCATTGAGAGTATATTCTGAGGGCGAAATGAGCGGAACGAAACTGCACTTTGGAATGATCGGAGCCGGGCGCATTGGGAAAGTTCACGCAGAAACGTTGGCGTTCCGTTTGCCTGAGGCGGAGATCGTTTGCATTGCCGACGTGAATCGCGAGGCGGCGGCGGCGTTGGCGGCGCGGTGCGGCATTCCCAAGGTTGTTGCAACGGCCGAGGAAGTGATCGGCGACCCCAAAGTTGAGGCGGTGTTGATTTGTACGCCGACCGGAACGCACGCGGATCTGATTGTGCAGGCGGCGAAAGCGGGCAAGCAGATCTTCTGCGAAAAGCCGATCGCATTCAGCCTGGACAAGATCGACATGGCGCTGGCGGCGGTGAAGAAAGCCGGCGTGAAGCTGCAGATCGGGTTCAATCGGCGGTTCGACTCGAATTACAGGCGCGTGCGGCAAGCTGTGGCGAGCGGGGAAATCGGCCAGCCAGCCTTAATGCATTTGATCAGCCGCGATCCCGCGCCGCCGTCGATCAAGTATATTCGCACGTCGGGTGGAATTTTTCTCGACATGATGATTCACGACTTCGACATGGCGCGCTTCCTGACCGGCGACGAGGTCGAAGAGATTTACACCACGGGAGGCGTGCTGGCCGAGCCCGAAATTGGCGAGGCAGGCGACCTGGATATGGCGGTCGTGGTGTTGCGCTTCAAAGGCGGAACGATCGGCACGATCGATAACAGCCGTAAGGCGGTTTTCGGCTACGACCAGCGCGTAGAGATTCTGGGCACGAAAGGCAAGATAGCGAGCGAAAATCGCTTCCCGAACGAGGTTGTCGTCAGCACCGGTGAGTCCATTTACAGCGACCGGCCGCTGGTGTTCTTTATGGACCGCTATCCGGAGAGCTTTGCGCGGGAGGTGGCGGAGTTTGTCGAGGCGGTGATCGAAGACAAGCCGGTGCCTGTGACGGGCGCGGACGGCCGCGTGCCGGTGGTGATGGCGCTGGCGGCGAAAAAATCATTTGACGAACATCGGCCAGTGAAGCTCGCAGAGGTCTCGGCGTGAAACGGGCGAATCTGGTGGCTATATTGACCGACGTGCACCTTTGGGTGCCTGTCGTCGTGCTCATACTGGGAACCGTGCTGCTGATGACGCTGAGGTGAACGGATGAGCAAGACGACCACCGCGGGAGCGCGAGCAACACTTCGGTCGGGGATCTCCTTGCACAAACTGGGCGTGTTCTGCGGGCTTTCGGCCGCGGTGTGGCTGGGAAGCGCAGAAGCGCCGACGAAGCTGGTGAACGAAGGCTTTTCTCCGTTCCTGATTTCGATGGGGATGGTGATGGGCGCGTTTGTGGCGCGCTGGACGATTCCCACGCTGTTGAAGGGTACGGGCTTCGTGTTTGACGATCTGAAGGAGAAACCGCATTTGATGGTGTGGGCTCTGGTGGGCGGAATGCTTTGGGCCGTGGCCAATACGCTGACGATTTTTGCGGTGCGCAACGTGGGCCTGGCGATCGCGTTTCCGCTGTGGAATACAAATAGCCTGGTGGGGCTTTTCTGGGGCTGCCTGCTGTTCAAGGAGCTGCGCGGATCGAGGGCGAAGGACTGGGCCAAGGTGATCGGCGGCGCGGCGGCAATTGTGAGCGGCGCAGCGGTGCTGGCTGTGGCCACGGCGCAGCAGAATGCGGGCACGCCGGGGAAGGCCGCTATCGGAATCATTGCCGCGCTGGGCGCGGGCGTTCTGCTCGGGACGATGTACATTCCCTACCGCAAGGCATACATCAGCGGCATGAATCCACTGTCGTTCGTGACGATTTTCACGTTTGGCGAACTGGGAACGGTGTTTGTGCTGGGATGGATCTTTTATGGCGGCACGGGGCCGCTGCTCGCTGAGCTCAATCGCGCGCGGCCTATGTTGTTCTGGCCGTTCGTGGGCGGATTCTGCTGGGTGATCGGCGACCTGTTTCAAAATTATGCGGCGAAGTATATCGGGATCGGACGCGGCATTCCGCTCTCAAATACGAATCAGCTTTGGGGACTGGCGTGGGGCGCGCTGGTGTTCGGCGAGTTTGTGGGACTGACGACTGGCAGTAAACTTCTGATCCTGATGGGATCGATCATCATGATTGCGGGCGCAGTGTCGATCAGCATGGCCTCGCCGCCGCCTAGTGAGATGACGAATTGGGATGCTGCGATGCACCGTGAGTGCGACCGCTATGGATTGGATCGGGAGAATGTAGCGGCGGTTGTGGGCGGAAATGATCCGCTGGCCGACAACAAGCATCCGCGCCGCTGGTGGGAGATCCTGATCGTGTGCGTGGCGAGCGGGATTTTTGTTTGGCTCGCGGTGGGCACGCGCGCGCAGCACATCTACGTGAACCTGCCGTGGATGATTTTGCTGATACTTGGAACGATTATTCCGCTGGGCCTATGCGGAACGCTGCTGTGGAGAAGGACGCGGTTCTCGTAAGTGGGGCGAATTAGCCTGCGCTGCCGCGCACGTTAGCGAGTTAGCAAGTTCGCGGATTCCCGGATGGACCAGCAATGCAATTGAGCTAAGTTCGGTAGCCCTCGTCGGCAA
The DNA here is from genome assembly GCA_964468605.1 of uncultured Occallatibacter sp. Lineage (GTDB taxonomy): Bacteria > Acidobacteriota > Terriglobia > Terriglobales > Acidobacteriaceae > Telmatobacter. The sequence goes on along the minus strand of CAYYKV010000063.1, from coordinate 8,966 downwards.
CGGCGAGGCCGCAAGCTAAAACCTTCCGTATCCGATTGAAAAATTGTGTTTTAAGTGCATTCCTGCGCGCTCCTTCCGGGCGACATTCCGTCGATCAAATCGAGCCCACCGCGCACATTGAGACGCACGACTTCGACGCAAGAATCTGCGTAAATTTGCTGCTCTTCTGGTGGCCATGAAGAGTGAACCTTGTCACATCTGGGCGCTCGTGCCGGGGCATAGAATGACGGCGGTGCGAGGAAGTTGCTCCGTAGTTCTGAGTTTCGGAGAAGCGGAGTCTCCCCACAGATCCCCCAGGTGCGGACATGGCAACAGAAGTAGAAATTGAGAAAAAGAAGACGATCGGCGACAAGATTGCTGAGTTGGCGGCGAGGCGCGCGGAACTTGAACTGGGCGGAGGCAAGGATCGGATCGACCGGCAGCACGCTTCCGGCAAGCTTTCGGCGCGCGAGCGCGTAGAGCGGCTCGTAGACCGCGGCAGCTTTGAGGAGATCGGGCTGTTTAGCCGGCATCGCGCGACGTACTTCGGCATGGCCGATAAAGAATTGCCGGCCGACGGCGTAGTGACAGGTTGCGCGACCATCGACGGGCGGCTGGTGCATCTGGCGAGCCAGGACTTCACCGTGGCAGGCGGGGCCGCGGGCGAGACGCATTGCAATAAGGTGGCCGAGATGATGGCCATGAGCCAGAAGACGGGCAGCCCGTTCGTCTTTATCAACGACTCGGGCGGCGCGCGGGTGCAGGAGGGGATCGACAGCCTGGCGGGATACGCGCGGGTGTTCTATCGCAACGTGATGCTTTCGGGGACGGTGCCGCAGATTTCGCTGATCTGCGGGCCGTGCGCAGGCGGCGCGGCGTACAGCCCGGCGCTGACGGATTTCGTGATCCAGACCGAGCAAGCTCGGATGTTCATCACCGGGCCACAGGTGATCAAGCAGGTGACGGGCGAAGAGGTGAGCGCCGAGGACCTGGGCGGAGCGCAATCGCAGATGCACTACTCGGGCGTAGTACACCTGATAGCGCGCGACGACGTTGAAGCGCTCGAGCTTTGCCGGCGCTTGTTGAGCTTTTTGCCGGCGAACAATGTGGAGGATCCGCCGCGGCTGCCGTTCAGCGGGCGGATGAGGGCCGACGCGGAGATGAGCGGGACTGTTCCCGTCGATCCGAAGGTGGCCTACGACGTTCGCGACGTGGTTGTGCGCGTGGTGGACAACCAGGATTTTCTCGAGATTCAACCAGAGTTTGCCGCGAACATTGTTATTGGTTTTGGACGACTGCAAGGGCGACCCGTCGGAATAGTGGCCAATCAGCCGTGCGTGCTGGCGGGCGCGCTGGACATCGATGCGTCGGACAAGTCGGCGCGGTTCGTGCGCTTCTGCAACGCATTCAACATTCCGCTGCTGACGTTTGTGGACGTGCCGGGATTTCTGCCGGGCGTGGAGCAGGAGCGCGGAGGAATCATCCGGCACGGGGCCAAGCTGCTGTTTGCCTATTCGGCGGCGACGGTTCCGAAGATCACCGTTGTCCTGCGAAAGGCGTACGGCGGGGCCTACATTGCGATGTGCTCGAAGGGCCTGGGCGCGGATCGCGTGGTGGCCTGGCCGACTGCAGAGATTGCGGTGATGGGGGCCGAGGGCGCGGCAGAGATCGTCTTCCGCAGGGAGATCGATGCGGCCGAGGACAAGGCAGCACGGCGCAAGGAACTGGTGGACGAGTATCGCGAGACATTCTCGAATCCTTATGTGGCGGCGGGCCGGCGGCTGGTGGATGACATTATTGAGCCCGCGGAGACGCGGCGATACCTGGCGCGGGCCCTGGAGTCGCTGCACGGAAAGCGCGAATTGCGGCCGCAGAAGAAACATGGATTGATTCCGCTGTAAAACACGACTCCGGCGACCCCGGCTCTCGGAGCCATACATCGCCGGAAAGCAGCAAGGAGGCGACGCATGAAAGGTCATTGGGCAGATTGGGTCATTGGAGCGGCCCTCGTGGGAGCGGCCTGCGCGACCATCTATGCCGCAATGGCGCGTGCGATGCGTCGCGCCGTCGGCGATAAGCAACGGGAGACCGAACGACAGTTGAGCGCGATGGCCACAACCGTGAAGGCCCTGCAGGCACGCGTGGCGGAGCTTGGCGGGCTGAATCCGATTCCGGCACAGCTGGTTGAGAGCGCAACAACTTCCAATGCGACGGAAATTGCAAGCGGACAGAAATCGAAATCGCTCCAGCCAGAGATTGTTGCTGTGCTGACAGCGGCGGCGACGACGTTTACCGGTAAGAAAGCGCAGATTCGCGCGGCGCAACCGGCGCCGCCGGAGCACAGCAGCGCGGGCGCCTGGGCGCAGCAGGGACGCGCCTTTGTGCAGACCTCGCATAACCCGCGTTCGAGAGGGTGAAGGCGGCAACAGGTCTTGAAAGAAAGGGAGCGGCACGTTGAAGCTTCAGATCACGATCGACGGAAAAGCGTACGAGGTTGACGTCGAGGTTCTGGAAGACGATGAGAGCGAATCGTCGCCGAGCTATGCCACACACCATGCAACGCACGCGGCAAATGCGATTGGCTCACCTGCGCAGGGCCATTCGGCAGCGTGGGACGGCGAGGGCAAGGTTTGCCACAGCCCGGTAATGGGATTGGTGATCAAGGTGAATGTGGAGCCGGGACAAGCCGTGGAAGCCGGCGAACTGGTTCTGGTTCTGGAAGCGATGAAGATGGAGACGAACGTAACGGCGCCACGGGCGGCAACTGTGAAGAACGTTCACGTGGCGGCAGGCGATCCAGTGAAACTGAACCAGGTGTTGCTCGAGCTCGAATGAGAGCAAGCGAGGCAGGTTTGACTGCAGTGGAGCAAGGGGACGTGATGGGCGATGTGCAGGAGGAATTGAAGCAGGTCCCCGGGATCAGATTCGTGGATCACGTCGCGATCGCAGTGAGGCAGGGCGAGCTTGAGACTCAAGTGAAAGCGTACGAGAGTCTTGGCTTCAGGGAGATTCACCGCGAGGAAGTACGGGGCGGGGATCAGGTGCGCGAGGCGCTTCTTCAGATTGGCGAGGGACCGAATCTGATTCAGCTGCTGGAGCCGCTATCTCCGGACTCGCCGGTACAGAAACTGATTGATAGAAACGGTGGACGTGGCGGGCTGGCACACGTGGCTTTTCGCGTGGAGAACGCAAAGCGTGCATTCGACGCGATGCAGGCCAATGGCTTTCAACTCATTGACAAGGCTCCGCGCAAGGGCTCGCGGGGCACAACGGTTTTCTTTGTGCATCCCAAGTCGCGGGCCGAGGGAGCATTTGGGTTCCTCATCGAGATGGTGGAAGACCCCGAAGGCAGGTGAGAGAGGGTGGCGATGGATCATTTGCTTGAGGAGTTTCCCGCGATCAGCACAGCGGAGTGGGAGTCGGCGATTGCGCGGGACCTGAAGGGCGCCGACTACGAGAAACGGCTGATCTGGCACAGCGAAGAGGGACTCGCGGTGAAGCCGTATTATCGCGCCGAGGATTTGAAGGATCTGGCGTGCCTGGATGCGGCGCCGGGAGCATTTCCTTACCGGCGCGGCGCGCGCACGACCGGCGATTGGCAGATTCGCGAAGAGATTGACGCAGCGGATGTGGAAAGCGCGAATCGCGCGGCATGTACTGCAGTTGCTGCCGGCGCCGAGGGAATTGCGTTCAGCGGGCTAGTGGTTGAGCGCGGCGATGAATTGGACGCGGTCCTCGCGAATCTCGACGAGATTCCGGTTCATTTTGAACGCGCTGACGAGCGATCGTTACGGTTGCTGATCGAATGGCCCGGCGAGGGGAAAAGTGCAGGGCGACTCTCAACCGGATGCGACGCGACGGCGAGCGTCGACTTTGCGGCGAAGGTGATCGGCGACGCGCCGGACGGGTTTGTACCGTTCACGATTCATGGCGAGGCATTCGAAGAAGCCGGAGCGACGGCAGTGGAAGAAGTTGGACTCACTCTGGCGGCCGGGGTTGATTTTCTGGCTGCAATGCAGGAACGCGGCGTGGGAGTGGAACGCGCCGCGGCGGTGCTGGAGTTCAGCGTTGGCATGGGCTCGCCAATGTTTTTCCAGATTGCCAAGCTGCGCGCCTTTCGCATGGTGTGGGCGCGCGTAGTCGAAAGCTTTGGCGTAACGCGTTCGGGGGCACGGACACGCATTGCGGCGCACACTTCCCGTTGGAACAACACGGTTTACGATCCGCATATGAATATCCTGCGCGCCACCACCGAAGCCATGGCCGCGGTGCTGGGCGGCGCAGACTCGGTGACGGTTGCGCCGTTTGACGCGTGCTACAAGCAGCCGGATGAGGCGAGCCGAAGGCTGGCACGCAATACGCAACTCCTGCTGAAGCATGAAGCGTGGTTGGGGCGCGTGGCCGATGCGGGAGGCGGGTCGTATTTCATCGAGGCGCTGACAGATTTTCTGGCGCGCGAGGGCTGGAAGCGCATGCAGGAGATCGAGGCGCACGGCGGTTATCGGAAGGCTCAGGCGGAAGGGCTGATCGCAGAAGCATTGGGACGCTCAATGGCTGGGAAGGAAAAAGCGGTTGCGCTGCGCCGGCGCGTACTAGTGGGAACAAATCAGTTCGCGAATTCGGCCGAGCGAGCGTTGGACCGGATCGAGACAGATCGAGTGAGCGAGACAAAATGCGGAGCGCAACCTTATGAGGAGATGCGCCTGCGCACCGAGCGGCACGCGGCTTTGACCGGCGTGACGCCACGGGTATTGCTCGCAGAGATTGGCGACGAGAAGATGCGTGCAGCGCGTTCGAACTTTGCGACGAACTTTTTTGCATGCGCGGGATTCGAAACGGTGACGCGACGATTCAGAAATGCAACGGAGATCGCCGCGGCGGAGGGCGACCTGATTGTGCTCTGCAGCGCCAATGCGGAATACGCCGCAATTACCGTTGGGCTGACGACGAAACTGAGGGAACTGGGCCGAACGACGCCGGTGATTGTTGCAGGAAACCCTGATGACGCGGGAGAGCTTGCGGCGGCTGGGGTTGCGGATTTTGTGCACCTGCGCAGCAATCCCCTGGAAATGTTGACGAAGTGGCAGGAACGAATGGGGATGAAGATCTGACGATGCGACCTGACTTTACAAAGATCGATTGGCAAGCCGCAGCGGGAGCACGGGCTCCGCATGAGGCAGAGGAGTGGTTTTCAGCAGAGCAGATCGAACTAAAGAGTTTTTATACACGTGAGGATTTGGCGGGGCTAGAGCACCTGAATTACGCGGCCGGCGTTCCTCCCTATCTGCGCGGGCCATACGCGACGATGTATGCAATGCGCCCGTGGACGATCCGGCAGTATGCAGGATTCTCAACCGCGGAAGAGTCGAACGCGTTTTATCGCCGCAATCTGGCGGCCGGGCAGCACGGGCTTTCTGTGGCCTTCGATTTGGCTACGCACCGCGGCTACGACTCCGACCATGAGCGCGTAGCGGGCGACGTGGGCAAAGCGGGGGTGGCTGTCGACTCGATTCTTGACATGAAGACACTGTTCCATCGCATTCCACTGGACCAGATGTCGGTTTCAATGACGATGAACGGCGCGGTTCTGCCGATCATGGCGTTCTATATTGTTGCCGCGGAAGAGCAGGGCGTGGCGCCGGAGGCGCTGAGCGGGACCATCCAGAACGACATTTTGAAGGAGTTCATGGTCCGCAACACGTACATCTATCCGCCGGCGGGATCGATGCGCATTATCGGCGATATCTTTCGCTACTGCGCAGCGAAGATGCCCAAGTTCAACTGCATCAGCGTGAGCGGATACCACATGCAGGAAGCGGGGGCGACGGCCGACCTGGAACTGGCATACACGCTAGCCGATGGGCTGGAATACCTGCGCGCGGGCGTCGGCGCAGGGCTGGATGTGGACGAGTTTGCGCCGCGGATTTCGTTTTTCTGGGGCGTGGGCATGAACCATTTCATGGAGATTGCCAAGATGAGGGCGGCGCGCATGATTTGGGCGAAGCTGGTAAAGAGCCTCGGCGCAAAGAATCCAAAGTCGCTGGCGCTGCGCGCGCACTCGCAGACGTCGGGGTGGAGTCTGACGGCGCAGGATCCGTATAACAACGTGGTGCGCACGTGCGTTGAGGCGCTGGCAGCGGCATTTGGGGGCACACAATCGCTGCACACCAACGCACTCGATGAGGCATTGGCGCTACCTACGGATTTTTCGGCGCGGATCGCGCGCAACACGCAGCTCTACCTGCAACTGGAAACGGGGATTACACGTGTGGTGGACCCGTGGGCTGGGTCGTACTACGTAGAGCGGCTGACGCACGAGTTGATGCACAAGGCGTGGGACCTAATCGAGGAGATTGAGCGGCTGGGCGGAATGGCAAAGGCGATTGAGACGGGCGTGCCGAAGATGCGCATCGAAGAAGCGGCCGCGCGCAGGCAAGCAGGCATCGATGCAGGGCACGACGTGGTTGTGGGCGTGAACGCGTACCCGGCGACAGAGGAGCCGGAGATTCCGGTGCTCGACATCGACAATGACGCGGTGCGCACGGCTCAGGTAAAGCGCCTGGAGCAGTTGAAGCGCAAGCGCGATGCGAGGGCGGTTCGCGAAGCGCTGGAGAAGCTGGAGCGCTCGGCGGAAAGCGGCGAGGGAAATCTGCTGGAGTGCGCGGTGGAAGCGGCGCGCAAACGAGCAACGTTGGGCGAGATTTCGATGGCTCTGGAACATGTGTGGGGGCGATACGAGGCAATGACGCGTACGATCGCCGGCGTGTACCTGGCGGAAAGCGCGAATGGCGAGGAATTCAAGAAAGCGCGGCGAATGGTGGAAGAGTTCGAGCGCGAAGAAGGGCGGCGGCCGCGCATTCTGGTGGCAAAGATGGGCCAGGATGGGCACGATCGCGGAGCGAAAGTGATTGCGACGGCTTTCGCGGACATCGGCTTCGATGTGGACGTGGGACCGCTTTTCCAGACGCCGCGCGAGGTGGCGCGATTTGCCATGGACAGCGACGTGCACGTGGTGGGCGTGTCGAGCCTTGCCGCGGGGCACAAGACGCTGGTGCCGCAACTGATTCACGAGCTGCGCGCGCTGGGCCGGGACGACATTCTGGTGGTTGTGGGTGGCGTGATTCCGCCGCAGGATTACCAGTTCCTCTTTGACGCCGGTGTGGCCGGAATTTACGGGCCGGGGACGGTGATTCCGATGGCGGCGCAAAAGATTCTGGAGATGCTGTGCGCCGCCGTAATCGGATAGGTGAATGCAATGAAGAGCGCGCTGCGTGAATTGCCGGGATGCGGAACGCCGGAAGCTCCGGCGCCTGCGAAGAGACACCGGCCACTCTCGCGCGAAGAGTATCGCGACGGAATTCTCCTTGGCGACCGCAGTGTGCTGGCGCGCGCCGTAACGATGATCGAGAGCGCTCGCGAGGCGGACCGCGAGGTGGCCGAGCAGATTGTGGAGGATTGCCTGCCACACTGCGGCGATTCGGTTCGCGTGGGGATTACGGGCGTGCCAGGCGCGGGCAAAAGCACCTTGATTGAAGCGCTGGGCGGATTCCTGATCGAGACGAAAAAGCAGAAGGTCGCGGTGCTGGCGATCGACCCCAGCAGCCAGATTTCCGGCGGGAGCATTCTAGGCGACAAGACGCGGATGCCAAGGTTGGCCGCGAGCGAGATGGCATTTATCCGGCCGTCACCCTCGCGCGGCACAGCCGGCGGGGTGGCGCAGCGGACGCGCGAGGCGATGCTGCTGTGCGAGGCGGCGGGATACCCAAACATCCTCGTGGAGACAATCGGCGTGGGGCAGTCAGAGACCGCTGTGCACGAAATGGTGGACTTTTTTCTGCTGATCACTCTGGCCGGGGCAGGCGATGAGTTGCAGGGAATCAAGCGCGGCGTGATGGAGCTGGCCGATCTGGTGGCGGTGAACAAGGCCGATGGAGAGAATGTGGCCACGGCGGAACGCGCACGCGCCGAATCGCAGAACGCGCTGCACTTTTTTCCGGCATCGGGGTCAGGATGGACGCCGCGCGCGGTGACCTGTTCGGCGCTCACGGGCGCGGGAATCCCCGAATTGTGGGAGCGCGTGCAGGAGCATGCGGCGCTGACGCGAAGCAACGGCTGGTTCGCCGCGAGCCGGCGTGAGCAACAGCGGCGATGGATGCACGAGATGATCGATCAGGCCTTGCGAACGCGATTTTTCACCCATCCGGAAGTGCGCGACAGGATGGAGGCGCTGGAGCGCGACGTGACAGAAGGTCGGACGACGTCGTTTCGCGCGGCGAGAACGCTGCTCGCAGCCTATTCCGATCCCGGGCGTGTCTGAAGACACTCGATCACTTGATCCAGAGCGGACTGCCACGTCGGAAGCTGGACGCCGAAGCGGGCATGGAGCTTGGCGTTCGACAGGACGGAGTTGCGAGGGCGGGCGGCGGAGGCGGGATAATCTTTGGTTCCAATCGGGATCAGCTCCGGCACTTTCACGCCGAGACGCTCGGACGCTCGGGCGAAGATGGCCTGAGCGAAACCGAACCAGGAGACAGAGCCCGAGCAAGTCATGTGGTAAAGGCCGCGCCAGTTTTCTGATTCGCCAAAGCTGCCTGCCAGTACGCCCGTGACGATCGCGTGAGTTGCACGGGCGAGTTCGATCGATGTAGTTGGTGCGCCAACCTGGTCGTCGACAATGGAGAGTCGGTCGCGCTCATGGGCCAAGCGGAGCATGGTGAGCAAGAAGTTGTTGCCGTGCGGCCCGTAGACCCAACTGGTGCGAAAAATGAGGTAGCGAGCGCGGGAGTTTTGGACAGCCTGTTCGCCCGCCAGCTTACTGGCGCCGTAGACGCTGAGTGGCGCTGGTGGATCTTCTTCCGTCCATGGCTGCTGCTTGCTGCCGTCGAAGACATAGTCGGTGGAATAGTGAACGAGGAGGGCGTTGCGTTCGGCGGCTTCCTCGGCAAGGACGCGAGGAGCGAGGGCATTGATGGCGTGGGCCAGGGCCA
>CAYYKV010000062.1:0-15417 GCA_964468605.1 uncultured Occallatibacter sp. | reverse complement strand
CCATGGCGCGCGTTTTGAAGAAGCGCGCGGCCCAAAGCCATTTGTCGATGCGCACAGCGTCCACGGCGAGCTCCGGAACAGCCGAAAACAAGAATGTATCAGGAATGTGCCAGGGAGGATTTATGAGGGTTTTTGAACGGCCTTCCAGAGATAAAGATAACTGGAGTCGCTGGATGTGGAGACGGCCACGCCATTGCGGTGTGTGGCTCGATTGAGAGCAGCGCGAATGTTCGCTTTGCTGTCGGGCAGTGCGGCGAGGGGGACTTTGAGGGCATTACCGGAAGGCAGTCGATCGAGGTGACTCAACAGGAGAGTGACAATGCGCTTGTGCTTGCCTGCGCGGCCTTTGGGAACCGCATCCTGCTGAACCGTTTGAAATTTCATTGAAACGGATTCCGCTTTGTGGCGTTGTGCCAACGGAAGGATCCTCCATCATGATTCGATGCAGAAGCGCGTGCTACGTATGCCTGTCCTTCGTGTTCGGCAAACTCCAGGCCGCGAGCGTGGCGTATCGCTAACGTTAACGTTGGCGAATGACACCGTATGACAAGCGTGTCGAAATGCTATTGCCCCGGTAAAAATATCCTAAGCGTGTAAAAACTCCCGAACTCTCCGCCGGAGGAAAACTCCGTCAATTGCCGGCTTTCCTCGGCGCAAGCCCAAGCAGCGATAAGGGGTTCCCATCATTCCGGCTGGTTTGGCACGGAGGTTGCTCATTCATCAGCGAGGCTTCGACATGAATATGAGCGGAACACGAAACACCCCTATCGTGCCGGTTGGCGAAGCTCCATCCTTCCACGAGTTCGATTATCGCCAGCGGATTCTGGTGGTCGATGACGAAACATCGATCGCAGACACCGTAACCACAATCCTTTCCATGAGCGGTTATGCTGCCATGGCCGCGTATGACGGAGACGACGCTCTTGAAACTGCGTTGATCTCGCCACCTCATCTGTTGATCACCGATGTGGTGTTGCCGGGGATGAATGGGATAGAACTCGCGATCACGATTCAACGCGTGTTTCCCGACTGCGAGATCCTGCTTTTCTCCGGGCAAGCGACGACGGTCGATTTGCTGGCCGCGGCGAGCAGCGCCGGGCATCACTTCACCCTGCTCAACAAACCTGTGCCTCCGGAGCGGCTGCTGGCAATGGTGAAAGAGAAGCTGCAGTCCGCGACCTCCCAGGCGGTTTCACGCGCGAACTAATGCAGGATTGATAGCGACAGGGAGCAATGGCCGTATCCGGCGGTTGCGTCAATGCTGCGCGGCCGGCTCTGCGTGCACCTGCGCCTCGATTGCGTCGAGACTGGCGTCGTCGACGGCGGAGATGACGAAGGGGTCGGCGTTGGGAATGACCAGCATCTTGAAATCGAGAGTCCAGGTTTCGCCTGGCTTGAGATCGCGCGCGTAAGTGACGATGCCGACGGGCGTAGTGGGGGTGGCGTCTACGTGAGTCACCCCCAAAACGTACTGGGGGTTCGGCTCGCTCCAGTTCTTGCGGATGGTGAAGCTGCGGTCGACGTAGCCGGCGGGGAAGCTGTAGAGATCGCGATTGAAGCGGTAAAAGTTGGCGTCGTCGAAGTAGTTCATCCAGCCTGGGTTGAAGCTTTCGCCGGCTTTGCGGCTGACGCCTTGCGCGGCTCCGGTGGGGTCGCCATAGCAAACGCCGGAGGCAAAGACGGCGCGCTTGAGTTCGTGGGCAGAATTCGTAATGTCGACGCGGATGAAGTCAACCTGGGGTTCGTAGATGCCGGACGTAATGTCAAAGCCAGGCAAGAAAGGAAATTTGGCGTTTTGACGGGCGCGAATGATAGCGCTTTTGTCGATTTTGCCGGCGAAGACGGTGAAGCGGTAGGTGAAGCCATCGCGCGCGAACTCGTAATGAACGATGGGCAGAGTGCCTTGTTCGAGAATCTGGACTTGATCAGTGGCCGGGTGGAGATCGGGACCGGTGAAAAACATGAGTTTTTCAAAGCCCGATTGCAGATAGCCTTCGGGCGTGATCTCGGTGGCGGCATCGAAGCCTGTGAGGCCGATCTCATTGGTCTGTTTATTGAACCAGGAGGACGGCTGGTCCGGCTGGTTGATCGAGGAGGAGACCGTCTGCGCATGCGGCGAGACGGCGAGAAGAGCTGCGAAAATGCCCGCCAGCGGGATGCCAGCCTTGCGGAATCTGAGAAAAACTGAAGTATGCATCCGTGGAGTTCCCTTGCTTTACTTTAATTGACGGCGATGAGATGGCAGAGGCGCCGCGTACGAAGATTGCGCACGGAACTGGGCCTGACCACCATTATCAGTGAATTGCGACGAGGATGCGGCGATCGCCGCGAAACGGCATGCGTCCGTGAGCAACGAGGAAGTTATCCACCAAAAGGAGATCGCCGCGCTGCCAGCGAAACTTTACGGTTGCGCTATCGATCGCATTGTTGATGCTGTTCAGTTCTGCGCTGCGAAGCGAATCTCCGTTGCCCAGGGTTGCATGGAATGGACGGGAGTAAGGCGACGGGAATCCAGCGTGGTAAAGGAGCCAGCGCGCGAAGCCTGCGCTTCGCGGTGTAACCACAAAAGTCGATGCCTGGTTGAACCACAGCTTCTCGCCAGTCCTGGGATGTTCTCGCACCGCCGGCAGCGTATTCGTAATCAGCGCGCTTTCTTCCCAATTCCACCGGACCGCAGCGCCTTGTTCCGCGCAGACGCGCTCAACTTGAGAACGGTCGTTGGTGGAAAAGGCGGCCATCCAGGATCTGTGCAGTTCCTGGATGCGGTTGACGGCTCGCGTGGGGGAGTACCACCGCGGGCCATAGAGATGACGATGATAGCGAACGCCATGCGTCTCAAATCTGGCGCGGATGGTTGCGGGGATGCGCTCGTAGATTACGCGAGAGTCGGCCAACGGCGTCTCGCCTCCGTGGCTTGGCTCGACCTGGCAGAAGAATGCCAGCGCGCGCGGCGGATCGGGAAGATACGACATCTCGTTGTGCTGCGGGATGCGCATGTGGGAGGGGTATCGAGTGGACTCGTAGACGCCCGACATGATTTGGCCGCGTGGGCTGACGCCGCCAAGATACTGGGGCAGCGCGCCATCAAAGAAACGATCGGCGGCGGCACGAAAGTCTTCCGCGGTGCGGAGGCCGAAGCCGCGAAAGAGAATCGCGCCATAGCGGAGCTGAACCGCGGCGAGTTCCTGCGCTTCGCCGGTCAGGAGTTCCAACAGCGATTCGCCATTCGTGGCCGTAATTACCGCGGGCAGCCTTTGCTCGTTAAAAAAGGACAAGCGATGCTTGAGGCTCGACTCCAAAGTGGAGGCCATGGGCGCACTCCCGGGTACGCGAGGGGGATCTGTCTCTCTATAAGATCACAGATTCCGGCGGGGATGGCAGCCGATGCATGGGAGCAGCGCAATCAACCCGCGAGGCTCCGCATTGCGACGAGAGGGGCGTGACGGCAGTCACGGGCAACACAATTCAAGCGGGCCTAGACTTCATCATCGCAGACGCTTCGGGGCACGGATGGCTTGTGGCCGCGGCGAAGGGCAGTCTGCTTCGCGCGGACCCTGCGGCGGATGCCGATGACCGTGAGGGAGCGGTCGCTCTATGAGCGCGACCTGTCGGAAATGCGCTGCGCAGCTTGAGGCGGCGTGGAAGTTCTGCCCGCATTGCGGATTAACAAACGTGCAGGAGGCTCACCTGCCTGAGCTCGAACATCAGGAACACGAGAAGCCGCCGGTGAAGGGCGCGTTCGGCGGAATGCTGCTGGGATTGGTGGCCGCACCAGTGCTGATCATCTGGGGCGGCATGATTTGCCTGACGGGGCTGGGCGTGTTTCTTGGCGTGCCGATGATCATCGCAGGAGTGTGCGCGCCGCTGATTGGGCCGCTGATGGGAATCAGCGCGCTGAAAGGGAAGTGCCCGTGGTGCGGCTCCTCGGTGGGGAGCGTGGCGCTGTTCGACCGGTTCTCGTGCCCGGCTTGCAGCAAGCGGATAGTGGTGCGAAAGAGCGAGCTGGTGCGGGCGGGGTAGGGCGCTCGCGGCGCTGTCGCGCCAACGACGATTCCGGGGCTCAATACCAATCCTTGAAATCCTGCCAGTCGAGAGCATACGGGCGCACCCGATGGCGGAGCCACAAATAGTGCTGATGCTCGCTGTCCCTGGTCTAAGGCGCATCGAATCGCCCGAGATCGACAACTTCCCCGTAAAACTTCCGGTAGCCATCAAGGTTGTTGCCAAGCGTGAGCACGGAATCTCCCGTGTAGCCGTTCCATCCCCAGTAGAAATAGTTTTGGTGTCCGCTGATGGCGGTCGGCAGGCCGTATCTGGGGCCGAGAAGGTTAACGGCACTGGCATCGGCGTAGTTACCACAGAAGATCGCCGTTCGAGCGCGGATATCGGGCGGAAGAGAGCGATAACGCACGGCGAACCCCTGGACCAGTTCGGGCCAGCCGAAGCGATACGAAAGGAAGGAGGGCAGCGGGCTGGCGGCCCTCTCTGCCTCGGAGGCGGTGAGGAATAGCCTTGTGCGAGCCGAGTACAAAGCGTATCGATCGGGCGGGAGGATCGTGAGGATGCGGGGCGCGGAGACCAGGCAAAGAAAAAGCGCCAATAGCGCGGAGTAGGCGAGCGGGACCCAAGCCCGGCGAGTGAGGCGAGTAAGAGCAACGGCTCCGGCGGCGAATAAAACCGGGTAGATCGGAGCCAGGTAATAGTGCTTTGCGCTGAGAAGCATCATCATTGCGAGAAAGACGACGTAGGTGAGCGCAACAAAGCGAGCATTACGCGCGATGCGCGCAAAGCCGAGCCAGACCAGGCCGGCGATCCACAATGGCGCCGCGGCGTAGAGGAGAATATCGGCCTGTGCAATCAGAAACTGAATTGGCGGAAGAACTACGTTCTTGTCACTGTGCGCGATGTTGTTAAGAAGCTCGTAGGTGGGGAAGCCGTGAATCCATTGCCACAGGAAGTTCGGTAACGAGAGGAGGAGAAGCAGTGCGACTCCGGCTGCGCAGCCAGGTGACCAGAGGATGCGGCGCTGCGGGCTGAGCAGAAGGCCGGCGAGGAGAGCGATGAGAAAGAATACTGTGGTGTGCTTATTCTCAACGCCAAGGCCGGCGAGAAGACCGAAGAGCAGCCACGCGCGGGGGCTGGCTGACCCGTCGGCAATGCGCAGGATAACGAAGAGGGCGCCCATCCAGAAGCACGGCTCGAAGGAATTCATGGAGAGATAGTTGGAAGTGGCGAGGAATACGGGCGCGGCGAGGACGGCGATCATGGCGAGAATTTGCGCGAGGCGCCTGCCGCCCAATTGCCAAGCGAGCAAGCCGGAGAGAGCAACATTGATGCCAGCAGCAGCGAAGCTGAAGATGCGCACGCCAACTGGCGAGAGGCCGAAAAGCAATTCGGCGAGCCGGGCCTGCAGAGCGACCAGAGGAGGCGCATCGACATAACCCCATGCGAGGTGACGGCCGCAGACGAGGAAGTAGAGCTCGTCCCCGTCGAAGCCGTAGCCGAGATGGAGGCCCCAGAGCGTACTCAAGAGGTGAATGAGAAATGTAAAAAGAGCAAATGCTGCGGCGAGGAGAAGTGCCGGACGAAGTGGATGGAGTGCGGCAGAGGAGCCGGCTTCGTGCATGGGATGTTTCCCGATGGGTCGTTCGCCAAAGTATACGCGAATTCGATTCGCGGCAGCTCAATACCAGAATTTGAAGTCCGGCCAGTCAGCGGAGTACGGGCGCTTGCGATGGCGCAGCCAGAAATAGTGCAGGTGCTCGAAGTCCATGATCCACGGCGCATCGAATGGACCGAGATCGACGACTTCGGCGTAAGTATCGGTGTATTCGTCGCGACTGTCGCCCAGCGTGAGCATTGATTCGCCCGTGTAGCCGTTCCAGCCCCAGTAGAAATAGTTCTGATGGCCGCTGATAGCAGTGGGCAGGCCGTATGCCGGCCCGAGAATGTTCACCGCGCTGGCTTCGCCGTAGTTGCCGCAAAAGATGCCGGTCTGGGCGCGCTCACTGGCAGGTAAGGCGTTGTAGCGGGCGGCGAATCCCTCGACCATCTGCGGCCAGCCGAAGCGGTCGGAGAGGACTTGGGGCAGCGGGCTGGAGAATTTTTCTTGCTTGGTATTGGTGCCGGGGAAGTGGGAGACATAGGCGCGATAATTCGCCGGCGGAAGCAGTGTGAGAACGATGGGAGCGCTGATGAAACAAAGCGAGAGCGCGAGGACGGCCGTGTAACCCACAATGAGCCAGCGGAAGCCGGGGCGATGGCTGCGGGCGGCCGCTCCGGCTGCGAAGAGCAAAGGATAGATGGGCGCGAGGTAGTAATCCTTGGCGTGCATCGCCATCAGCAGAGCCAGAAAGACAAGGTAAGTAACCGCAGCGAAGCGCCAGGCCCCAGCTTTGCGCGCGAAAGCGAGCCAAGCGAGACCGCTGATCCACAGTGGAGCTGACCCCAGAAACAGCATGTTGCCCTGCTGCAGAAGAAACGCGAGCGGCGGCAGCTTGATGTTTTTGTCGGAGTGGGCAATGTTTTCGAGAAGCACATAAGTCGGGAAGTGATGAATCCACTGCCAGATGAAGTTCGGGAGAGCGAGCAGAAGCAGGAGCGCGACACCGGCTGCGCACCAGCGCGACAACAAGATCCGCCGCTGCGGCGTAAGGAGCAGACCCACAAGGAGCGCCAGGAGGAAGAAGACGGTGGAATGTTTGTTCTCGATGCCGAGACCGGCAAGCAATCCAAAAACGAGCCACGCGCGCGGGCTAGCGCTGCCGTCGGCGATGCGCAGCAGCACGAACATCGATCCCATCCAGAAACACGGCTCAAAGGAGTTCATGGAGAGGAAATTTGAGGTGCCCAAAAGCACCGGTGCCGCCAGCGCTGCGGTCATCGCCAGTATTTGCGCACTGCGGAGGCCGCCCAGTTGCCAGGTGAGCAAGCCAGTGAGCGAAATCAGCACGCCACTGGCGGCGAAACTGAGGATACGAATTCCGGTGGGCGAGAGGCCAAAAAGCGTCTCGGCGATCCGCGCCTGCAGGGCAACGAGCGGAGGCTGATCCACGTAGCCCCAAGCCAGGTGATGCCCGCAGACCAGGTAGTAGAGTTCGTCGCGAAAAAAGCCGTAGCCGAGATGACTGCCCCAGAGCGAGCTGACGAAATGGATGAGGAACGTCAGCGTGCCGAAGAGCGCGGCGAGGATGAGTGCTGCGCGAAGGGGAGTGCGCGCGGGGGCGGCAGGAATGGCGTCTTGCAAGGCGGTGAAAACCTCTGTTAGGGCTTAGGCAATTCTACGCCGGCCTCTTGAACGCATCATTGCGCCGGAAGTCCGGCGTGGAAGTGCTGCCAGATGGTTTCGGCGGTTTTGCGGCTGACGACGGCGGCGAGGGAATCGGGCGTGGCTTGCTGCACGTCGCGCAGGCTGCCGAAGTGGGTGAGCAGGCGCTGGCGGGTTTGCGGGCCGACGCCGGGAATATTCAGGAGCTCGGAGTCTCTATCTCTCATTGCCCGGCGCTGGCGGTGGTAGCCGATGGCGAAGCGATGGCTCTCGTCGCGGATGAGCTGGACGAGATGGAGCACGGGCGAGCGCCGGTCGAGGACGATGGGCTCGTCTTCGTTGCCGTAGAGGTAGATGACTTCTTCTCTTTTTGCGATCGAAGCCAGCGGCTGCGAGGTGAAGCCGAGGGATTCGAGGGCTTCGGCCGCGGCGTGAAGCTGGCCGAGACCGCCGTCGACGAGGATCAGGGAAGGCATGGTTTTGGGTTCTTTGCTCGGGGAGTTTCGTCCCTCAGGGGCTAAAGCCCCCGATTGCTCGGAGTCGCTATCGGCACGGCTGAAGTCGTGCCCTTTCAAAGCAAGATTGCTCTTTGAGTTTTCGTTGCCATTGGCGTTTTCGCGAATGCGCGCGTAGCGACGGTGAACCACCTCGCGCATAGAGGCGAAATCGTCGACGCCGGCGACCGTCTTTACTTTGAACTTGCGATAGGCGGACTTGTTCATCTTGCCGTCTTCCCAGACGACCAGCGAGGCGACGGTTTCAGCGCCCTGGATGTGCGAGATGTCGAAGCACTCGATGCGGCGGGGAAGCTCGGGGAGCATGAGCGCGTCGGCGAGCGCCTCCTGAATGGCCTTGCGCGAGGGCTCGAGGACGCGGAAGCGCTGCGTGTAGGACTGGTGGGCGTTCTGGCCGGCGAGATCGACGAGGGATTTCTTGTCGCCGCGCTGGGGGACGGCGATCTCGATCTTGTGGCCGGTGCGCTCGGTGAGCAGCGCGGCGAGGGTTTCTCGGTCGTCGAAGTCGACAGGAATGAGGATCGAGCGCGGGACGTACTGCTGGTCGATGTAGAGCTGCTTGAGGAGGGCGGAGAAGACGTGGCCGGCGTTGAAGGCCGGTGCCTCACCTTTCTCGCTGTCCCCGGTCCCCAAATGCGAGGGACCGGGGGCACCCATCTTTTGTTCCTGATCCCTGATCCCTGATCCCTGATCTCTGTCTTCCACCGCTTCCATCAGGCTGGGCAGGTCTTCCCAGAAAAACTCGCGGCGGTCGACGATTTTGCCGTTGCGCATGTGGAAGAGATTCACGGCCAGGCTGCCGTCCTCAAAGTGATAGCCGAAGACATCGGCGTCGTCGTTGAGCTCGGCGGTGGCGATGCGCTGCTTTTCCTGGAGCTGGTGGACCGTGGAGAGCTGGTCGCGGAGGCGCGCGGCCGCCTCGAACTGCTCAGCGTCGGCCGCGGCCATCATGCGCGCGGTGAGAGCGCGTTCGAGCTCGGCGTGGCGGCCTTCGAGGAAAAGCTGCGCGTCGCGCACGGCCTGTTTGTAGGAGTCGGGGGTGGTGAGGCCTTCGACACATGGGCCGAGGCAGCGATGAATGTAGTACTGCAGGCAAGCGCGGGGGTGGTAGCGCGAGAGATCGACCTTGCAACTGGGCAGCAGAAAGCTGCGATGGATGAGCTCGACCACGCGATAGGCGAGGTTGCCGGGAAAGTAAGGGCCGTAGTAGGCGGAGCCATCCTTGCGCAGGCGGCGCGTGACGAAGACCTTGGGAAAGCGATCGGCGAGGGTGAGCTTGACGTAGGGATAGGTCTTGTCGTCGCGCAGCAGGATGTTGAAGCGCGGCTTGCGCTGCTTGATGAGATTGTTTTCGAGGGCGAGAGCTTCGTGCTCGTTGGCGACGAGGATGGTTTCGATGTCGACGGCCTCGCGCATGAGCGACCCGGTTTTGGCGTTGGCCTGCGAGGCCTCAAGTAAGTACGAGCGCACACGCGAGCGCAGGTTGTTGGCCTTGCCGACGTAAATGACTTCGCCCTCGGCGTTCTTGTAGAGATACACGCCGGGCTGGGTGGGCAGCGTGCGGATTTTCTCGGAGAGATCCATTGAGAGTTCGGCGTGCGGCGGGCCAGTTGCCGGGATGCATGGGCCCAATTTCTAGAATACGAGAATCGGCGCGGTGCATTGGCCGGCGAGCTTGCGCGGAGCGAGTTTGGGAGGCGACGGGGGGAACGGAGGGCAAACCTTACCGGAAAGGGTAAAAATTACATGGTTTCAAGGTGTACTGATCTTGCACAGGACTGCAAACATGTGCTTATTTTTCAATATGTTGCATGGCAATCCCGGATTGGATAGCGGCGTGCACTTACTGAAGCAGAAGAAGGTACTTCCCGGCGGAAGAGCGCGACAGCGCCGGCAGGGAATGGAGAGGTGAGGAGCATGACAATGAATCGATTTGGATTTGCGTTGACGGCAGCGGCGTTGATGGCATTCGGTGTGACGGGATGCGCCACCAAGAACTATGTGCGGACCCAGACGCAGCCACTGATCGATCATACCGGTCAACTGGAGCAGAAGACCGCGGACAACAACCGACAGATTCATGACGTGAACGACCGCGCGCAGGCGGGCATCGCGCATGCGCAAGGCGCAGCTGACGCGGCCCAAACAAGCGCGCAGGCCGCAAGCCAGGAAGCGAGCACCGCCGACACGGCGGCCAACGATGTGGCGCACCGCGCCGACTCGCTGGACAGCGTGGTGAAGGGGCTGGACAACTACAAGCAAATGGCCACGGTTTCAGTGACCTTTGGCTTTGACAAGGCCGTGCTGACCACCGATGACAAATCGCAACTGGACAGCTTTGCGGGTTCGCTGGGAACGGCAAAGAGCTACATTCTTGAAGTGACCGGCGGAACGGATTCAGTTGGTTCGGCGCAGTACAACTACGACCTGAGCCAGCGCCGCGCGGATGCGGTGGTGCAGTACCTGGCGGCGAAGTATGGCGTCGCGCCGCATCGCTTCTATCTGATCGGCATCGGCAAGGATCAATATGTGGCATCGAATGACACGGCCGCAGGGCGCAAAGAGAACCGGCGCGTGCAAGTGCAGTTGCTCTCGAACATGAGCGGAGAGACGCAGACCCAACCCACGGCGTCGACCGGCCAGTCCAACCCCACGAATGGCCAGGTTTCGACGTCTCCCGTTCCGGAATAATTCAGAAACGGAATCCCCCCAGGTACGTTGTTTCTCTCCGAGAAGCATGAAGGGCAGGCCCGAGATGGTCTGCCCTTTGTGATTTTGGACTGGCAGTGTCAACGGTAAATGTGAAGGTGAATAACAGGCTTTAAGCAGCGGCGAGTCGCTTGAGCTTGATACGATCAGCCGGAATCTGCGCCAGATCGTAGTGCGCCTGCTGGGTAATCCAGCTTGCGGCGCTGCCCCCGAAGACCTTTGAAAGCCGAACCGCCATCTCGGCCGAGATGCCACGCCTGCCGTTGACCAACTCAGAAAGCGTGGTGCGCGTTACACCCAGGGCCTTGGCAGCCCGTGTGATGGTGAGGCCAAGCGGCTCAATGCACTCTGCCAGAACCGTCATTCCAGGGTGGGGAGGGTTCTTCATCGGCATTTTGGAATCTCCTTAGTGGTAATCGAGATAGTCCACGTCAATGGCATTGCCAGCGGAGAATCGAAAGATCACCCGCCAGTTTGCCCGCACCGTCACCGCCCAGAAACCCTTGTACCTCCCCTTCAGAGCATGAAGCCGGAAGCCCGGGAGATTCAAATCTTCCTGCGAGGCGGCTGCATCCAGGCGGGCCAGAATGTTTCGAAGTTTGGACACGTGCTCCGCCAGAACACCGCGTGGATCATCTTCGCCGTAGAGCCGCTTCAGACCCTTGTGCCGGAACGATTCAATCACAAATTATCGTAATGCGTTACGTAACGCATGTCAATGCGGAGAGAGTTGTCTTAGATGCTCCGCGCGGACGTCGCTGGCGGTGAAAAGGCGGAGGAACGGGACGTGTCGATGGGCCTGCCAAATGGATTCATCACTGAGGGCGCTGGCGTTTGCGGCAGCTTCGACGGCGGGACGGCCGGCGGCCTCTTCGCGCTCGACAATGCAGACGACCGCGGCAACGATCATGCCGGCTTCCTGCGCAGCCTCGATGGCGGCGATGGTGGAGGCGCCGGTGGTGCAGACGTCGTCGACGATGACCACGCGGGCGCCTTCGCGGCAGAAGCCTTCGATGCGGCGGCCCGTGCCGTGAGCTTTTTCAGCTTTGCGCACGAGAAAGCCGTGGAGCAGGGGGGCGTTGGGATGCGACTGAGCGCGCCAGGCGCTGGCGGTCGCGACGTTAGAAACGATGGGGTCGGCGCCCATGGTGAGGCCGCCGACGGCTTCGGCTTGAACTTTGTGGGCTTCGAGCAGCTCAAGGATGGCGTGGCCGGTGAGGCGTCCGCCCTCGGCGTGCAGCGTTGTGGTGCGGCAGTCGATGTAGTAGTCGCTGGTGCCGCCGGAAGAGAGCTTGAACTGGCCGAGCTTGAAGCTGGTGCGGGCGAGGAGAGAGAGAAGCTGCTGGGCGTGGGTTGGGTCGGGCATCAATGCGATTGTAAGGGAATGGTGGAACAGCTTCTAGCTTCTAGCCTCTAGCTCCTAGCTAAAGGCCCTAGCCCGCCCCGTTCGCCGCTTGCCGTCTTTGTTCCGTCTTGACAAGCGCCGATCGTACCCAGTCAAAAGCTAGCAGCTAGAAGCTGCCGTCTCACATTTTGTCGAAGTGGCGGAAGCCGCCGGTGCCGATCAAAGCAAGAGCGAAAATGATGAAGTTGTATGTGGTATGGACGAGCGTGCTGGCGGCGAGCGAGCGAGTTTTGAGACGCACCGTGCAGAGAATCAGGCTGACAAGGATCAGGAGAAGAAACGGCCCCAGCGCATGGCCCTGCTGATCGACATGGAGCAAGGCAAAGGGAATGCTGGTGAGGATGGAGCCAACGGCCATGGCGGCGAAGGACCACTGCGGGTGACCGTTGGCGTCGAGTGGAGGCGCGGGCTTTTGGGCGAATTGCTCGGCTGTCCAGTCCCAGGCCGTGCACAGAGCGGGCAAAAGGAAGCCGCGAAAGAACATCTCCTCAAAGAAAGGCGCGATAGTGGTGCCGAAGGCGAACATCAGCCACGCGGCTCCCGGAGTGCTCATCATTTTTTCGATGGGAGCGTTTTTGGGGCCGGGCATAAGCACTTCATCGAGGGCAGCGAGCGCGGCGCAGCCAAGAGCCGTTGCGGCGAGCAGCCAGAATCGTTGCCGTGCAACGGCGCCCCGCCATTGGATTCCAGCGAAGAGCTTCTCATGCCAAAAGAGAGGGAAGACGAACGCGCTGAGCGCGAAAGTGACGAGGTAGAGGATTGCCTCGCTGGCGAGCAGCAGTGGGACGTTTGTGGCTGCGGCCTGTGCGGAGAGACTCCAGCCAAAGAGGTGGAAGAGAGTGGCGAGATAAAGGATCGCGCCGGTGCAGATGAAGCCGACCCCGAGCAGCAGCGTGAGCAGGATGAGGTGCCCGAGGTGCGGTAGGCGTACCGGCGGACGGGCCGGAGGCTGGAAGAAGGACTGGAAGAGCTGCGGTTCGAAACTGGGCCGCGGGTTCGGCGGCGCGTCTGACGTCAAGAGGCCGGCAGGCGCAGGCGGGCCTGGCTCAACGGGTGCGATTTCGGTGGGCGCGAATTCGGCGCGCGTCAATACCGAAGAAATAGCATGGTTGGCGGGCGGTTCTTCGGCGCCGGCGAGAGACTGGGCGGGCTCGGGGCTCAGGGAATCGCCCGCCTGACCAATTCCGGGTTCAGACTCGTGGCCGGGCGGCTCGTCTTCGAGCGACTCGTCTTCGGGGCGGTTGGTCATGGTTGCACCGGCTTCTCTTCGCGGCGCGTGGCTGGCGCCGATGGATTCTTCTGCCGCGCACGCTTCCCGATTTTTCCTGGTTTTGGTCGGTCAATCGTGCTGGCCGGTCCTGATGCGGAAGCGCTTAGGCCGTCGCCATTCGTGGTCAGAGGAGGGATGAGTTCTTCCTCCGGTTCGGCAGGCGCGAGGCGGCCATTCGAGAGTTTGTAATAGCGCTTGAGGAACTGGCCGGTGTAGGAGCCGGGCGTGGCGGCGATCTTTGCGGGGCGGCCCTCGCCGACGATGCGGCCACCGTCTTCGCCGCCCTCGGGGCCGAGATCGATGACCCAGTCGGCGTTGCGGATGACGTCGAGATTGTGCTCGATGATGATGACCGAGTTGCCGAGATCGGTGAGCCGGTGCAGGACTTCGAGGAGCTTGCGCACGTCGTCGAAGTGCAGGCCGGTGGTGGGCTCGTCGAGGAGGTAGAGGGTCTTGCCGGTTTGGCGCTTGGAGAGCTCGCGGGCCAGCTTCATGCGCTGCGCTTCGCCGCCCGAGAGTGTCGTCGCGCTTTGGCCCAGATGCACGTAACCGAGGCCGACGTCGACGAGCGTTTGCAGCTTCTGGCGCACTTGAGGCACGTCAGTGAGCAGGGGCAAAGCGTCTTCGATGGTGAGGTCGAGAACGTCGGCGATGGAGTGGCCGTGGAATTTGACGGCGAGCGTCTCCTGGTTATAGCGGCGGCCGTTGCAGACCTCGCACTGCACGTAGACGTCGGGCATGAAGTTCATTTCGATGCGGCGCTGGCCGTCGCCCTGGCAAGCCTCGCAGCGTCCGCCGGGAACGTTGAAGCTGAAGCGGCCGGGCTTGTAGCCGCGCTCGCGCGCCTCGGGCAGCATGGCAAACAGATCGCGGATGGGCGAGAAGACCTGGGTGTAGGTAGCCGGATTGGAGCGGGGCGTGCGGCCGATGGGCGACTGGTCGATGCGAATGACTTTGTCGATCTGCTCCACGCCGGTAAGGCTTTCATGCGCGCCGGGTTCCTCGCGCGAGCCGTAGATGGATTTGGCGAGCGAGCGGTAGAGGATGTCGTTGACCAGCGTACTTTTGCCGCTGCCGCTGACGCCGGTGACGACGGTCATGAGACCGATAGGTATGCGGAGATCGAGGTCGTGCAGGTTGTGCTCGCGCGCGCCGGAAATGGAGAGCCATTTGTTGGTGAGCGGCCGCGGCTTGGCGCGCTGCAGCATCGTTTCGACGCCGCTCAAGTAGCGGCCGGTGAGCGATGCGGGCGAGGCCATGATCTGCTCCGGCGTGCCCTCGGCGACGACGTTGCCTCCCAACCGCCCTGCGCCCGGTCCGAGATCGAGAACAAAATCGGCGTGGCGGATGGTCTCTTCGTCGTGCTCGACGACGAGGACCGTGTTGCCCAGGTCGCGAAGTCTTTCGAGGGCCTGAATGAGGCGGTTGTTGTCGCGCTGATGCAGGCCGATAGAAGGCTCGTCGAGGACGTAGAGGACGCCGCGCAGGCGCGAACCAATTTGCGTGGCAAGGCGGATGCGCTGACCCTCGCCGCCGGAGAGCGTGGCGGCGCTGCGGTCGAGCGAAAGATAGTTGAGGCCGACGGCACACAGGAATTCGAGACGCTCGGCGATTTCGCGGCGAATGCGCTCGGCAACCAGCGCTTCGCGCTCAGTGAATTTGAGGTTGATGGCCGCCGAGAGCGCGCGGTTGAGAGGCAGGGCAGTGAAGTCGGCAATGGAGAGGCCGCCCACTTTGACGGCGAGAGATTCGGGGCGCAGGCGCTTGCCGCGGCAGACGGGGCAGGGCGCGGCCGACATGAAGTTCATCATGTACTCGCGATAGCTATCGCTACGCGCTTCTTCGGCGTTGTCGCGCAGGTAGGCGAGGATGCCGTGGAAACCGGTGCGCGGCGCTTCACCCTTGGGCGGCCCGTAGACGAGAATGTGCTGCTGTTTTGGCGGGAGATCTTCGAATGGCGTCTTCAGGTCGATCTTGTAGCGATCGGCGGCGAGTTGGATGAGCTTGATGAGGTACTGCGACGAGGAGCCGGGGCCGAGGCCGCCGTCGAGCAATGGCTTCGACCAGTCGGTGATGACTTTGGCAGGGTCAAAGTCGTAGAGCGAGCCGAGGCCGTGGCAGTTGGGACACGCGCCGAAAGTGGAATTGAAGGAGAAGCTGCGCGGCTCGAGCTTGGGCACGTCGAGGCCGCAATCGGGGCAGGCCATGGAAGAGGAGAACAACTGCTCATTGCCGGCGTTGAAGGCGACAA
>CAYYKV010000061.1:4217-15497 GCA_964468605.1 uncultured Occallatibacter sp. | reverse complement strand
AGGGATTCGGCCTCTGCTCGAAGGGCAGCATGATGTTCATGCCGATGGTCTTGCCACCGGCCTCATACGCGCCGCGATTGGCCGCCTCCATGATTCCCGGACCGCCGCCCGAGGTGACCACAAAGCGGTGCTTTCGCGAAGGGATGGTCTTGGCCCATTGTGTCAGCAGTTGCGCCAGACGACGAGCATCCTCGTAGTACCGAGCCATCTCCACCGCGGCCACTGCGCGCTTGCGCTGCAACTCCGTAGCGTTGCCTGCCGCGATGTCCTTGGCCTTGGCGGGCTGTTCTTCGCTCGGAGCTGCTTGCGTCGATCCCGTGTTGTCCAACAGCTCCAGAGCATGACCGGCTTCTTCGCGGCCGCGAAAGCGCGCGGAGCCAAAAAAGACCACAGTATCCTGGATCTGCTCACGCCGGAAGCGTGCCAACGGCTCGAGAAACTCCGACACAATCCGGATGAGGCGTCCGTCTGCGCTGTTCAGGAATGCGGAGTTCTCATAGGCCAGCGGAGCACGCTCCAGCGGAGGCGGCGCTCCGTTTCCGGGAATCACGGCAGGAGGTGCAGCATCGGACACCACAGATACGCCAGAAGCGCTTGCAGTTTGATTCTCTCCGCTCTGAACTTTATTGCCAGCTGGCTGATCCTTGATTGCCATCCCGATTCCCTCGATCCTCACCCCTACTCCCTGTCTCTATCTCGAATGGCTTCGCGAAGCGCAAACCATATATTGAGAAGCCCGAACCCCGAGACGATCCCGCGCACTGCGCCGTTGGCGGCAAAGTCGGCGAGTGGAGGAAACATCTCCCATAGTGGGTTGTGGTCCCACAAATTGTGCGACCAGGGGAGGAATGTTAGAACTTGCCCGGACCATGGCAAGTAGCAAACTATCAATCCGAAATACATCCACAGCATGACGCGCAGGAACAATTCGACGCGCTCGAGCCATCGCGGAACCCGATGCTGCCGGTGGGCTGGTTCTCCAGTCCCGGGTACCGATGCAGGTGCAGGATCCAATGCCGCCCCGGTCAGTGGAGCAGGACTGACAGCAAGCGTAGATGAGGTCGATTCCGGCTGCTGCATTCGTATGCTTCTGTCCGTCGTCCCCGATGTCCGTGCATCGCCAGCACTTGCACCCATCGCTGTCGGTCGGCGCCGGTCGGAATTGCAAGCCCCGCGCGGAGACGCCGTATTGAAACGGTAACACAGCGCTGCCTGCCACTCTGATGCCAACGCGGGCCGTGTCCTCATCGGCTTTCGCGGACTGCCGCAATCGGCAGTCTTAAAAACGGTAATACACGCCCGCCATCGGCTCGAAGATCTGGGTATATTTGGTCGTCGAGTTAAAAAGATCCGACAAATTCGGCGCCTTGCTCGTGTTTCCGCGAACTTGCAGCCGCAGGCCGAAGTGTGGGACCAACGTCCAATCCAGCCCGCCGCCGTAGATGAAGTTCGGCCTCATCACGGTGTTCACCGAATACAGGCTCTTTCCCGGAACAGTGACAACAAATCCGGCGCCGCCCAATGCGAACGGTCTAAGGTTTCCAATCTTCTTTGACAATACCCAGGTCCCGCCGAATTGAACCGCCTTGCCCGAAACCTCTAGTGGTGGTTGGCACGTAGGAGGCGTTGTGGTGGTGGGTCCGAGAGGAAAGCAGGTTGGCAGAGTGGCATTGGGGTTGCTATAAGCCTGATTCGCCGGATTGAATGAGAGCTCAAACTCGTATCCAACCAGTGGATTAACGATATGGCGCCATTCGAAAAGCCCGCCTTCGGAGTTGGTTGGCGTCTGGTGCGTGACGAAGCCGTTGCTGCTGCTGCTGGTGGTGCTGCTGGTGAAAGTCCCGAAGCCGCTCAACGCCACGTCAGTTTGCGCTTGGGCCGTTGCGCCACAGAGTGCAGCTGCTACGACCGCTACGAACGCGCCTTGCATCCAAATCTTCATCCGAATTTGAGCCTCCTGGGTTAATTGTCTCGTGTTGTACCGTTTGCCGTGAACCTGCCCTCTGCTATCTTCAACGCATTTGGACGCTTAGACAAGTCGAATGGATAGTTTCGCCACTCCATGCTGAACCCAGCCACGTGCAAAAACTGAGCCCGGTAGCTCACCCAACCGCTGGGAGCCCAGCAAGCGCCATGGCAATCTCTTCTGCCGGATACTCGTAATTCTCCAGTTTACCTGCCTGGTAGTCGATATAGGATTGCATGTCGAAGTGGCCGTGCCCGCTCAAGTTAAAGAGAATTGTGCGCGCCTTGCCCTCGGCCTTCGCTTCAAGCGCCTGGCGAATGGCTTCCGCAATCGCGTGATTCGCCTCCGGCGCGGGCACAATCCCTTCGGCCCGCGCAAACTGGATGCCCGCGGCGAACGCATCCAACTGCTGCACTGTCGTCGCCTCGGCCAGTCCAAGGTCGATCACATGCGAGACCAGCGGCGCCATTCCGTGATAGCGCAGCCCGCCCGCGTGGATCCCCGGAGGCATGAACGTGCTGCCCAGCGTGTGCATCTTGACCAGCGGCGTCAGATGTCCAGTGTCGCCAAAGTCGTACGCAAATTTGCCCTTGGTCAGGCTGGGGCAGGCGGCAGGCTCGACGGCGACGATGCGCGCATTGCACTTCCCTTTTAGCTTGCGCCCCAGGAAGGGCATCACAAGCCCCGCAAAATTCGATCCCCCACCGGTGCAGCCGATGATTACGCCGGGTTCGTCGCCGGCCAGCGCCATCTGCTCAATCGCTTCCTGGCCGATCACCGTTTGGTGCAGCAGCACATGATTCAAAACACTGCCCAGCGCATAATTCGTCTTCGGGTCCTTCGCGGCAACTTCTACCGCTTCAGAGATCGCAATGCCTAGCGAGCCGTTCGAATGTGGATGCTCAGCGAGAATGGCACGGCCCGACTCGGTCTCCGTGCTGGGACTGGCGATGACCGAGGCGCCGAAGGCTTCAATCAGCGCGCGGCGGTAGGGCTTCTGGTCATAGCTCACGCGCACCATGAAGACCTTGCAATGCAAACCGAGAAACGCGCAAGCCATCGACAGCGCGGAACCCCACTGTCCGGCCCCCGTCTCGGTGGATAGGTACTGCACGCCTTCCTGCTTGTTGTAGTACGCCTGCGCAACCGCTGTATTCAGCTTGTGCGACCCTGCCGGGCTCACGCCTTCGTATTTGTAGTAGATTCGTGCCGGTGTATCCAGCGCCTTCTCCAGCCGACGCGCCCTCATCAACGGCGAAGGCCTCCATTGCGCATAAATCTGCCGCACCTCTCCGGGAATTTCGATCTCGCGCTCGTTGCTCACTTCCTGCAGAATCAAACCCATCGGAAACAGGGGAGCAAGATCGTCAGGACCGATCGGCTTCAGCGTCCCCGGATGCAGCGGTGGCGCCAACGGTGTCGGCAAATCGGGAAGGATGTTGTACCAGGATTGCGGAATGTGGCTTTGCGGCAGGTTGTACTGGATGGTCTCCATGCGGAACATTTTACAGGTCTGCGCGGGACCAGGATTGTGTTCAAGCACACCTGTTCTACCGTTGGCTCAATTCCCCCGCGGCCACTCTGCGGTTGAACTCGGCCGACTTGCTCCGCGGCACGCTGAGCGACTGCCAGTGGTCGCAGGCAAAGTGTTTCGCCAGCAGGACAATCTGGCCCACGTGATGCGAATAGTGCGCCAACTGACGATTGATGGCCTGCATCACGCTGTGCGCTTCGCTGCGAATGGTCACGGTTCGCCCAAGATCGGCCTCGGTCAGTGGCTCGATGGCTGAAAAGACTCGACTCCATCCGTCTTCCCACGCGGCCATCAGCTCCTTGCGTGTCGCCGGCGGCTCAACAAACTCACTGTCGCGGTCACGGTCGGGCTTCTCGCCATCTGTCGTCAGAAAATCAGTCCACCTCGAGCGCATGTTGCCCGTCATATGTTTCAAGATCACCGCGATCGAGTTGGCCTCTTTGTCGATCGCCGCAAAGAGCTGCTCGTCCGTCACCTGCTCCATGGCGCGCTCGGCCAGCCGCTTGTAGTAGCGGAAGACCGCGAGAGCGTCTTCAATGTGCGAAGTCGTGAATTCGAGCGCCATGGGGAAAGTGTATTGAGGGATGCCGCGTCAGGCTTTCACGGCTCTCTTCAAGCCGCGAATGTCTTGCTGCTGAGGCTTCGATCGCGCAACCCGGTAAGAAGACCGGCGACGGAGATGTCCTCGTCAAGCGCCTCCCAGTGCAGGCCGTGCCGGCTGATCCTTACTTGCTTGCGCTGCTTTGCGGTGCCGCGCAGCAAACGCGGAAACCACGCTAGCGGGACTCCGATCGTCCGGCCGTCGGTCAAATCGACCCACATGCAATCGAGGTCGAATCTTACTCGCTTTGCACTAACCGAAGAACTCATCCCATGCCCTCTTGATCCGGTCTCGATTTGCCGCCACAATCCCCAGCAGCTCACGGAGAGTTCGAGCGTCGTAGCCATCATTGTAGGCCACACGAACCTCCGGCTCCAACCAGAACTTCGCTTCCGAGTCGCCCTTCTCAACATGGATGTGTACCACCTCTTGAGGCGTGCCCTCGTTTGAATAAAAAAAGAACCGAAAACCGCGCTCGCGAAAGACTGTCGGCATATCACGATTCTAGTGTTCTTGCCTCCGAATGCTCGGGCAATTACGGTTCATCGCTGTAAATGTGCACCTCGATCTGTCCGCCCTCCACCTGCCGCGCTCGGAACATAGCGGGCGTATTGAAGCTCCACGCAAGCTGGCCGTCTGGCGCGATCGCGATCACGCCGCCATCCCCGTGAATGGGGGCAAGTCGCTTGTGGATGACTTCGTCGGCAGCTTGTTGCAGCGTGAAGCCCTTGTACTGAACCAAGGCGCAAATCTCGCGCGCAACGGTGTAGCGAATAAAGTATTCGCCCACGCCGGTTCCCGACACGGCGCAGGATTGATTCGACGCATAAGTCCCGGCGCCGATCAGCGGCGAATCTCCCACGCGGCCCGGCATCTTTCCCTGCAAGCCGCCAGTCGACGTGCCAGCGGCGATGTTGCCGCTGCGGTCGAGTGCCACCACGCCCACGGTCCCAAAACGGTGCGTATCCGCTTCCTCAAGTTGTGTCACCGGTACTGCCTGGTCCGGCGGCGGCGCGCCTGCCGGGCGCGGCGGAATCGGCTTGCCTTCCTTCTGCAGTTGCTTCACCAGCGACTGCCAGCGGCTCTCCGAGAAAAAATATCCCGCGCCCTCCTGCTCCATCCCGGTTTGAAGCGAAAATGCATCGGCGCCGGGTCCGACAAGAAGAACGTATTGCGTCTTCTCCATGACCGCCCGCGCCAATGTGATCGGGTAGCGCGTATGCGTCACGTCGGCCACGGCCCCCGCGCGCAGGGTCGCCCCATCCATCATGGCTGCGTCGAGTTCCGTCTTTCCTGCTGCCGTAAAAACCGCTCCGCGCGCCGCGTTGAAGTGCGGATCGTCCTCCATTACGCGAATCGCTGCCTCGACTGCGTCCAGCGACGAGCCTCCGCGATCGAGCACCGCGGCTCCAGCCTTTACAGCCTCGCTCATCGCCTCGCGATAGGCCTTGTCGCGATCTGGACCCAATTCCGCGCGGTCAATGTCACCCGCGCCGCCGTGTACAACGATGGCCCAGTGCCGGGCCGGTGGCTGCTGTGCCATTCCCCACGCTCCCGTCAGGACAGCCCACGCGCCACCCACGCGGATGATCTTCTTCATCGTCGCTTGCATGTGCTGATCCCTCGTTGCCTCTTATCGTACAGCCGTGCCGGAGCCACCAGCGCGCACCTGGCATTTCGTCTGCCGGGATTTTGCTTGGCGACGACAAGTCCGGCGATGGACAATGCTTGAGTTCCTTCAATAGAGTTCCAGGTTGCGCGATGTGAAGGTCCGGGGTCTGCACCTGCACGGCAAGGAAGGCCCGAAAAGATAGACCCCAAAGAAGGAAGATCTGATGCATACTGTCTGGTTTGGCGAGTTCATGGGCACGCTGGTTCTGGTGCTGCTGGGCGATGGTGTCAATGCCGGTGTCACGCTGCGCAAATCCTACGCAGCGGATTCCGGCTGGATGGTGATCACCACCGGATGGGCTTTGGGCGTGCTGTGCGGCGTCATGGTGGCGCAGGCCTTCGGCAGCCCCAACGCCAATCTAAATCCCGCCATCACTCTCGCTGGCGCGGTCGTCACAGGAGACTATGCGCAGCTTCCCGTCTACTGGTCCGCCCAACTCCTTGGCGCGATGGCTGGCGCCGCGCTAGTCACCCTGCACTATGCGCCGCACTGGCGTCTTACTCCCGATCCTGCCGCCAAGCTCGGTATCTTCTGCACCAATGCCGCGGTGCGCAGTCCGCTGGCGAATATCTTCAGCGAGATGCTGGGCACCGCGGTGCTTGTCGTGATTGCGGCTGCCATCTTCTCGCACGGAGTGGCGATGAACGGACCCGCGGCGGGATTGGGTCCGTGGCTTGTCGGCAGTCTGGTCTGGGGCATCGGGCTTTCGCTCGGTGGCACCACCGGCTATGCCATCAACCCCGCGCGCGATCTCGGACCGCGAATCGTCCACGCGCTGCTGCCCATTCCCGGCAAAGGCGGATCGAATTGGAGCTACGCGCCCATTCCCATCGTCGGCGATCTTGCTGGCGCGGTGCTCGCGGGTCTGCTTCTGCGCTACGCGCACTTGTGACGGTCCGGGCGTCTCTCGATAGTTTGTCCCGGCTTTTCCACAGCGAACCGGAAATCGCGCTCTGATTCTGTCTGAATCGGCGCCATCACTCCAAGCACGACGCAACGACGGCCAGCGCGGCGATGGCCGCGGTCTCGGCGCGAACAATGCGCGGACCAAGCGACGCGGCGCGCCACCCGTTGGCGTCGAAGAGCGCTTCTTCGGCGGGAGCCCATCCACCCTCTGGACCGGTGGCAATCTCGAACGTGGGCGTTTCCTCTTTGGCCGCATCGATGGCTTCTGCAATCAAATAGCGCAGCGTGGTTGTGCGTTCCTGCTCGGCGAGCACGATGCGCGTCGCTGTGGACGCTGCCCGCAAACGCGATGCCAGATCGACAGGCTCGTGAATCAGCGGCTCATCGCTGCGGCGCGCCTGTTGTGACGCTTCGCGCGCGATGCGCCGCCAGCGCTCTGCGCGCTTCTCTGCTGCTTGAGCGAGGTGTTTCTCTGTCCT
Organism: uncultured Occallatibacter sp.; assembly: GCA_964468605.1. GTDB lineage: Bacteria > Acidobacteriota > Terriglobia > Terriglobales > Acidobacteriaceae > Telmatobacter. Next base: position 8,339 of record CAYYKV010000061.1, on the reverse strand, counting down.
TCGCGCAATGACTGGCGCGATCGCTGCCACACCAAGTTCGGTGGCTTTTTCAATGGCCCACTCCATCCGATCGAACTTGTAGACGGCCATCACCAAAGTAACGGGCAAGGCGGGGTCGGCATCCAGTTCCGCAACAAGGTTAAAGCGAACTTCACTGCTTTCTCCCGCTTGGATCACCGCGGCAACCTCGGCATGAAAGACGTGGCCGCCCGCCACAACATCTGCCTCCATGCCCGGCTGCGCGCGCAGCACGCGCGCTAAATGCTCCGCTTGCGCGCCCACGATCATGGCAGTTGCTTCGTCCCAATGCTCGGCAATCCAGCGGCGGCGCGTCATCGTGCATGCCCTCAGTTCCTATAAAGTCTACGACGTTCTGCGCCTGTCGAGTGAAGTCTCAATTCTTTCTAATGGGCCCAATCGCCGCGCCCCGAGCGGGTTTTAGCGATTGCATCGTGCGGCAAATCGTCATCTCGCGGTTCGCGAATTTTTTCTTCGCCCCAAACACTAAGGGGAACGCTTTTGAGCGTCCCCCTAGAGTGTTGCCTTATGGGTTGTTCAGACCGTTACTTTTTCTTCGCGGCCTTCTTGGCGGTCTTCTTGGCTTTCTTCGCTGGTTTCTTGGCTGCTTTCTTGGTTGCCATTTGCCTATTCTCCCTTTTCGATGGGTTGCATCGATTCTGCAATTAGAAACTGCAGTTGAAAAAGGTATAGATTCACGAGACATCGATGTCAAGAAAAAAACGACGTCCAAGTGAAAAAAAGATCAACACCGCTTCCGGTGCGAATCGAGGCTCAAAGAGAATTTGAACTCGAAATTCGAATCGCGGAATGAAAATCATCGGCGATTGCATCGCTTTCCATCAACGCCCAAGTGAGTTCAGTATCGCAACTCGCATTGTCAATCGCTGCTGCGATCAACATTCAATCACATTCAACGCAAGCCCCGCGAGGCTCGTTTCCTTGTAGCGCGATTGCATATCGAGGCCCGTGAGATACATGGTGCGGATTACCTGATCGAGTGAGACCTTGTGGGCTTCAGACTCGTTGAGAGCCAGGCGCGAAGCCTGCACGGCCTTCGCGGCGCCCACCGCGTTGCGCTCGATACAGGGAATCTGCACCAGCCCTCCGATGGGATCGCACGTCATGCCCAGATTGTGCTCCATCGCGATTTCAGCGGCGTGCTCGATCTGTCCGTCGTTGCCGCCTAGCGCTGAAGTCAGTCCCGCGGCGGCCATCGAACAAGCGACGCCGACTTCGCCTTGGCAACCGACCTCCGCGCCGCTGATCGATGCGTTCTCCTTGTAAAGCACACCAATCGCCGCGGACGTGAGAAAGAAGCGAAAGATGCCTTCGTCGTCCGACTCGGGAATAAAGCGCCGATAGTAAAGCGCAACCGCGGGAATTACCCCCGCGGCCCCGTTGGTCGGCGCGGTGACCACGCGGCCGCCCGCTGCATTCTCTTCGTTCACCGCCATGGCGTAAACCGTAACCCAGTCGAGCGGAGCAAGCGGATCACCTTGCTGCCCGCTCGCCTCGCGCGCACGCAGCCGCTCGGCAAGGCGGCGCGCGCGGCGGCGGACATTCAGGCCGCCCGGCAGAATGCCTTCCGCGGCCATGCCGCGCTCAGCGCATGCCTGCATGATTTGCCAAATTGCTTCAATGCCGGAACGAACTCGTCCCTGGATTGCTTCCGCGGTTGCGTCGGGGGCAGCGGCGCGCAGCCGTTCGCACTCGTTGGCCAGCATCACGCGGTCAATCGAAAGCGAGTGAGCCCGAGCCATCTCAAGCAGCTCCGCGGCGCTGTGAAATGGGTAAGGAAGGCGGATGTCCGATTCAGCCGCCGCCTTCTCGTCTATTCCGTCCTCGACGATGAAACCTCCTCCAACTGAAAAGAATGTAAGCTCCGCAAGCACCGCACCGTCTCCATCGTTGGCGGTGAAACGTACGCCGTTGGGGTGCCGCGTGAGCGCTCCAGGAGGAAACATCTGGTCCCGATGAAAAATCAGATCGCGCGGTTCATCGAATTCGATCGTTCGCTTCCCCGCAAGCTCGATTCTTCTTGAAGCACGAATCGCGGCGACTGTGGATTCAATCGCAGCGGGATCGATTGCGGCGGGTTCATTGCCCGCCAGTCCGAGGAGAATCGCGCGGTCGGTTCCGTGGCCCAGGCCGGTTAGAGCCAGCGAACCATACAAATCCGCTTGGACACGCGCGGTCCGGTCGAGTAGCCCGTCGGATTCGAGGCTACGTGCGAAACGACAAGCTGCGCGCATCGGCCCCATGGTATGCGAACTCGAGGGGCCCACGCCGATCTTGTAGAGATCGAACAGACTCGCGGTCACGCCTCAAATTGTAGCGGGAAAAGAAAGATCAGGTGCTCAAACCGCCAAAAGCCCGCAGAAGGGCGAAAGCTGAGGGCTGTTCTCTGTTTCCTGCCTTATTCCAGGAATTCACGGACAAACTTGTTATCGGTGTGGAGAAGCTCATCGAGAGAACCATCGAGAATCAGGCGTCCCTCCTCGAGCATCAGGAAAGTCGTATTGGAATTCGTCTCTCCAGCTGGGAGCGGAACCATGCGATCCTGCTCGGCGTCAAATCGGTGATTGCACAGCGTAAAAGCATCCTGCAGGCGGTGAGTTACAAGCAAGGCCGGGGTTGCGTGCACGTCGCGCTGCTTCACGATGAGTTCGATGATAGTGGTGGACGTCACTGGATCCAGGCCGCCAGTCGGCGAGTCGTAAAGGATCAGCTCGGGATCGTGGATGAGGGCGCGGGCAATGGCAACCCGCCGTTTCATGCCCCCTGACAGGCTCGCCGGATACTGCTCGAAGGTCTCTTCCAGGCCGACAAAGCTCAACGCCTCGCGGACGCGGCTGTCGATCTCCCCGTCGGGCACTCGCTCCTGAATCAGTTGGTAGGCGACATTGTCGCGCACTGTGAGAGAGTCGAAGAGCGCGCTTTCCTGGAAGACCATGCCGGCCCGCGCGCGAAGAGGAAAGAGATTTTCCTCCGGCAGCTGGGAGATGTCTTCGCCGAAGAGATGGATCGTTCCCTTTCGCGGGCGAAGCAGGCCGATGATGAGCTTGAGCAGGACGCTTTTGCCCACGCCAGCGGGTCCGAGCAGAACTCGTGTCTCCCCGGGAGCCACAGAAAAGCTGATGTCCTCAAGCACCGGCGGACCGTCAAAATCCATTGAATCGCCGCACAGCTCCACAACGGGCCCAGCTTCCCGATCGCTTGCCGGCGGTTCGGCCGCGGAAATTGAAGTGTCGCTCATGTTGGGAAAATTGTGAGCAGTATATGGGTAATTACAAAATCGACGGCGATAATCAGAACCGATGAAGTCACCACCGCTGTAATCGTCGAGCGGCCAACGCCCTCGGTGCCCCCGGTCGTTCTCATCCCGTAGAAGCATCCGATGGATGCGAGAAGGTAGCCGAAGAAAAGCGGCTTCACCAGTCCTTGGATGATATCGGGATAGCGAAGATGCTCGTAGGCCGAGTTGAGGTACTGGGTGCCGTTCTGATGATTCAGGAAAACAGTCACCGCGGCGCCACCGAGGATGCCGAATGCGTCGGCCACGATCGTGAGCAGCAGCAGCATGGCGATGCTGGCAAAGATGCGCGGTGTCACGAGCTTGCGCAACGGGTCCACTCCCAGGGCGCGCATCGCATCAATCTGCTCGGTCACCACCATCGAGCCCAGTTCGCTGGCCATCGAAGAGGAGTTCCGGCCGGCCACCATAATTCCGGTGAGCACCGCACCAAGCTCGCGAATCATCGTCAGGCTCACAAACTGGCCCGTAACCGCCGTCGCGCCGAACTCTGCCAGCGTGGCCGCGGATTGAAGAGCAAGCACGCCGCCGGTGAAGAAGCCGGAGAGGATCACGATAGGCAGAGACCCGACGCCGATGATGTCGGACTGCATCAGGAAGTCGGTCCAATAAATGGGAGGCCGGAAGAGATTGAGCACTGCACGCCACGCGAACAGGGAGTACTCCTGCACGGTGAGCACGATTTGTTTTGCGGTGCGGTCGATCGCGGATGTCGCCATGGCGTGTCGGTCTTTGGAAGGAAAACGTTGTGCGCTTCAGTGGACAGAATAGCGCATGGAACAGTCAGG
>CAYYKV010000061.1:0-4117 GCA_964468605.1 uncultured Occallatibacter sp. | reverse complement strand
TGGAAGGAAAACGTTGTGCGCTTCAGTGGACAGAATAGCGCATGGAACAGTCAGGGTCACAGCGGTTCAACAATTGCTAAATCCAGGCCCGCGACGACTCAGTGGCTTTTTCACAAAGAAAAAGCCACCGAGCAAGAAGTTGGAAAAGGCACGTGAATTGTGGAACCGCCCTAAAACATCGGTTCTTCGCCGGGGCGATCCACCGCCAACCGAAATTCAACAGCTTGCGAAAACTATTCGCAAGCTCTAAGTATCTTTGCTCTCAACAAATACCCTTTTTCAGTCAATTGATCGGCTTTGCCGGGTCTATGAAATCGCTTTGGAGCGCATCTAATTGAGTTTACGGAGGTCACGATGCATCTGTTCCGCGTGCGGTTGATCCTTGCTCTCATCGTGAGCGTGACCTTGGTTTCGCTTGCCTCCACATATTTTGATGTCTTGGCCCACCGGCATAGCTTGCGCGAGGATCTGGAGCGCCGCACCACATGGATGGGATCCAGCATTGAACCGGATGTGCGCAGCGCGCTTTCGACCGCCGATCCCTCTGCTCTACCCGGTGTGGTCCAGCTCCTCAAGAACGGAACCGGTGCGCTCGGACTGGCAATCTACGATGCGCACGGAAATCTACTCGCTGGCAGTGGTCCGACGGACGTGATGAGTGCGCTGGGCCGGGGAGTTGTTGAGAAATCGCTGCAGCGAGGCGTTGAGGCCGGCGCATTCGGCCACGTCGGCCAAAGGCAATGGCTGGAAGAGACCTTTCCCATCCAAAACGGAACCCAACTGCAGGGTGCCCTCGCAATCGTGGTCGATGCCGGCTACATCCGCTCCGAAGGGATCGCCGTGTGGCAGCGTAGTTTCTGGCGCATCGTTGCGTTTGTGATTGTGATTGTGGCCATCACACTCCTGATGATCCGCTGGTTCCTCCTTCGGCCGATGAGCCGCGTTGCTGAACGGGTGCGCTTGCTGCGCATTGGCCACTCGGAAAAATCCGCACCGCCGGACCTGAAGGAACTCCGCCTTTTTTCGCCGCTGGCGCGCGAAGTGGAAACAATGGCCGAGAGCTTGAAAGCGGCACGAGCTGCTGCCGCTGCTGAAGCCCGTCTCCGCGAAGCCGGCGCGCACCAGTGGACCGCAGAGCGACTGGCAGTGCACATCCGCAACCGCGCCGGTTCCAGCAAAATCTTTGTTGTCTCCAACCGCGAGCCCTACATGCACATCCGCCATGGCCGGGAGACCGTCTGCGTAGTGCCGCCCAGCGGCCTGGTCACCGCTCTCGAGCCGGTTCTGCGCGCCTGCGACGGCGTTTGGGTAGCCAGCGGCAGCGGCGACGCGGACCGAACCACGGTGGACGAATTCGATCGCCTGCGCGTCCCGCCCGATGATCCGCGTTACACCCTCCGCCGGGTGTGGCTCTCAGAAGAAGAGGAGACGCGCTACTACGAAGGCTTCTCCAACGAGGGGCTGTGGCCGCTTTGTCACATCGCGCATACGCGACCCATCTTTCGTGCCGCGGATTGGGAGTCCTATCAACTGGTGAACCAGCGCTTCGCCAACGCGCTGCTTGAGGAGATGCAGGACAGTCCGGAGCCGGTCGTCTTTGTGCAGGACTACCATCTGGCTTTGCTGCCGCGCCTCATCAAGCAGGAGCGGCCCGATGCGCGTGTCGCAATCTTCTGGCATATTCCCTGGCCCAACCCTGAAGCATTCGGAATCTGTCCCTGGCAATCCGAGCTGCTCGACGGCCTCCTTGGCGCTGACCTTATCGGGTTCCACATTCCTCTTCACTGCCACAACTTCCTCGCCACGGTCGATCGCGCGTTTGAAGCCCGCACCGACCGCGATCGGATGTCTGTCCTCCGCCATGGGCACGCGAGCGTCATTCGACCTTACCCTGTCAGTGTGGCGTTTGATGGCTCCGCGCGGTCCGCCGCGAGTTGGGACGGCGAGACGATGGCGGAAGAGCGTGGCGAAACGCGTCGCCGCCTCTTGAGCGAGTTCGGCGTCCGCGCTGAGACTCTGGTGGTCGGTGTTGACCGGCTCGACTACACCAAGGGAATCGTCGAACGGCTCGAGGCCATCGGCCAGCTCCTCGAGGATCACCCCTGGTACCGCGAGCGTCTCACTATGGTCCAGGTCGCCGCGCCGAGCCGCACGCGCATCCCCAGCTACGCTGAACTGCGGCGTCGCGTCGAGGAGACTGTCGAACGCATCAACTCCCTCTATCAAACCGTCCATTGGAGACCCATCGTTCTCATCGAGCGCCAGTGCAATCACCAGGAGGTCAATCAGTGGTACCGCGCCGCCGATATTTGCCTCGTCACTTCGCTCCACGATGGCATGAACCTCGTCGCCAAGGAGTTTGTGGCCGCGCGCGACGATGAAGACGGAGTACTCGTGCTCAGCAAGTTCACTGGCGCTGCCGTTGAGCTGCGCGATGCTTTGCTCATCAATCCTTACGATGTCGTCGGTGTCGCTGAGGCCATCCACGCCGGACTGGAAATGAGTCGCGAGGAGCGCCGCGAACGCATGGAACGGATGCGGCGTCAGGTGATGGAATACAACATTTATATGTGGGCGGCCAAGGTGCTTGGCGACCTTCGCGAGTTGCGCCTTGAACCCTTTGAAGGAGCGGAGCCGGCACGTCTCGCGCCATCCCCGGTACCGTCTCTCGCCCGCGAGGCCGAGGTCCCGGCCGAAAAACTGGCATGAAAGCGAGTTTTGATTGACGAACGATGGACGAGCGCGGCTGAACGAATTCTTTCGCGCCTTCACTGGCTCTGCCAAACCGTTATTGCTGCTCGATTACGACGGGACACTGGCGCCCTTCCGCATCGACCGCTTCCAGGCGCGCCCCTGGGCTGGCGTGCGAGAGCTGCTCACATGCATCCAGAATCAGGGCCGGACCCGCTTGGCAGTCGTCACGGGACGCCCCGCCGCCGAAATCCCGCCTCTGCTCGGCGTCGAACCCACGCCCGAGATCTGGGGATTGCATGGCGCCGAGCGCCTCTACGCCGACGGCCGCCGCGAGTTCGAAGATCTCTCACCAGCAACTCGCTTCGCCCTCGAAACGCTTCTCGCACAGCTTCGCAGCAACTCAGCCGGCGGCCTAATCGAAGTAAAGCCTAACGCCGTCGTCATGCATTGGCGCGGCGTTGCCCCTGCTCGCGCCAAAGTCATCGAGAACCGAACCCGAGCCCTTTTCGAGCCCCTGGCTCAAACCAACGGCCTGAACCTGCTTGAATTTGAAGCTGGCGTTGAGCTTCGCGTAGGCCGCGACAAGGGCGGAGCGGTCACCGCGATTCTTGAAGAGAACGCCGGCGCTGACTCTCCTCCCGTCCCGCACCCTACCGCGTATCTCGGTGATGACCTGACCGACGAATCGGCCTTTCGCGCCGTCAAAGGTCACGGGCTCGGCGTCCTCGTCCGCCGCCAAAGTCGTCCCTCCAACGCCGATGTCTGGCTGCGCCCGCCCGAAGAGCTGCGCGACTTCCTGAAAAGGTGGTTCCACGCCTGCGCGCATTTACAATCGAATCTGTATGATCCGCTTCTCCACAGCCGGTGAATCCCATGGCGAGGCTCTCATTGCCCTGGTCTCCGGAATCCCGGCCGGCGTTCCCGTCGACCTCGACTTTGTAAACCGCGAGCTTTGGCGGCGTCAGCAGGGCTACGGCCGCGGCGGCCGTATGAAGATCGAAACCGATCAGGCACATGTCCTCTCCGGCGTGCGCCACGGCAAGACCATTGGCTCGCCGATCGCCATTCAACTCATCAATCGCGACTGGAAGAACTGGCAGGAGAAGCTCCCCGTCGAGACCGGCGATCCCGCCAAGCATCGAGCTGTGGCTTCGCCGCGGCCCGGCCACGCCGACCTAGCCGGAGCGCTCAAATTCAACTTTCCCGACGCGCGCTACGTCCTCGAGCGTGCCTCTGCGCGCGAGTCCGCCGCGCGCGTCGCCGCCGGAGCCTTTGCCAAGCTGCTCCTGCGCAATCTCGGGATCGAAGTTGCAAGCCACGTTGTTCGCGTGGGCAGCGTCGAGCTCGACCGCGACGCGTCGTGGGACGAAATTGCGGCCCTCGCGACGAAAGAAGAAGTCGTCCTCGCCTGCGTCGATTCCGC
>CAYYKV010000060.1:0-15554 GCA_964468605.1 uncultured Occallatibacter sp. | reverse complement strand
CTGCTGGCCGAGTTCTGACCACAGTTGGTCAGATGATGCGGTCGCGTGGCTTGAGGCCAGCGACCGATCATAGTTTGAGCCAACCCGGCCAGCCTTTAAGCAATCGGCTATCTTGCCGAAGCCTTACCCTCCAGCAACTCGAGCAGTCCCTCCTCGTCAATCACCGGAATCTTGAGCTCCCGCGCCTTGTCGAGTTTTGACCCGGCTTCCTCTCCCGCCACCACGTAGCTTGTCTTCTTGCTCACCGAGCCCGCCGCTTTGCCGCCCGCCGCCTCGATCTTTTCCTTCGCTTCCTCGCGCGTCATCTTCGGCAGCGTTCCCGTGAGCACAAACGTTAGGCCGGCGAGCTGCTCCGTACGCTGCTTCTTTTCCGCGGTCATATCCACGCCGGCATCCGCCAGCCGCTTCACCAGGCTGCGGTTTTCCTTGCCCGCAAAAAACTCCAGGATCGCCTGCGAGATGCGCGGGCCGACCTCTTCCACACGTTCCAGCTCCTCGGTAGATGCCGCCATCAGCGCCTCGATCGAACCGAACTCCTCCGCCAGCAGCTCCGCCGTGCGCTCGCCCACAAATCGAATGCCCAGCCCCATCAGCACCCGCGCCAATCCTGATTTTTTCGAACTTTCGATCTCTTCAAGCAGTGTCCCGATCGCCTTTGGGCCGAGCAACGCCTCGTTTTTCGCGATCTTCTGTCCTGTCTTCTTGTCGACGCGAACCACTTCTTTCTCGAGCGACCCCAGCGCCTTCTCGTCGAGCGAATAAAGATCGGCGACGCTCTTCACCAGCCGCTTCTCCGACAACTGCTGCACCACCGCGTCGCCCATCCCCTCGATGTTCATCACCTCGCGCCGCCCAAAGTGCAGCAGGCTTTCGCGCAGCTTCGCGGGGCAGTTCACGTTCACGCAGCGCCAATCCGCCTCGCCTTCCGCGCGAACAACCTTGCTGCCGCACTCCGGACATTCGGTCGGAAACTTGAAGCTCTGCCTCCCTCGCGGATGTTCGGCGTCTGCAACCACTTCCACGACCTTTGGAATCACGTCGCCGCCGCGCTCTACCTTTACGTAATCCCCGATCTTGAGTCCAAGACCAGCAATGAAATCTGAATTGTGCAGCGTGGCCCGGCTCACCGTCGTACCGCCAATAAACACCGGCGCAAGCTCGGCCACCGGTGTCAGCTTGCCCGTGCGGCCCACCTGCACGGTGATGCTCTTCACCTGTGTCACGCCCGCCTTGGCAGTGAATTTGTAGGCGATGGCCCATCGCGGCGCGCGGCCCGTGTAGCCCAGCCGCTGCTGCGTGGCGTGCGCATCCACCTTCAGCACCACGCCGTCAATCTCGTAGCCCAGCGTCGCCCGCTTGCTCTCGGCGTCGTCAATGAACTTCATCATCTCCTCGACTGAGCTGACGAGTTCCCGATGCGGATTCACGCGAAAGCCGAGCGTTGTAAGCACGTCCAGCGTCGCCGTCTGGCCTGCGGCAAAGTACTCGCCATCGATGAGCAGAAAGTACGCAAAAAACACCAGCCGCCGTTTGGCAACGACGGAAGAATCGAGCGTGCGCAGCGTGCCTGCGGCGGAGTTGCGCGGATTCAAAAACGCCGGCAACCCCTCGCGCTCGCGCTCCTCGTTCATGCGCAGAAAAGCCGCCTCCGGCATCACCACTTCGCCGCGCACTTCAAATGTTTGTGAAAGTTTTGCCTTTTTCAGCCGCTCCGCAGGAATGCTGAGCGGAATGCTGCGAATCGTTCGGATGTTTGAGGTGACGTCCTCGCCGGTTTGCCCATCGCCGCGCGTCAGGCCCATTATGAGCCGCGCTCCGCCGCCGCCCGGCTCGTAGCTCAGGGCCACGCTCAATCCGTCGAGTTTCAGCTCCGCCGTATATTCCACCGGCAGATTTCCAGCCAGCTCGTGAACGCGCCGGTCCCAGTCGGCCAGCTCCTCCGCCGAGTACGCGTTGTCGAGCGACAGCATCGGCCGCGAGTGCTGCGCCTTCTTGAATCCCTCGGCCGGCTTGCCGCCCACGCGCTGCGTCGGCGAGTCCGGAGTCACCAGCTCCGGATGCGCTGCCTCCAGCTTCTTCAGCTCGTTCATCAGCGCGTCATACTCTGCGTCGCTGACCTCCGGCGCGTCGAGAACGTAGTACAGGTGCTCGTGCCGCCGCAGCTCTTCGCGCAGCTTTTCAATTTTCTTTTGTGCGCCGCTCTCGGCCATAGCTACGAATTATAGTGATTTGCGCGCCTGGCCCCGCTAACTTACTAACTCGCTGACGTGCCGCTTACTTCCCCGCATCTTCCAGTCCGCGGTTCTTGAGCAGAGGCTCAATGCTCGGCTTGCGGCCCAGCCACGTGTCATACATCTTCTCGAGGTCCTCGGTGTTCCCGCGCGAAAGCACCATCCGCCTGAATCGATCGCCATTGGCGCGCGTCATTCCGCCGTGATCCGCAAACCACTGGAAGGCCTCGTCATCGAGCATCTCGCTCCACGTGTAGGCGTAGTAGCCCGCCTGGTAGCCCTCCTGCCAAATATGCAGAAAATAACTGGAGCGGTAGCGCGGCGGCACGTAGCTCACCGACAAATGCGTCCGCTTGAGCGCCTCTTGCTCAAATACGTCGGGATCCTGGAGCGGCGCGCTCGCCTTCAGGGTGTGCCACTCCAAATCGAGCTCTGAAGCCGCGAGAAGCTCGGTAAAGTCATAGCCCTGGTTGAAGGTCTTCGCCTTCACGATTTTTGCCGCCAGATCCGCAGGCATCGGATCGCCGGTCTTGTAATGCTTCGCGTAATTCGCAAATACCGCGGGATAGCTTGCCCAATGCTCATTGAACTGCGATGGAAATTCGACGAAATCGCGCGGCACCGATGTGCCCGACAAGCTTGGGTACTTGGTGTTGGCAAACATGGCGTGCAGCCCGTGACCAAACTCATGGAACATCGTGGTCACATCGTCGAAGCTGAGCAGCGCTGGCTGCCCAGGGGCGGGCTTCTCGAAGTTGGCCACGTTGTACACCACGGGCAGCGTGCCCAGCAGCTTCGATTGGCCCACCAGTGAGTCTTCCCACGCCCCGCCATTCTTGTTGTCGCGTTTGAAGTAGTCACAGGACCACAACGCCAGCGGCGTACCATCGGCATCGTCAACCTCAAACACGCGAACATCCGGCTGCCACACCGGAATGTCCTTGCGCTCTTTGAAAGTCAAACCGTAAAGCTCGTGCGCCGCGTAGAACACGCCCTTCTCGAGCACATTGTTCAGCTCGAAGTAAGGCTTCACCTGCGACTCGTCGTAGTCGTACTTTGCTTTGCGCACCTGCTCGGCGTAGAACTCCCAGTCCGCCGGGTCCGGCGCGGACTCTCCGCTTGGAAAATCGCTCAGCGCCTGAATTTCTTTCGCCTCGCTGGCCGCCTTCGCGGTCGTGGCCGGAACCAGCGCATCCAAAAAATGAATCGCCGCTTCCGGTGTCTGGGCCATCTGGTCAGTCAATGTCCAGGCCGCGTAATTCGGGTAGCCCAGCAACGCCGCCTTCTCCGCGCGAAGCTGCGCCAGCCGCGCGACCGTCGATCGCGTGTCGTTCGCGTCTCCATGCTCGGCCCGGTTCCAGGAGTTCTCAAAGATCTTCTCCCGCGTCGCGTGGTCTTTCAGAAAAGTCAAATCGGGCTGCTGAGTCGTGTTCAGCAGCGGCAACATCCAGCCCTGCTGTTTATGTGCCTTCGCTTCCTCGGCCGCCGCGGCTATCTGCCCCTCGCTCAACCCGTCCAGCGCCTTGGGGTCCGTCGTCGAAAACGAGGCAGCTGTGGTGGCGTTCAGCAGCTTGGTCATGAACGTGTTCTCGAGCGTCGACTCTTCCTCGTTCAATTTCTTGAGTTTCTCTTTGTCCGAATCTGAAAGATTCGCTCCTGCCTTCACAAATTGCTGGTAGTCGTACTCCACCAGCCGCAGCGACTCGGCATCGAGGCCGAGCGTTGCGCGCCGATCGTAGATCGCCTTGATGCGCGCAAAGAGTTTCGGGTTCAGGTCGATCGCGTCGGCGAGCGCGGCGGTGCGCGGTGCCTCGTAGTCCTGAACCTTCTCAAGCTCCGGATCAGTATTTGCTTGCGACACCAGGTTGAACGCGTTCCACGCGCGGTTGAACAACTGGCCCGATCGCTCCAGCGCCACAAATGTATTGTCGAAGGTCGGCGGCGCGGGGTTATTGGCGATCAACTCAATCTCCGCGAGCTGCTGCGCCATGCCCGCGTCGATCGCCGGCTGGTAGTCGCTGTCCTTGATCTTGTCGAAAGGCGCTGTCTGAAAAGGCAGCGTGCTGGGCGCGTAAAACGGATTGCTCGGCCCGAATTTGCTGTCCGGGTTTGGCGTCTGCGCGCCGCAGATTGCCGCGGCAACAGTCAGGAGAAGAATCACGAATCCTGAAGCTCGATCACACTTGGATCTCAAATCTTCTTGTATGTGCATTTTCACAGTGGGGCCCCCTCGATAGCCAAAAATCAACCACCGTCGATTGTAGGTGAAATTGGACGGCCTCGGCGAATTGCCCCGCAGGCGAATGGTGGGCCAGCTTGAACTCCGGGGCAATCGAAGCTGCCGAACACCCCTTTTTCGCGAGGGCTCTACGGCCCGGCAGCGACACACTCTGCCACCATTTACGGTTTGCTCTTGTTCTTGTTCACCTTCAGTTGCACTGCAACCAAAAGCGCGATACCGCTAATGAGCGCAATCGCCCCTGCAACTGCGGGTACAAGATTCATCCTTTGCTGGAGCGAGCCTGTCTGAATCAGAAGCCCTATGGGGAACATAGCGTATGCAAACGACATGGCGCCAAGTCCGATCAAGATGATCCCAATGACCGTTGCAGCTCTCATTTCATCTCCTTGTCGCTTGCCGATCCTCAACCTCGGGCCAATTCTCAACCTCGGGAAAATCCAACTCGCTTCACTGATTAGATGCCACATTTCCTGGGTAGCGCCACCGCACGGATTCAACAGGGCCCCTCAATAGCCAAAAATCAACCACCGTCGATCGTAGGTGAAATTGAGCGGCGACGGCGAGCAGGCTCTAGAATATAAAAACAAACCGTCCGATGTGTTGACCTGAAAGACTCAGGCCGCCATCAGCGCCTGGAATCCCGGAGAAAAAACAAGCAATGCCACCCACCGCAACGACCGCTGAAGCCCGCACGCAATCCGAGAGTCTCGATCAACTCGCCTCCGTCGCCGTGAACGTCGGCCTCGGCCTCAAGTCAGGCCAGGAGCTCGTGATGACCGGGTCTGTCGACACGCTGCCCTTGGTTCGCCGCATCACCGAGCAGGCTTATCGCGCCGGCGCATCGCTCGTCACCACGCTCCTCAGCGACGACGAGTCCGCGCTGCTGCGCTATCGTTACGCTCCGGATACGAGCTTCGACCGCGCCGCAAAGTGGCTCTACGACGGCATGGCCGAAGCCTTCAAAAGCGGCGCTGCGCGTCTCGCCGTCGCCGGAGCCAACCCGAATCTTCTCTCCAACGAAGATCCTTCGAAGGTAGGCCGCGCCAATCGCGCTCTCTCGCAGGCCTATCGCCCGGCTCTCGAGCTCATCACGCGCCACGAGATCAACTGGACCATCGTCGGCGCTGCTACTCCCGCCTGGGCCGCGGTCATGTTCCCCGATGATCCGCCGGAAGAAGCCTTGGCCAAACTATGGGCGGCAATCTTTGCCACCACGCGCATCAACACGCCCGATCCAGTCAGCGCCTGGAAGGCTCACGACGCGGACCTGCACAAGCGCGCCGCATTCCTTAATGAAAAACGCTATTCGGCCTTGCAGTATCACGGCCCCGGCGTGGATTTTCGCCTCGGCCTCGCCGACGATCACGAATGGCTCGGCGGCGGCACCACTGCGGGCAACGGCAATTACTGCATTCCCAACATGCCCACGGAAGAGGTCTTCACCACTCCGCACAAGGACCGTGCAGACGGCATCGTCACCGCATCAAAACCGCTCTCGCATCTGGGCACCATGATCGAGGGCATTCAGGTCCGCTTTGAGCGTGGCCGAGTCGTGGAAGCGCGCGCCACGCGAGGCCAGGAGGTGCTTGAAAAACTTCTCGACACCGACGAAGGCGCCCGCCGCCTCGGCGAAGTGGCGCTCGTTCCCCACTCCTCTCCAATCGCGGCGAGCGGCCTCGTCTTCTTCCACACCCTCTATGACGAAAACGCCGCCTCGCACATCGCGCTTGGCCAATCCTACTCATCGTGCCTGCGCAACGGAGACAAGCTCTCTCCCGAAGAGCTCGCCGCCAAAGGCGCCAACACGAGCCTCATTCACGCTGACTGGATGATCGGCTCGGCTCAACTCGACATCGACGGCATCACCGCAACGGGCGCTGCCGAACCGCTCATGCGCAAGGGAGAGTGGGCGTAACAGAGCCCACTGATTCATGGAGCCTGTCACTCATTTTCTTACGGGCGCTTGTTTGAGCCGCGCCGGATTCAATCGCAAGACAGCCTACGCCACGCTTGCCGCCGTGCTGGCCGCCGAGGCCGCTGACCTCGACGTCTTCTGGGGATTCGCCGGCCCCGTTGAAGAACTCAAGCATCACCGCGGCATCACGCACACCGTGTGGGCCGTGCCTGTGGTGGCTGGTGTCGTTGTGGGCGCAGTCGCGCTGCTCCATCTCTGGCGTCAAAGTCGCCAGCGTCGCGCCGCGCCGCCATTTTCTGCTGACGACCTGCTCATCGAAAACTCAAAAGCGCCCCTGGCGCCACCCGCCGCGCAAGCCGTGCACTGGGGCTGGCTCTATCTCACCGCCTGTACCGCCGCACTCAGCCACCTTCTGCTCGACTGGACCAACAACTACGGCGTGCGGCCGTTCTTTCCGCTCAATCCTCGCTGGTATGCGGGCAGCTTCATGTTCATCGCGGAACCGCTTGTATGGGCGTTGCTCTTTCTGGCCTTCGCCATGCCCTGGCTTCTTGGGCTCGCCGATCGTGAGATCGGCGCGCGCCGCACGCCATTCCGCGGCCAGGGTTGGGCCGTCTTCGCTCTCATTGGAATGTTGGTCCTTGGCTGCCTGCGCTGGGCCGAGCACGCGCAGGCCTTGGTCATGGTCGAAAACGCGAACGTCGCCTCCGAACCCGTAACGCGGATGGCCGCCGAGCCTTACCCGGTGAATCCATTCCACTGGCACGCGATCCTCGAGACGGCAGACTTCTATCAGACTGCCGAGATCAACACGCGGGCCAACTCAATCGACAGCGACTCTCTGCGCGACGTCCTCTACAAGCCCACCGACACGCCGGCGGTCGAAGCTGCCAAGCGCACGCCGCTGGGCCAGGTATATCTCGACTGGGGAACGTGGGCCGTAGTGCGCGACGTCGGCCCCGAACCGATTCCGGGTCCGGTGCCGGGCCTCAACCCGCCGAATCTCCTGCCCGGTCGCTCCTGGACGACCGTCGAGTTCACCGATCTCCGCTTCGACTACGCGTTCATCGGAAGCCGCAGCGCATCCGCGCGCCCAACACTCGCAGGCTGGGTCTATATCGTCGACGGCCGCGACGACGGGGCCCCCGCGGACAGGTCTTCGTCCGCGGGGTGGGAGGACGCGGGCGAGGCCATGAATGGCCGCGAACAACGGTAAGAGAATTGTTCCCGTCGAAGATTTTGTTCGCCTCGTGAATGGTTTGGGTTGACCGCGCGGCCCGTGGACCGCAGAATAGATGCAGTCCTTGCAATTCGGGACTGCCGTTTCAGGCCGGAGACTCTTCGGCCCATCCCGACGAGGTGGTCATGGTCGCTTATCTGTTGCTGTTGGTTGCCGTGTTGTCCCGCGTAATTCCCCATGCCGGCCTGTGGAACTTTACCGCTGTCACCGGTGGCCTTCTGTACTTCGGCGCGCGACGTCCCTGGCGCGAGATGCTTATTCCTCTCGCCGTTCTCATGGCCACGGATGCCTTTCTGACCATCGTCGTCTATCACTACAGCTTCCGCTGGCAGAGCTACGTGATCACCTGGATCTGGTACCTGGCCGCGATGGCGCTCGGCTCCATCCTGCTGCGCAAGCAAACCACCTTCGCACGCGGCGCTGCGGGCGCGCTTCTCGGACCCACCGGCTTCTTCCTCGTTTCGAACTATGGCGTCTGGGCCAGCGGCTTCAACGGCTATCCGCACACCCTCGCCGGACTCGGAGCCTGCTACCTGGCCGGCGTCCCCTTCTATCGCAACGATCTCATCTCGACCGCAATCGTTCTCGGCGTTGCGCTCGGCGTCCCTGCGTTGGTGCGCCGGACGAACGCGAGCCGCGCACAGGAAGCATTGGCAAGCAAATAGCTGGCGGTCGCAGCACCACCCGCGCACCTGCCTCTGGACGTCTGCCTCAAGTCCTCTCTTGAAACCGATGCCGAATATTTCGGCGGCGCGGTTGAAGCAAGTTCGAACTGAGGCAAGCTCGAAGGGCGAATGATGACCATTCGTGGCTACCAAAAGCCGCTGTACATCCTTCCCTTTGATCACCGCGGCTCGTTTGAAACCGGGATGTTCGGCTGGAAAGGCGCGCTCGATGCCGCGCAAACCGCTCAGATCGCTGCTGCCAAGCAGTTGATCTACGACGGCTTTCAGGAGGCCGTCGCGGGCGGCGTGCCCAAAGAGAAGGCGGGGATCCTCGTCGACGAGCAATTTGGCGTCGCCATCCTGCGCGATGCCGCTGCGAAAGGGTTCACCTTTGCATGTCCGGCTGAAAAAAGCGGCCAGGAGGAATTCGACTTCGAGTATGGCGAACAGTTTGCCGAGCACATCGAGGCCATTCATCCGACGTTCTGCAAGGTCCTGGTCCGCTACAACCCCGAGGGCGATTCCGAGTTGAATCGCCGGCAGACAGCCCGCCTCAAGCGCCTGTCGGATTACCTCCAAAACGCGAATCGCAGCTTGTTCATGTTTGAGCTGCTGGTTCCCGCGGAGAAAGCCCAGCTTGAAAAAGTCAACGGCGACAAGAAGGCATACGATCTGGAGATTCGTCCCGCGCTCATGGTCAGGACAATTCAGGAATTGCAGGCCGCTGGAGTTGAGCCCGATGTCTGGAAGATCGAAGGGCTGGATCGCCGCGAAGACTGCGAGAGGATCGTCCAGGCCGCGAAAGCAGGCGGACGAAACACCGTCGGGTGCATCATTCTCGGCCGTGGCGAAGACGATCAAAAGGTACTCGAATGGTTGACCACTGCGGCCGCCGGCGTTCCCGGTTTCATCGGATTCGCTGTCGGTCGAACGGATTTCTGGCAGCCGCTTGTTGATTGGCGTGACCAGAAGGTTTCGCGGCAAGCCGCAGTGGATCAAATGGCTCGCCGCTATCGCGAATTCGTCGACGCTTTTGAAAGCGCTCGCGCCCAGACCAGCGCCGCTTCGTGACGCGCCGCCCGCGCCACTCCCCTCCCGGCAATGCGCCCAATGCAGCCTGATTCCAAAGCACTTCGGTAACAATCAGCTCAAATCGTTGGATTGACAGCCGCGTCCGCAGCGGCCGAAGCTGAGTGAGGCGCGCGCTTCCCTCGCGCTCCGGAGGTCGACAATGAAAATGCGCTTTTCTTCGGGCAGACGCCAGGCTTTCACGGTGATGCTATTCGCGCTGGTGATCGTCCCGCTCTCGGCTCAGCAGCAGAATAAACAGAACACAGGAACCAAGCCTGCAACCAGCGGCGAAAAGGCCGAAGTCCGCACGGAAAAATTCAAGTACAAGCAGGAATTCGGCCCACAGTCCGCTGCGCGCCGCGGCGACAGGATGACCACTGTCACTCCGCCAAATCAAAACAGTGGCGGCAATCCCCAGGGCACATCCAGCTCAACCATCCATCAGGAATTTGGCCCAACGGTCCACGGCTCGCGGAAGCAAAGCACGACTGCGCAGAATCCCGCCGGCTCCGACAGCAAGTCGCAATCCACAAGCGCTCAAAACACATCAACGAGCGCTCCGAAGTAGGATCGCTGCTCCGGAACGGCGTAAGCTTCGCGGTTCTTGGCCGCTCAAGCTCGTCAATCTCCCGGGGCAGCGGCTCAACCTTCCAAAAGCTTCCCGCTCCGCTTCTTCCGTATCCACCACCACGCAAACCCCGCCACTGCGAGCAGGCCCACACCAATAACCATGGGCACCGCGTGGCGCGCTACCAGGTCCACCGCGCCCGGGCCCAGCTTCAGCACCAGCAGCGACAGCGTCAGCCAGCGCAACATTCTCCCCACAAACACAGCCAGCAGAAAAATGGGCACACGCATCTCGAATACGCCCGACGCGAAGATGAACATCTTCCACGGCGCAGGCGGCGGCATCATCGACGGAATCATCACCGCCAGAAACTCCTGCCGTTGGAAGCGGTCGCGCATTTGCTCGAACTTTGCCCGGTCCACGCGCTTCAGCAGGAACAGCTCGCCCCCGGCGCGGCCCAATCCATAAGGCAACAAACCGCCGAGCGCCGATCCCGCCGCCGCCATCAGGCAATAAATCCAAAAATGGCGCTTGTCGTTCCACACATAGAGGGCAAGAATCGCGTCCATCGGCACCGGAATGCTGGAGGAGTCCAGCACGGCAATCGCGCCTACTCCCAGAATCCCCCACTTCATCAGCGCAGGAAGAAGCACCAGCTTCCATTCCGCCGCCACGTGCGCAAAAAACTGCTTCAAACGCTGTCCCCTTCCGGCCTATCTTGCGTCAATTCAATAAGAACCATTGTACGAGGCGCCCTAACGCGCAAATGTTTCACGGGAATGAGAGAATAGACAGGAAGGACTCAAAAAGGAGCCAGGGATGCGTGTGCGCGCCTGAAACCGCATCTTGAGACGCTCCCATGCCGAGAATGCCCACGAGCCAGCCGCCAATCGAAGAGACCGAGCCCAAGGGATCAGCCGAGCCGGCCCCGGAATCGAAAAGCTCCGCCCCTGAGAGCTCAGTCCGGGACATTCCGGTCCCTGGCGGATTCCTCGGCCTTCCCTTGAACCCCAAAGGCCCACTCGAGACCAATGGGTCCGGTCCCTCCGCTCTTCGCGGTTCGCGCTGGGTCGACTACGACACCCACGAATTGCTGGAGATGATCGGCGAGCTCGAGGACGAGCGCCGCTGGTCGCGCTTGCGCGAGGGTTTTTGGCTCGCACTCCTCGTTCACATTCTGTTCTTCTCCGCCATCACCTGGATTCCGACCTACATCTTCAAAGTGCCAAAGGTCGTTGACCCATTCGACGCAATCAATAAGCGCAAGGACCTCACCTACCTTGACCTGCCTCCCGACGCTCTGCGCGAGACTCAGCCCAAGGTGGCGCCCAAGCCTTTGCCCAACCGGCCGCTCATCGACAAAAAGACGCTCGACGAGTTGAATCGCGAGTCGCCGCCCACTCCTCCTCCGCCTCCAGAGCAGCAGCAGGCTCCGGAACAGCCCAAGCCGCAGCCCTCACAGCCCATTCCGCCCAACCCGCAGTCGCAGGTTGAAGCGCCGCGCCCGGCAGCCGTTCCAGCCAAGCCCAACTTCGCCATGGGCCCCGCCAATCCCGCCGATCAGCTCAAGCAGGACATGCAGAACGCCATGCACGGCGGTCATTCAAGTTACGGCGATGCGCCGACAGGCGGATTGCAGATGCACCCCGGCGCGGGCACTGGCGGTGTTCAGGTTCTTTCCGACACGCAGGGCGTGGACTTCAGCGACTGGCTCGCGCGCTGGCACTACATTACGCAAATGACCTGGGACCCGCTCATCCCCGACGAGGTCAATCCGCCCATCCTCAAGTCCGGCGTTGTGGTCATTCGCTTCAAGGTTCTTCCCAACGGCCAGGTCACCGATATGCAACTCGACGGCCGCTCCGGCGACACCGGCCTCGACCGCGCCGCATGGGGCGCAATCTCCGGCTCCAGTTATCCCAATCTGCCCCGCGAATTCCACGGCCCCTACCTCGAACTCCGCGCCTACTTCCTCTACAACACCGAGCCGCGGTAGCCGCACGCTCGTCTTCGGATCAATCCTCGTCAGTCGAATGCCTGAAGGCGCGCTTCACACTCCGCCCTCCATAGAGAATTCGCAGAATTGCGACACTCTTCGGGCTGACTCGAAACGCGATCAATGCGCGCCGCTCGAAACCCGTTACCCGCAAACCCGGTCGTAGATCCTCGCGCAGCGTTCCCCGGTTGGGGAGTGTCTGCAGGCTCATGCATGCCTTTTCGATGCGCTCGATATAGGTCATGGCCCTTTCCGGGCCGCTGTGTTTAGAAATGTAATCGTAAAGTTCATTCAAATCGTCTCTGGCTTCGGGAGCAAAGACAACTTTGAACTTCATGACTTACTCGACCTTCTCACCCGATGCCGGGCACGGATCGCGGCAAACACCTCGTCCGCGGCAATCGCTCGACCCGGATCGGCTTCGAGGGCATCGTACGCCGCAACCACGTCCTCACGCAGCCAGCGCTCCACGGCGGCGTCCCGTTCTTCAAGAGCACGCAAGCCGGCTCGGACGACCTCGCTGGCCGACGCGTATGCTCCAGACTTCACCAGCCTGTCAATGTAGCGGTCCTGCTCCCTCGGCAGGCTGAACGTGCGCTTTTCGCAAGGGGAAGTCGGCATACGTTTGCCTCCTTATATGAAGTTTAACATAAGTATGAAGAATTCATACCCAGGGGTTCTGTGAATCCCCTAATTTCTTTCCTTCCCAACGCCGCCTACTCCGCCAGCGGAAATTCCTCGTTCGGCCCGTCGTCCGGCACCGCGCCTCCCGCGCCCGGATCGTATGGCTTGTGCGTCTCATTGAGATCGATTCCGTCCTGCAACAGCAGCGCCTCATACACCGGCGTGTGCCGCCAGTAGCGTGCCAGCGCAAACGCGGTCATGTTGGCGATCATCAGGGGCAGCACCAGCCCATACCCGCCGGTCATCTCAAAGATAATGAGGATCGACGTCATCGGCGCGCGCACAATCCCCGCAAACACCGCGCCCATGCCCACCACGGCGAAGGCTCCAATCGAATCGGCCGGGTGATGGAAGACCGTCACATCCAGGTAGCCGACCGCGCCGCCCAGCATTCCACCCATAAACAGCGCCGGAGCAAAGATGCCGCCCGATCCTCCGCTCGCATACGAAGTCACTGTCGCGGCCAGCTTCAGCACACACAGCACCCCCATCGCCGTCACCGGCAGATTGCCGAGTAATGCCTGCGTCAGTGTGCTGTACGGATTGCCCGCGATGCCGTTCGCGTGAAAAAACTGGATCGCAACAACCGCTAATGCGCCTGTTGCCGCGGCTCCAGTGGCTGGCTGAATCCACTTCGGAACCCGCTCCAGCCTCCTGTACCACAGGCGCAGCCAAAGCAGAGAATCGGTAAACGCCACTGACACAATCGCCGCCAGCAGCCCGAGCAGCGCGTACCAGACCAGCGACGATGCCTTGGTCAGCGCGTATGTTTGCAGCCGCGGCACTTGAAAGACCGGATTCAAGCCCAGAATGCTGTGCTCCACTACCGCCGCCAGCGCCGCAGCCACAATCACGCCGGCGAGCATCGTCTGGTCGAGACTCCCAATCAGTTCCTCAAGCGTGAAGGTCACGGCTGCAATGGGCGCGTTGAAAGCCGCGGCAATCCCGGCCGCCATTCCAACCGAGGCCATCCGCTTGCTGTTCACGGGGCTCAGCCGGGCAATGCGCGCCAGAAAGTTGCTCACGCCCGCGCAAATCTGCACCGTCGGTCCTTCCAAACCCAATGAGGCTCCGCTGCCAAGTTGTACCGCGCACAAAACAAACTTGCCCACCGTCTCCTTCAGAGTGATCGTGCCGAATCGAAATGTGTAGGCCGTCTTTACCTGGGGAATGCCGCTGCCCGCCGCTGCCGGAACCCAATAGGTGAGCCCGAGCCCGGCAACAAGCCCGCCTAATGTCGGTGTAAGAATCGTCCACCAGATCCAGCTATCTCCGGGAGCCGCCGCGGCGCGATCGATGAGCAGCGCGTACAGCCGGAAGCAGCAGAGGTGAAACGCTACCGCGGCCAGCCCGCACAACCCGCCGGCCACAATCGTGATGGCCAGCAACCGCTGCCGCTCGTTGGGCACGCGCCGCCTGAGCCACGCGAAAAAACGCGCAATAAGCCCCTCAATACCAACCCAGTATTTCAATGCAGGGGAGACCTCATCACGAAAAGCATCGCACTACAAGTATAGGAGCAGTGCCGCAGCCATTCGGGTGCCGGGACACCGCTGCAGTCTTTGGGTCATGGTCTCGCTTGCGGCTCTTACGTCGGTTCGCGACAAGACTTGCATTCATGTAATCTATGGATTACACTAACAGGGAATCGAATCGATCGGGTACCGTGCAAGTTCGTCGCACTGAAGAATTCGCAGCCTGGTTGGGTGGCCTGAGGGATAAGCAAGGTCGCGCAAGGATTTTTGACCGAATATATCGGCTCGAGGAGGGAAACCCAGGCAAGACAAGAAGCGTCGGCGCTGGTGTCGTCGAGATGAAGATTGATTTTGGCCCCCGGCTACAGGGTTTATTACATTCAGCGAGGACAGCTGCTGATCCTTTTGCTCTGCGGCGGCGACAAAAGTTCGCAAGCGAGCGACATTAAGCGAGCGAAAGCCCTCGCAGCCCAATGGGCCGAAACGGAATGATGAGATATAGAGTCGCTTTGTCGTTAAACGGGTCCGCCCGCGAACACTCGAAAGAGGTGAATAACCCATGCAACGCACTTCCCGGAAAATCCAACAGAAAATCAAAACCAAACCGTACGACGTAGCTGAATTCCTAACCGATCCTGAAACGATCGCTGCCTATCTGACAGTGGCGCTCGAGAGCGATGACCCGCGTTACATTGCCAAGGCACTGGGAGCCGTGGCACGGGCGCGCGGCGGAATGGCTCAGCTTGCGCGCGAGACCGGCGTCACCCGCGAATCTCTTTACCGCGCGCTCAGCGAAACGGGCAACCCGGAGTTGGGCACAACGCTCAAGGTTATGCGTGCGCTCGGCATCCGGCTCACTGCCTCAATCGCGGCCTGATTTTCGCGAGCCATCTCGAACGCTCAGATTCTGCTTCCATTGCACCCGGAATTCGCGCTAGAATTTCCTTGTAGCCTATGCGCTGCCGCCTCAACATCACCGGCTCGCCCCTCCTCAGGCGCTTCCGCCACGGCCGTCCCGACCGTGGGCGCTAAACCCACGCGCCGAGTAATCTATTCCCATTGAGAGTTTCGTCCGCGCGGGCCGCGCCTCGTGCAAAAACGCCCGCGGGATGCTTGTGGTTTAGGACTCCGCGAACGCCGCTAATTCCGCTAGCTCCGCTCGCATCGAACCCATCCGCTCGCCACGCGGATAGAAAGGTCGTTCCCCGATGAACAGCTTCAATAGCCGCGCCGTGCTCACCTCCGGCAGCCGCTCCTACACCATCTATCGCCTCCCTGCCCTCACCGCTCGCGGCTTCAATCTCGCGCGCCTTCCCTTCAGCCTCAAAATTCTTCTCGAAAATCTCCTCCGCCGCGAAGACGGCGTCAACGTCACTGCTGCCGACATCGAATTCCTTGCCCGCTGGGACGCCAAAGCCGAGCCCAGCCGCGAAATCGCCTACATGCCGGCCCGCGTCCTCATGCAGG
>CAYYKV010000059.1:0-15680 GCA_964468605.1 uncultured Occallatibacter sp. | reverse complement strand
TCACGGTTCCTCCCGAGCATACACATTCGATCGCTGTCGTGATCGGCTCCTGCGCACCAACTGCCTCAACTGCGATGTCCGCCCCGCGGCCATCCGTAGCGCTGAGAACCCGCGAAACGATCTCTCGCGTCGAGCCAAAGAATGTATCCGTCGCCCCGAGATCCCGCGCCATCTTCAACCGGGTTTCGTCCACATCGACTGCGAAGACGCGGGCGCATCCGTAGTGGCGAAACGCCTGAAGACTCAAAAGGCCAATCATGCCGGCCCCGATCACGACCGCCGTCGAGCCCGGCCGGATCTCGGTGATCTTCGCCGCGTGAACCGCGATCGAAACGGCTTCAATGAGAGCCGCATGGGCAAACGAGAACTCGTCGGGCAGCGCGTAAACGATCCGCGCCGGCACAGAAACATATTCGGCGAACGCGCCATTCCGACAATATTCGCCGCAGGAAACTCCGAGAACCTGGCGATTCTCGCAAAGGTTCACCGCGCCGGCCGCACAAAACCGGCACGCGCCGCAGGAGATCGTCGAATCGAAGGTCACGCGATCGCCCGGCTTGAACTTCCGCACGTCGCGTCCGACGCGGTCAACGATACCGGCGGCTTCGTGGCCCATGATCAGGGGCGGAATGCGGCGTCCGGTACTGCCATCGTAGCCGTGCACATCGCTGCCACAGATGCCACATGCCTTGACCCGGATCAGCACATCCTCAGGCCCGAACTCGGGGATGGGGACATCCTTTAGCTCCAACTCGTTATAGTTCTCAAGCAATAGCGCTTGCATTCTCTGCGCTCCTTCAACCCGTCTCGCCGTCGCCGGCAAACAAGTCGCGCTGTTCGCCGCCTGGCCTGGCAACCTCGGCGCGCTTGCGGCTTGCGGCGCCAATCAGGCTCAGCACGTCAAGAGTCTGAATCGCCTGGCGTGGAACATAAATGCGCTGCGTGTTCGACCGTGTATCGGGTGGAGTGAGCAACAACCCGGCGCCTTCAACGAGGCTCCGGTCATTGGCTGCCAACCCCTCGAGCTCGTCGCCGTCAGCGAGGGTGAGGCGCATCCACAATCCAGCCGTCCGGGGCCGCAGCGTAAAACGCTTGCGCACGAGGCGTTCGGGGTCGGCCTGGTCCGCCGGTCCGGCAGGAAAGGCGCGCACGTAACACATCCACTTCACCTGCTCCCAGCCAACGCGCACCACTTTGCCGGCCTGATCCAGAATCTCCAGCTCCGACTTCGCCTGCCCGAACTCGGCGCCCACATAGCCGGCAAACCAGTCACGGGAGAACTTGCGCACAATGACAGGTTTGCGTGCAGAGGCCATCGCTCTGGATTGTCGCACGAGCCGTGGCGAAGCGGGGCCGGCCCCTATTGCAACTTCTGGCTACCCAGTTATGCGCCCAATGACAAGCGGCTGCGATTCCCGCACCTGAAAAGTTGCGAATCTGGTGCAACTTGTCTGGTCTTCCACCGCGACTTGTGTTAATGTTTGGCTTTGCAAGTTTTCATGAATCGCACCGTAAGGGCAACATCTTCAGGCACTTGGGCTGCGGTCCAGACACCGGAATCAGGATAAAGCATGCCCGACTATATTTACCTGCTGGAAAACCGGCTCTCAGCCGACCAGCGCAATGCCATCGCGCAGTTGCGGGCAGCGGCTCGCGATGCCGGGATCCTTCTCTTCCTTACGGGTGATGCAGTACGCGACCTCACCAGCGGCCACGCCGTCCGCGAGCTCGAGGTTGCGGTGAACGGGAACGCTCTTAAGCTCAAGAAACCACTGGAAAAACTGGGCGGAAAGCTGTGGGGAGAAGACGAGCCTTCGCGCAGCCTCTACCTGTGTTTTCCGGGCACTGTGCGCGTCAACGTCGTCAGCGCGCACCGCGTGGAATACCCCAAGCCGGGCAAGCCGGTCTTTCATCTCGCGTCCATCCAGGAGGACCTCCGCCGCCGCGACTTTACCGTAAATTCCATGGCCATCTCGCTCAACGAGGGATCCTTCGGCCTCCTCATGGACCCGCTGAACGGCGCCGCCGACATCGAGATGCGCGCCTTGCGTCTGGTCTCGAATTACGGCTTCATTGAGTCCCCTGCGCTTCTGATCCGAGCCGTCCGCTACCGTGCCCGCCTCGGCTGGGAGATGGATCCGAGAACCCAGTCCCGCTACGACAACGCCAAAAGCGAGGGCGTCATCGAGTTTCTCTCCGCTCATGATCGCAAGCAGGAGCTGGAGCAGATCGGTCACGAGGAGGACGGCCTGAAGGTCCTGCGCGCCCTCGAGGCCGAGGGCTGGATGAAGGTTCTCTTTCCAGCATGGACGTCTGCCAGGGCAGATGAAGCCAAGCTGAACGCCCTCCATGATTTGGCAGTGCAGTTGCTCCTCCAGGGCATTCATCCAGACATGTCCGCCGCTCAAATGCAGTTACTCACCGCCAAGCTGCCTTCCCGCGACCTCTCGGCGCTGAAGAAATCTCTCTTGCGCCCCGGTTTCGTCGAAGAGTGGAACAAGTTGGACTCATTGGCCTCGGGTTTCGCGAAAGCGCTGCTTTCGAAACAAAATGCCAAGCCCTCGGCATGTTTCAAGCTCTTCATGAGCTATGATCCAGAAGCGATTCTCTGGCTTGGCTTTACAAGCAAGGACAAGGCGGTTCAGGAGCGCTATCACCTCTTCCTCAAGGTGTGGCCAGAAGCCCGTCAACGCACGCCGCACCTGCTGATGCAGGAGATGAGAATCACTCCCGAGCTGCCCATCTACGGCGAGCTCACGCAGAAGATCTTCCTCGAATTGATCGATGGCAAACTGACCACCCCGGAAGAGATGCGCGCCTTTCTTGAGCCGTACTCCCCGCCGGCGCCGCCGCCTCAGGTGAGCATCAAGCGACCACGCGCCCGCCGCGCGGGAGCCCGGATCAAGGAGCAGGTACCCGAAGAGGAGGATGCGGAGGACCTCATCGTGGACGACGAACTTGAGACAGTCGGAGCCGACGACGAGGAACTCGATCTGTCCATTCTTCCCAAGAGCGCGCTCGCAGGCGACCTGGATGTGGACGACGAAGAGGATGAGCTGGATGCCGACGAAGACGAGGCGACGCCGGCAGGCAAGAAGCTTGCAGGCAAAAAGGGACAAAAGCCCGCGCCTGCCGGCAAGCCTGTTGCGGCAAAACCATCCGCTCAGCCCGCGCCGGCAAAGCCAGTCAAGCTTGAAGGCAAAGCGCAGGCAGGGGCCCAGGTAAAGGGCCAGCCCGCTGCCGCGTTGAAAAAGCCTGTGCCTGCTCCAGTGCCGCCCAAATCTGCAAAGCCAGCCAAGCCTGAAGTGAAGGCGCCAGCCAAGGCAAAGGCCAAGGCTGCTGCCGCCAAGCCTGCGAAGACCGCGGCAAAAACGCCGGCGAAGAAATCCGCCCCCGCGAAGGCTGCCAAGCCCAAAGCCAAACCAAAGCCGACCGCAAAGCCCGTCAAGAAGGCGGCGGCGAAGCCTGCGAAACACGCTGCGAAAAAGGCCGCCGCGAAGAAGGCCAAAAAGCGCTGAACGGAGCCCTTCCGTTCTTTTGTTCGCTTGATCCCTCGGTCCCTCTTTCCTGTTTTCTTGTTCCTTTGTTCTCCGGGTCCATTGGTCCCTGAATTCATCAAAAGTTTGCATTCCCTTTGCCTGATTGTTCTACTCTGTTGTTGGTTCCCAGCGGTCAACTGATCCCGAGCAACCCAACTGGCCGCGGGACGAGGACTGATGGTTTTGAGCCAATCCGTATTTGTTCTGGAAGACGACACTGATATAGCCAGGCTGGTGCAACATCATCTTGAAGCGGCGGGCTTTGAAACACGCCTCTTTCACACCCCCGCCAATCTCATTCCCGACGCCGAACGCAAACCTCCCGCGCTGTTTCTTCTCGACATCATGGTTCCCGGAGGCGATGGGCTGGATGTTTGCCGCCGCCTGCGAAATCACGCAGGTCTCTCCACGATTCCCATCATCTTTCTGACCGCCCGCGCCGGTGAAAACGACCGCGTCCTGGGCCTCGAGCTCGGAGCCGACGACTACATCACCAAGCCGTTCTCCACGCGCGAGCTGGTGGCACGCGTCAAAGCCGTACTTCGCCGATTCGAGCGGCCGACATCGCCCTCCATCATCAGCTTTGAAGAAGTCTTCATTGACACCGGCGCCATGCAGTTGAAGGTGCGGGGCGAGCTCACAACCACGACCGCAACCGAGTTCCGCCTGCTCGACTATCTGGCCCGCCATCCGGGCCGCGTGTTCAGCCGCGATCACCTGCTCGATGCCGTCTGGGGCGACGCCCGCTTCGTCACGCCGCGGTCAGTCGACGTTTATGTGCGCCGCATCCGTGAGAAAATCGAGATCGACCCGGAGAATCCGCGCTACCTGAAGACGGTGCGCGGCGCCGGCTATCGTTTTGAACTGCCGAAAGGCGTGTGAAAAGCTCTTAGCCACTCGCCTTCAGCTTCCAGCGAACGAACGCCGGAATCAGCGGTTGCACGTGAGCCGGCCACCTTGCGCAATCGCGAAGAAGCTGGAAGCCAGGAGCAAGAAGCAAGAAGCTGGATTATGACTTCCAACGTCTTCACCAAGCTGTTCGGGCTATTCGTCGCCCTGCTCGCCATTCAGGCGTTGGTGATTGCGTTCGTCTTTCAGCGTTTCCTGCTGCACCCAACCGACGGAACGCTCGAAGTGCTCGGCCGAGATGCTCTATGGTCAGGTCTGATCGCGCTCGTCGTTGCCATTCTCCTGGCCGCATTGGTTTCCCGCCGCATCACCCTCCGCTTACGCCGCGTCGTCAGCTTCGCTCGCCGCATCGCCAGCGGCGATCTCACGGCGCGCATCGATTCGACCGGGCCCGCCGCCGGCTCACTGACCGGAATCAGCGAGCTCAGCGCCGTGGAAGCCGCCCTCAACGAATCGGCGGCGCGCCTGGGCAAGGACTTTGCCGAGCTCGAGAGCGGGAGAGCCGAACTGGCCGTGATGCTCGACTCGATGCAGGAAGCGGTTGTCGCCATCACTTCCGCTGGTTTTGTTCGCTGGTCCAACTCCGTCATGCAGGGGATCGTTGGATCGCAACTCGCGCCCGGCCGCCCGCTGGTTCACTCGGTACGCGATCCTGAGCTGCTGGCTTGCGTGCGCGACGCACTCGAGCGCCGCGAACTGTGCGTGGGCCGCGCCAGCCTGCTTGCGCCGGGCCGCGTCTTTGAGGTCAACGCCGCGCCCTTGCCCGCCGGCGGCGCGCTCGTGGTTCTCCACGACGTCACCAGCATTGAGGCCGCGCAAACATCGCGCCGCGAATTTGTGGCCAACGTCAGCCACGAACTGCGCACGCCGCTCACTTCCATCCAGGGCTATGTTGAAACGCTCATCGAGGATCCCAATCCGAGCCCGGAAACCACGCTCGAATTTCTGGGCGTGATCCTGAAAAACGCGAGCCGCATGAACCGCCTCACCGAGGATCTGCTCGCACTGGCCAGCGTCGAGAGCCCTGACTACAAACTATCGCTGCAGCCGGTCCGCGCCAACGTGCTTCTGCAGGACGCTATCGACTCCATCGGCGGCATCGTTGTCGACTCCGGCGTCAAGCTCCAGTCGGCGGGCGCGCCCGACGCTGTCGTGACGGCCGACCCCGATGCCATGCATCAGGTCTTCGGGAATCTCCTGGAGAATGCCCTCAAATACGCCCAATCAGGCAAGCGCATCCGGGCTGGCGCGCGGCTGCTCGCCACTGAGGTCGAGTTCACGATTCAAGACTTCGGCCCCGGCATCGCCTCCGAGCACCTGGAGCGCATCTTCGAGCGCTTCTATCGCGTCGACAAGGCCCGTTCACGCGAATCCGGGGGTACAGGACTCGGCCTCGCCATCGTCAAGCACATCGTGCTCGCCCACGGGGGCCGTGTGTGGGCCGAAAGCGAGCTGGGCAACGGCGCATCGTTCCACTTCACGCTGCCCCTGGCGCCGGTACAGCAGAGCGCGCCGCAGCCCGCACCCGCCCAACCAACCCACGCCGGCGCAACCTCTTAGCTTGAAGAATCGCACTGTTCGCGGGTTGTCCACACGGGGCTCATCCTGTTCCCCGATCCCAGCCCTCTAATCACCGTTTTATTCAACTGCCGTTAACAATCGAGATAGACAATAAGATCCTGAAAGCAATCCAAAAGGGAGCAAATCGTGAAGAAATCTTTACTAGTCGTTGCGTTTTTTGCATTGGCGCTGAGCGCGGCTCAGGCGCAAAAGATTACAGCTGCGGGCGCTACTTTTCCGTATCCCATCTATTCGAAGTGGTTTAGCGAGTACAGCAGCGCCCATCCGGGCGTTGAAGTCAACTATCAGTCCATCGGTTCCGGAGGCGGCATCAAGCAGGTTTGTTCAGGAGTGGTCGACTTCGGCGCATCCGACATGCCCATGACCGACGACCTGCTGAAGTCTTGCGGCGTCAAACTCACTCACATCCCAACCGTTCTTGGCGCCGTCGTTCCAATCTTCAACGTCTCGGGAGTCGCCAGTCTTCGCTTTAGCCCTGACGTGCTGGCCGACATCTATCTGGGCAAGATCACTCAGTGGAACGATCCCCGCATCGCCAAGGACAATCCGGGCGTGAATCTGCCCGGCGACAGGATCATCGTGATTCATCGCTCCGATGGCAGCGGAACCACCTTTATCTGGTCCGACTACCTCAGCAAGGTTAGCCCGGAGTGGGCCAGCGGCCCCAGCAAGGGCACTGCAATCAATTGGCCGACCGGCGTGGGCGGCAAAGGCAACGAGGGCGTGGCCGCGCAGGTTCGGGAGTTCCCCGGCGCCATTGGTTACGTTGAGCTCATCTATGCCCTGCAGAACCACATCGACTTCGGGTCCATCAAGAATGCTTCCGGCAACTGGGTCAAGGCTTCGATCGATGGCGTAACGGCCGCCGGGGCCACAGCCAAGATTCCGGCCGATTATCGTGTCTCCATTACCAACGCGCCGGGCGCCAATTCCTATCCCATCTCGAGTTTCACCTATCTCCTGATTCCCCTGCAGCCGAAGAATGGGGCGAATGAGAAGGTCATCAAGGACATGCTCAGCTGGTGCATCAAATCCGGTGAGGGCGAGGTCTCCTCTCTCTCCTATGCACCGCTGCCTGAGAACCTCCAGCAGAAGGTTCTCCAATCCGTCTACGCGCTGCCGTAACTTATCGCGAGGAGCCCGGCGCCCGCCGGACTCCTCGTCCCTCCTTCGTCGCGCGCATCGAATCCAACTCCTTCTTGCAATCGAAATCGGATCTTTTGCCCGCACATTATGCTTGGCAACCCGAGCAGAAGTTCCCTACTATAGCTCCACGAGGGAACTCCATGCGGATCTTTTCCATGGGAAGATCGGGCCAGCTTCTCACTGCGATGCTCCTGCTGCTTTTGCCGGCGGCGTCGATTCCACAGGATCGATCCGACCAACCGGATGGCGGCTATCCACCGCCCACGCGCCGTTTTGACGGCCAGTGGCTGACGACGGTTTCCTGCGACCCCTCGAGAGGCGCCCTGGGATTCTCCTACCAGTTCATGAGCATCGTAAAGCACGGTGAATTTGACGGCCTGCACGGCACCGACGGTCAACCAGGGTTCCTGCACATTAAAGGAACAATCTTCGACGACGGCACCGGCAAGCTTTACGCCAACGGCATGACCGGCTCGAAGGAATTTGTCCCTGGAACGGACACACCGAGGGGCACCGAATTCGGCTACCACATAAGATCCCACTTCGATAAGAGACATGGAGAGGGAACTCGCGTTGAGGGCCGCGCCTGCACTCTCGAATTCGAAAAGCAGTAAGCCGGAGAGAAGGTCGACCGGTCAGGCGCATGTTCCCCGACCCTGACTCGCTGCTTGATCTCTGCTCCCTCGCGCCTCGTCCCCGTGGTCCGTGCTCTTTTGGTAGACTCTCCAAGGTCCGGGTGTTACGATTGCCCGTTTCCACAAAGAAGCGCAATGACCCCTTCTCCGATCGCAACGATCAATGATCTGTTTGTTCGCATTTCCGCGGCCGCCAATCCGCGCGCCGTTCTATGGCAGGACGAATTCGGCCACTGGCACCCAATCTCCTCGGATCAGATGTATCAGCGGGTTCGCGCGCTGGCCACGGCGTTTCTGCGCTTCGGCGCGAAGAAAGGCGACCGGATCGCCCTCGTCAGTGAAAATCGCTGGGAGTGGGCCATCACCGATTTTGCCGCCCTCGCCATCGGCGCCGCCGATGTGCCGCTCTATCCCACCCTGACCGGCGAACAGATTGCTGAGCAAGTCCGCGATGCGGATTGCCGCATCGCAGTCGTCTCAACGCGGCAACAATTCGACAAGCTTCAATCCGTGCGCGCGCAGACACCGCTGCAGCTGATCGTCATGATGGACTCACCCGCTCCCGACGGCGCCGTCGCCATGAGCGAGCTGATCGGCGATGCAGACGCACTCGGCGCCGAGCGCGACCCCGTCTTCGACGCTCACGTTCGCGCCGTTGAGCCCGGTGATCTCGCCACGCTCATCTACACCTCCGGAACGACAGGCGAGCCCAAAGGCGTCGCGCTCACCCACGGCAACTTCGCTGCGAATCAAAACTTTGCTGCCGTCGATTTCGGTTTCAATTTCAGCGACGCCTGCATCTCCTTTCTGCCGCTCTCGCACGTCACGGCCCGGGCACTCGATTACGTGATGTACAACCACGGCGCGCAGGTCGCCTACTGCACCCAATTCGACAAGCTACCCCAGGCCATGCGCGAAATCCGGCCCACGGTCATTGTCGGCGTTCCGCGAGTCTACGAGAAGATCCGCCAGGCCGTGGAGCAAAAGGCCGGGCAATCGCCGGTCAAGAAACGCCTGCTGGCATGGGCCATCCGCCAGGGCGCGAGGTTCGCCGATACGGTTTATGACGGCCGCAAGCCCAGCTCAGCGGTGTGGAAGCTCTCGAACAAACTCGTCTACTCCAAAGTTCGCGAGGCCTTCGGAGGGCGCGTAAGAATCTTCGTCTCCGGCGGGGCGCCGCTCGGCATCGACACGGCTCGCTGGTTCGCGTCCGCAGGCATCGCACTCTGGGAGGGCTACGGCCTGACTGAAACCTCGCCCGTGATCGCGCTGAATACGCCCGTCAGCCATCGCATGGGTTCGGTTGGCAAGCCGCTGCCCAATATCGAGCTGAAACTCGCCGAAGATGGCGAGCTGCTGGTCCGCGGCCCCTCGATCTTCTCAGGTTATTGGCACAAGCCCGCTGCCACTGCCGAGTGTCTCGATGACCAGGGATGGTTCCGCACCGGCGACATCGCGCATCTCGACGCCGACGGATTTCTTTACATCACCGATCGCAAGAAGGAACTGCTGAAGACTTCGGGAGGCAAGCTGGTGGCGCCGCAGCCCATCGAAAACAAGCTGAAGAACAACGTGCTGGTGGCGCAGGCCGCGCTGATCGGAGATCGCCACAAGTTCATCTGCGCCCTGCTTTCGCCCAACTTCGCTGCGCTGGAGGACTGGGCACGCCATCATGGGATTGCGGCGCCGTCGCGCGCCGGGCTGGTGGCCGACTCGCGCGTCATTGCGCTTTACGCCGAGATTGTGGGCGAAGTCAACGGCACGCTGGCCAACTTTGAAACGCTCAAGCGTTTCCGCGTCGTGGCGGACGAATGGTCGCAGGACTCCGGAGAGCTGACACCCTCGATGAAGATCAAGCGCCGCGTTCTCACGGCTCGATATGCGGCGGTGATCGACGAACTTTACGCCGACGAAGCAACCGCCCGCGCCGAATAGGCGCACTGAGCTGA
Organism: uncultured Occallatibacter sp.; assembly: GCA_964468605.1. GTDB lineage: Bacteria > Acidobacteriota > Terriglobia > Terriglobales > Acidobacteriaceae > Telmatobacter. Next base: position 5,921 of record CAYYKV010000059.1, on the reverse strand, counting down.
CCGACGCCGCTCGAAACCAGTTTTCGCTTGTGCCACATGCGCTGCAGGGCGCCAAAGAACGGCGCACCCCACGCTCCCACCCCGAGCACCGCGCCAAAAATGATTACGGCGTCGATGCTCAGCCGGCCTTCGTGAGTCCAGTAGACGTCGGGCTCGAGGCTAAGCCACAAAGCGAATTCATCGAGCGTGAGCGCCGCGCCCACTCCGTAGCCCACCGCCATCAATCGTCCCAGAAAGATCGACATGGGCGAATGCGACCATCCCAGGTCGAGCAGCCAGCCGTAGCCCACCAAAAGCAAAATCAGAATGCCCCACACCAGGTGGTGAATGTGCATTCCGCGGACTACCACCCACTGCATGTGGCCCACATGATTCGCGATCCGGTGAACGAGAAGCCGTACTCCGGCAAAGGTAATGAGGAAGGCTACAGAGGCGATGAACATGCGCTGCCGAGGCCGGTCGGGAATCGTGGCGCGGATCAGGTAGCCCAGGCGCGTCAATTGCAGCAGCACCAGCAGCACGACGACGACCAGTCCGACGAACGCAAGCAGAAATCCAGCGCCAGTTTCGGGCATACCTTATTGAAGCACCTCCAGGTTTCAGGTGTCAGGTTTCGGGTGACAGGTATCGGGTGTCAGGTGTCAGGTTTCAGCAATCAGCGAAGAATCCCCTCCGGCTGCCAGATGTTGGGACCTCGCCGGCGCCTCAGCAGTAGTGACTGACACCTGAAACCTGGCACCTGAAACCTGTATTCCCCATCACGATTCCCGTTGACAGTGCCGCGATACACTGGTTAAGGCCGGTGATCATCCCCGCCCCCGGTAAAAACTGTGCACTGCGCCTCAGCCTTCCAATCCAACGGCCGATACTGAGGACTGTGAACTGTGAATCACACACTCTGAACCAGGAACCGCGAACTGTTTTTCGAGGAGATTTCACGATGCGAGTTGCTTTGTTGACCGGTGGCGGCGACTGCCCCGGATTGAACGCGGTCATTTATGCAGCCGTGAGGAAGGGCATCAACCACTATGGAGACGAGTTCATTGGATTCCTGAACGGCTGGCGCGGCGTGCTCGATAACAACTTCATTCCGCTCACGCTCGAAGCGGTCGACGGCATTCAGCTCCGGGGCGGCACCATCCTGCACTCTTCGCGCACGAACGTGAAAAAGATTCCCGGCGGCATCGACAAGGTGCAGGAAGTTCTCAAGATCAACAAGATCGACGCCCTCATTGCTCTCGGCGGCGACGACACGCAATCGGTCACGCTCTTCTTAAGCGAGCACGGCGTCAACGCCGTCGGCGTTCCCAAGACCATCGATAATGACATCAGCGGTACCGACCAGACCTTCGGCTATGACACGGCGGTGATGATCGCCACCGAGGCCGTCGACCGCATTCACACCACGGCCGACTCGCACAATCGCGTGATCGTGATTGAGGTCATGGGCCGCGACGCGGGCTGGATCGCCTACGCCTCGGGCGTCGCCGGCGGCGCCCATGTGATCCTCGTTCCTGAGAAGGAAATCGACATCGAACACGTCTGCGCGCTGCTCAAATACAACTACGATCACGGCAAGCACTACGGCGTCGTTGTGGTCGCCGAGGGCTGTCATCTTCCCGAGGTCGGCCAGGTCATCGGCTCCGAGCAGGTCGACTCCTTCGGCCACGTGCGCCTCTCCGGCATTGGCGAAGCGCTGGCTGAGCTGATTGAAAAGAAGACCGGCTACGAAACCCGCTCAGTGAATCTGGGCCACACGCAGCGTGGCGGCGTTCCCACGGCCTTCGATCGCGTTCTCGGCCAGCGCTACGGCCTGCACGCGATCGACATGGTGCATCAAAAGAAGTGGGGCCGCATCGCCGTCCTTCATGGCACCGACATCACCGACATCCCCATCAAGGACGCAATCGCGACCAACCGCAAGCTCGATCAGCGCTTCTTCGACGTGATCGCGGACCTCGAAGCCAAGGTGTAGCAAACCTGAACTGGAGGGAAATATGAAGCGGACTCTCGGAGTCCTTGCCGTCTTGTTCGCTATTTCTGTTGCGTCACATGCGGAGGATCGTGCGCGAGTGAGCGATTTGGCCTGGTTGACCGGCGCTTGGCACGCAAACGTCTCCGGCGGAGTTGCCGAAGAGACCTGTACCCCGCCCACGGGCGGGTCGATGGCCTGCATGCTGCGCATCATCTCCGGCGGCAACGTCGTGTGGTTGGAGTTCACCGTGCTTCGTGAAAGCGCCACTGGAATTGTGATTGACATCCACTTCTTCAACGCCGACGCGCAACCTGCGGAGCCTGCCTCGGCAGAACTTCAGCTGAAGAGCGCGGAAAATCATGTTTGGCACTTTCAGAACCTTTCCGGCACGCAGCCGAAGGCGGAGACCGTTATTTCCACCGGGCCTAACAGCTGGACCAATCATGTCGAATTGGTTGACGCGAAGGGCAACGAGAGCTTTCTCGACGCTACGTGGACCCGCGATCACTAAGAGGCCGGTGAATGAACGCCGCCACCCAAGCTTGATTTTCTCCATCGATCGTCGTCAGGCAATGGGAGAAAGAGCCGCAGCCGGTGAGATGAAGGCGAGAACCTCATCAGGCTTGTCGTTCCCTGGTTCCCCCGGTCCCCGCATTCATGCTCTACCGCCCCTACCAGCCCGCCGATTTCGCTCAACTCTACGCAGTGGAAGAGCTCTGCTTCGAGCCGCCTTTTCGCTTTAGCCGCGTCCTGATGCGCAAGCTGATCGCGAACCCCAACTCGGCAACCTGGATCGCCGAAGAAAATGACAAAGTGGCCGGCTTCTCGATTGTCGATTGGGCCACTGTGCCCAAAGGAACCGTGGCCTACATCCAAACGATTGAGGTGCACCCCGCTTCGCGACGCCGCGGCATCGCCGCCGAGCTCCTGCGCCTCTCGGAAGATTCCGCACGCGACGCCGGCGCAACCGCAATCTGGCTTCATGTTGACGTTGAGAATGCCGCGGCCATTCGTCTCTATGAAAGCCGCGGCTATGCGCGCAAGGGAAGGGAAGAACACTTCTACGCACGCCATCGCGCCGCGTTCATCTACGCGAAGTCGTTCAATGCCTCAACCGCGTAGCTCCGCAGCCCTTAGCGCGTTCAAACTCCGGAGATCGCGGCAACTCCGCCAGCTCCGCTGCGTGGCCACTGATCACTGAACACTGCTCTTGATAAACGCCGCAACATTGTCGTGAAGCTGCTTTACGCACTCATCGCGCACGTAGACCATGTGGCCTGACTCGTACCACGCGTATTGAATGTTCTTCGCAAGGGACTGCGGAATGGGCAGGTGTTTCTCCTCGTACATCGCCGTGAAGAACGGAGTGGCCAGATCGTAGTAGCCGCCATTCACCAGGACCTTGAGCCGCGGGTTGGTCTTCATCGCCTCGGCCAGGTCGCCGCTCACATTTACGCCAATGGGATTGCCGTCGTGGACCCAATTCCACTGCGGCTCCGCCGTATACAGCACCGGCTGGTAGGTCTGGCCGTCGCCGTACTTCAGATCCCGGCGCACGTACTGATTGAAGAGGGCCACATAGGCTGACGAAATCGCCGTCGACTGCGGATCATACTGCGCGTTCTGGCTGAGCGGATCGAGGTTCGGCCCGGAGAAGCGTGTATCCAGCCGCCCCGTGGTCAGATCATCCGCATCCTGGAGCGACTTCTCGAACTCCGGACCGCTTACGCGCAGGTTGGCCTTGAGCAGGTAATCGACCTGCAATCCGGTGTACTCATGCAGCTTTCCAGCGACGTGCTGCTTTTCGTCGGCGCTCACATCGGTTCCGAGCGCCAGCGCATGGGCGTAGGGACCCATCGCGAAGTCTTCCACTTCCTTCAAGAACGGCTCAAGCGCGGCTGGTTGGCTGGGCAGTTTCTTGTGGTACCACGCCGTGGCTGCGAACGTCGGCAGCGCCAGCTCGTAGGGCAGGTCCACTCCGGGATTGTTTGTGGGAGCGTCGATATCGGTCGTGAAGTTGAAGACCTGCGACAGTAGGATGACTCCATTGATGTCGATGTTCAGCTTGTTCTCAAGCAGATCGGCCAGCACTGCCGATCGAGTGGTCCCATAGCTCTCGCCAAAGATGAACTTGGAGGAATTCCAGCGCCCATACTTCGAAATAAAGCGCTGGATGAACCGCGCATAGGCGTTCGCGTCGCCGTCCACGCCCCAGAATGCCTTCTCCGGATCTTTTCCCAAGAGTTGTCCAAAACCCGTACCGGGCGCGTCAATAAAAACCAGGTCGCTCACGTCGAGCAAAGAATTCGGATTGTCGACCATGGTGTACGGCGCAGCGGGAAGGTGGGTGTCGCCGGTCGTCATCACGTGCTTCGGCCCGAGCGATCCCATGTGGAGCCACACCGTCGAGCTGCCCGGCCCGCCGTTGTAAAAGAACGTGATCGGCCGGTCCTCAGCCTTCGCGTCTTTCTTGAAATATGCCACGTAGAACATTCGCGCAACGGGGGTTGCATCCTTTGCACTCGCGGGTGCGTTGAGCGCAGTCTCGCTTCCCGGTTGCGGCTTGCCGTCCATTCCAAGCTCGGCATCCTGGGCGTCCGTTGAGCCCACCGTGATCGTGCCGGCGATGGCCGTGTAGGCGATTTGCTGCCCGCCCACATTGATGGAGCCCTGCGTGGTCGAGTCGGCAGGTGGAGCGGCCTCTGCGGTCTTGTCAGGAGTTGCGGGAGTCGCGGGCTTCGCCGCGGTTTTGTCGTCCTGGGCGCGAATCGAAACACAAAGAACCAAGAGCGCGGCCCCCGTCAGGGTGGCCAAGCGGCGGCTGAATGAATTCATTCTCTTTTCTCCGGATGGGATAACGAGTGAATCGTTAGTATAAAGGGCGCCACCCGGCCGGTTTCCGGAATCTTGCTTTTCCCGAATACCCGAAAGAAGCGCCGCACCCGCTTCGGCAGCGTCTCATCACCGAGCACTGCCCACTGGTCACTGTTTATTGCGCGCCGTCCGCGCTCTTGATAAACGCCGCTACTCTGTCGTGGAGTTGCTTGCGGCATTCGTCGCGCACATAGGCCATGTGGCCCGATTCGTACCAGTCGTATTCGATGTTTTTGGTCAGCGCCGGAGGTATGGGCAGATGTTCCTCTTCATATTCCGCGGCGAAAAACGGTGTGGCCAGGTCGTAGTAGCCGTCATTCACCATCACCCTCAGCCGCGGATTCGTTTTCATCGCTTCGGCCAGGTCCGCGCTAACGTTGAGACCGAGCGAGCTGCGAAATCCGCTGCCGCCTGTTCGTGTCATGTTCCATGGGAAACCGTCGAACAAGGCGTGCGGCAGATACGTTTCACCCGCTCCGTACTTCAGATCCTGGCGAAGATACAGATTCACCAGCGAAAAGTATGCTGACGAAATCGCGGCGCTTTGCGGATCGTACTCCGCTCCCTCGCTCAACGGATCGAGCGTCGGGCCGAGGAAGCGCGTGTCGTATCGTCCCGTCGTCATCCCTTCGGGGTCGTCGAAGGTCTTCTCGAATTCGCCGGCGGTCACGCGTAAATCTGCCTTGATCAGATAATCCACCGGCAGCCCGGTGTACTCGTGCAGCTTGGCAGCCACCGACTGCTTTTCCGCGTCGCTCAGATTGTTTCCCTGCGCCAATGCGTGCATACAATCGCCCAGCGCGAAGTCCTCGACCTCTTTCAGGAAGGGATCGAGAGCCGGCGGCGCTGGCGACAGCTTCTTGTGATACCACGCGGTCGCTGCGTAGGTGGGCAGCGCAAGCTCGTAAGGCAAGTCCATGCCGGGGCGTGGCGCGCCCGTAGCCATGGGAAAGATGAAGATCTCGCCGAGCAGCATCACCCCGTTCAGATCAACGCTCTTCTCGTTTTCCAGGATGTCGGCCAGCACCGCCGATCGCGTCGTCCCGTAGCTTTCGCCAAACAAGAACTTCGG
>CAYYKV010000058.1:0-15832 GCA_964468605.1 uncultured Occallatibacter sp. | reverse complement strand
TGGCGGAGATGGCGACTGAGATTGAGGCCGCGAGGCTGCTGGTCTACAACGCGGCACGACTGAAGGATGCGGGGCTGGAGTTCCGCAAGGAAGCGGCCATGTGCAAGTACTTCGCAGCGCAGATGGCGGAGCGCGTGGCGAGCCTTGCGGTGGAGGTTCTGGGCGGGGCGGGATTTGTGAAGGAATCACCCGTGGAGAAGCTCTACCGGGACGCGAAGATCGGGACGATATACGAAGGAACGTCTTTTATGCAGTTGGCGGCAATTGCGAAAGCGGTTCTCTAGATTCTCAAGAAACATTGGCTGTGGCACCCGTCACACCACTTCGGGAAGATTAGGCCGGAGAACAGGCCGTCGACCGGACTGCGGAGCACAGTCAAATCAGACGGCCGTATTTATCAGATTCTGAATCACTTTTCTCATTCGGAACCTCAAGGATGCTGACTAAGGTCTCGAGGACTTGTGCGCCCGCACAGCCGAATAACACAATGGCGGGATAACCGCAACGGTACTAGATTCCCCAAAAGTACTGTATAGTAACGTTCAATCGTACCTATATTCGTGGATATACTGGCCGCATTAGTAATCTTTCATGATTACTTCCGTTTGCCTTGGCGATAAATCTCGTTCGCGCGCCGATGAAGATTTCGCGCTCGCACGGAGGGAATATGCGCCATTTGAAGTTAAGTTTGATTGTGCTGCTGGCTCTTTCCTGCAGCATCGCTCTGAGCGGTTGCGGTGGATCCCTTGTCGCAACGAATACGTCAACAGGAACGCTGATCACGTCATTGAGTTCCGTGGATTTCGGCCAGGTGGCTGTCGGCAAAACGGTAGGCGCGAGCATTACGCTTACGAACAAGGGATCGGGGGCGGTTGAAATCTCCGGGTTAAGTCTGACCGGGCAGCCCTTTTCAATGAGCGGTGGAATCAGCGTGCCGATGACAATCGGCGCCAATGCCAGCGTTGCATTTACCATCCAATTCGACCCCAATGCGTCAGGGTCGGCAACCGGGCAGCTGACCATTGCCAGCAACGCGTCGAATGCATCGTCGGCCACGGTTGCCCTGAGCGGCATGGGCGTGCCCGTTCTGACAGCGCTGAACTGCATAACTGGATCGGTTACGGGAGCATCCAGCGACAGTTGCACCGTGACACTGAATGCAACCGCGGCCAGTGGCGGCCTGGATGTGGCCCTAGCGAGCAATGACAGCGCTGTCGCCATTCCGGCGTCGGTGACCGTGCCAGGTGGCGCGAGCAGCGTGAATTTCAACGCAAATATCTCGCCGGTTACGACAGTTCAATCGGCTACGTTGACCGCCAGCGTTGGCGGTGTGGCGGCAACGTTCGCTCTTGATCTGGGCGCGGCAATCCCCGGTTTGGGGATCAGCACCAACAACCTGGCCTTTGGCTCGGTTTCCGTGGACTCGCCGGTTACGCATCCATTGGTTCTCTCGTCAACGGGGACGATGCCCGTGACGGTAAGCGCGGCATCTTTGACGGGCGCCGGCTTTGCCATCACAGGCGGAGGCCTGCCGGTTACTCTGGCCCCCGGTCAAACGGCAACACTGAGCGTACAGTTTGACCCGAGCTCAGCAGGGGCAGAAACAGGGCAGCTGTCGTTGAGCAGCAACTCATCGAGCGGCGCACCGATGGTCGTGGACCTGAGCGGCACTGGCATCCCAGGGCTTGCAGGACTGAGTTGCACGAGCGGGTCAATTATCGGGTCAGGGACCGATAGCTGCACGGTTACGCTGAATACGGCGGCGGCCAGCGGCGGATTCGTGGTAAATCTCGCCAGCAGCAATTCACTTGTGACTGTACCGGCCGCAGTAACCGTAGCGGCGGGTGCAACCAGCGCCGGCTTTACGGCGAATATCTCCCCGGTGACTACGGCGGAGTCAGCGACGCTAACGGCAACAGTGGGCACCTCGGCAGACACATTTGGTTTGCAACTGATTGTGTCAACGGCCAAGCTGAACCTCAGTTCTTCAAGCCTCTCGTTTGGCAATGTCAACGTGAGCACAGCGGCGACACAGTCGCTGACTCTTTCGTCAACGGGGAATACGCCGCTGACGATCAACGCTGCAACGCTCACAGGAACAGGTTTCGCGGCCACCGGAGCAACTTTCCCGCTGACTTTGAATCCGAATCAAACTGCAACACTGAATGTGCAATTCGACCCAACCGCTGCAGGAGCGGCCTCTGGTTCTCTCACGTTCAACAGCAACTCATCGACGGGAGCTTCAACGGCTGTAGGGCTAACCGGCACGGGAGTGCCGATGCTGACCGGCCTGAGCTGCGCCGACGGGTCAATGACCAGCGCGGGAAACGATAGCTGCACGGTCATACTGAACGTGCCTGCAGCCAGCGGCGGCTTCACCGTGAGCCTGACCAGCAACAACCCGGCAGTGACTGTGCCGGCCTCAGTGACTGTGCCGAGCGGCGCGACCAGCGCGACCTTTGCGGCGAACGTGTTGGCGGTTAACGTGGCACAGGCAGTGACCCTGACGGCCTCTGCGGGAGGCATCACTGAGACTTTCGGCCTGCAATTGGGAGCGGCGGCGATCGCGCTTAACGTGAGTTCGACCAGCCTTTCGTTTGGCAATATCAACGTGAATACGGCCGCGACGCAAACAGTGACCCTCTCCTCAGGCGGGACTTCTGCGGTGACCGTGACCGCAGCCACCGTCGCGGGAAGCGGATTCACCGTCTCAGGCGTGACGTTTCCGATCACCCTGACTGGCACTCAAACTGCTACGCTCACAGTGCAGTTCGACCCGACCACAGCAGGAGCGGCAACCGGCGAGCTTACGTTGACCAGCAATTCGGCGAGTGGGACCTCGACCCTGATCAGCCTGAGCGGCACAGGGGTGCCAGTATTGAGTGGGCTGACCTGCAGCAGCGGGTCGATCACCGGGTCAGGCACCGACAACTGCACCGTCACCCTGAACGTAACTGCAGCCGGCGGCGGCTTCACCGTCAGCCTGGCCAGCAACAACTCGGCGGTCACCGTGCCAGCTACTGTTGCGGTGGGTGGAGGATCCACTACCGCCAGCTTCACGGCCACGGTCTCGGGTGTGAGCACAGCTCAAACAGTTACCCTGACCGCCAGCGCCAACAGCGTGAACGAGACCTTCTCACTGCAATTGGGCGCGGGAGTGCCCACGTTGAGCATTAACGCTACGAGCATTGCCTTCGGCAACGTGGATCTGAACTCACCCGCAACACAGTCGGTCATCTTGTCCTCCACAGGGACTGCGGCGGTAACTGTGAACGCAGCCACCGTGACCGGGACCGGCTTCACCATCTCCGGAGGCCCGTTCCCGCTCACTCTGAACCCCAATCAGACGGCGACGATGAGCGTTCAGTTCGATCCGACGGTGGCCCAGGCCGATACAGGCACACTCACGGTCGTCAGCACCTCACAAACCAATCCGACGGACATTATCAGCCTGAGTGGAACCGGAGTCTCGGTCGCCTACGAAGTTGATTTGAGCTGGGATGCGCCAGCCAGTTCTCCAGACCCGGTAGCCGGTTATAACGTCTATCGTGCTCCGAGCGGCACTACCACATATCAGCAATTGAACACTGCGGCTGTCACCCAGACCACGTACGTCGACAGTGGTGTCCAGGACGGCCAGACTTACGACTATATCGTGGAGAGTGTTGACGCCTCTGGGGTTACCAGCTCTCCATCGAACATGGCTGCCGTGCCAATTCCGTAAACTTGTCCCCGGCGATCTGCCCTGCGACATTCCAATCCAGGTAGCGAAGCAAAGAACGACCAAGAGGGGCCCATATGGGCCCCTTTCTTGTGACGACTGCTTGCGAAGGGGCAAGATGAGCAGCCAGCGGAATTCCATCTGGCAGCGGGCAAAATTGTACACAGATAGGAATTACTTACATAGGCGGTCGCAGCTTTGTGCGCGAGCGAAATCGCGCTCCTCTCTACTCCCAGGGCGTGAAGGCTCTTTGTATGAAGGGTATGGAAGGTCGAATCCCGATGCGATTGATTTGGCGCTGGAATTGCAACGATGAAGGACAAAGTCACGTTAAGAATTTGTTCCAGCTATCTTCAACCTGGATAAATACCTGCGTTGGTTGCGAGCGAAGGTTTCAAAAGAACGGACAGTTGTGCAAGCGAACTGGTTCGGTCATGCAGATAAAGCCAATGAAGCAAGGCTCACGTCGCATATCCGAAAAGCCACAAAGCATAGACGTAGATACGAGAGCTATACAACGTCGTTTGCACACGTCACGAACGTTTCGCCCTTGACGGCCGCGCCCGGTAAGCAGGAGTTTTACTTACCTCCGCTGAAGAACCAGTCCTGAGCGCGTTCTCACGAAACAACACAATTCTTTGGCATCCACTTGCAAAGTTAATGCCGCCGGACACGAGAGCGTGGTTGCCCGGGGCACTGCTTTGGTCCACACAGTCGGCGCCACTTGAGCGACCTGGTTGACTCATCACGAGTCCCCAGGCGCCAGCAGTCCCATGGCTGCGGGCCATGAAATCACGTGATTCGTATTCGTAGAGGTTTTCATCATGATGCAATCGCGCAACATTTCCTTTTGCGCTCCGTTGGGAGATGACTTCACAACGGCAAGGGCAGTCTGTGGCCGTGTTTCACGGCTGAATTGCGACAACACGCATGTGCGTACTCGCTCCGCAAAGCAAAACCGCGGCCCGATTCTCCTCTTCCGCAGATTCACTCTGTTGATTTGCTGCCTGACGCTCGCATTCCATGGTCGAATCGGTGGAGCGGCGACAACAGCAGCATCTGTAATCACCAGCCCTGCCGCGGGAAGTGTTTTGCCGGGCTCCACAGCGACCTTCACATGGACTGCGGCCAGTGGTGTCAGCCAGTATCAGTTATGGGTGGGGAGCTCAGCGGGTAAAGACAACTTGGGGTTATGCGCGGGCATGGCCACGACGTGCCAGTTGACCGGGCTGCCTACCAACGGTGAAACGCTCTATGTCCAGTTGGATTGGGATATTTCGGGAAAGTGGACCTCAACCGATTACACGTACAGCGCGGCCTCTTCCTTGTCGCCGACCTTGAGCGGGCTGAGTTGCGCCACGGCATCGATGACCGCAGCGGGAACCGATAGCTGCACCGTAACACTGAATTCCGCGGCACTGAGCGGGGGGCTCGCTGTCAGCCTGGCCAGCAATAATTCAGCAGTTACAGTTCCGGCCTCGGTAACCGTCGCTGCAGGAGCCACCACCGCGAGCTTCACCGCTACCGTCTCCTCGGTCAGCACCGCTGAGACTGTTACTCTGACCGCGAGCGCCAACAGTGCAGCCAAAACCTTTGCCCTGCAGTTGGGGACGGCCGCGCCCGTGTTGAGCGGACTCACTTGCGTCAGTGGGTCAATGACCGGAGCGGGAACCGATAGCTGCACCGTAACACTGAATTCCGCAGCGCAGAGCGGGGGGTTTGCGGTCAGCGTGGCGAGCAACGAATCTGCTGTGACCGTGCCGGCCAGCTTGACCGTCCCTGCCGGAGCTACCACCGCGAGCTTCACAGCTACCGTCTCATCGGTCAGCACCGCTGAGACTGTTACTCTGACCGCGAGCGCCAACAGTGCAGCCAAAACCTTTGCCCTGCAGTTGGGAACGGGTACGCCAACGCTGAGTATTGACGCAACCAGCATTGCCTTTGGCAGCGTGAATCTGAACACCGCAGCAACGCAGTCGGTAATCCTGTCTTCGACAGGGACTACGGCAGTGACAGTGAGTGCAGCCACCGTGGTTGGGAGCGGTTTCACTGTCTCCGGGGTCAGTTTCCCGCTAACTCTGAGTCCGAATCAAACAGCGACGCTCAGCATTCAATTCGATCCCGGCTCGGCCGTCACCGATACGGGCACACTGACTGTGGTCAGCACCTCACACACGAATCCAACAGACGTGATCAGCCTCAGCGGAACCGGAGTCACGGTTTCCTATGAGACCGATTTGAGTTGGAATGCGCCTGCCAGTTCCGCGGTGCCGGTAGCCGGCTATAACGTCTATCGTTCACCAAGTGGCGCATCTTCGTACGCGCAATTGAACACGTCGGTCGTCACCCAGACCACGTATGTGGACACAACCGTCAAGAGCGCGCAGACCTATGACTATATCGTGGAGAGCGTTAGCGCCTCAGGCACGACCAGCTCTCCCTCGAACATGACTGCAGTACCCATTCCGTAGACGCCAAGCCTGCGGCAGAACGTCAAAGAGGGCCAGCACCGCCGGAACACCGGCGATCTGGCCCTCGATTTCTTGGGCAACAAGTGCACGGGACGTCTCAGCGTGCCGCAACGAGACCCATACCATGAAAGGAGTTTGTCGATGCGCAGGAGGAATAGCGGGAGGGCGGAATTCCATCTGGCGGGGAAAATTATACGCAATCATGAATAAATTACACGCGGTTTGGGCGATCAGCGCGATAGCTCATGCGCAACCTTCTCTGTGTTCCGGGCTTCAAGGTCAGTTGTATGAAGAGCATGGACAATCCGGTTCCCATGCGATTGAATTGGCACGTTAATTGCTCCCAGGTGCGGTAAAACTACGAGCAAGAACGAAACGAGTTCATCGCGCTTGTTCAAGATCAGATCAAGAAAATAGGCTTACAACTTCGTGTGTCACTACTTTTGGGGTAGATCTCCTTTACCGATGGCCATACGAATGAATTCAATTGACTAGGACCTGCCACGCTTGTTGGAGAATTTGTAATGCGCAGATCCGACAGCGATAGCTTGTCTTTTCCACAGTTCACAAATCTTTGGTTCTTGACGAAGGCGAGCCGGGGATAAGAAGGTTTGAGTCTCCCCTTCTAAAACGAATCTTGAGTAAATCCACGGGGACTCCTATGAATAATGAATGCCCCGTGAAATAAGGGCATAGTGACCTATCTCACTGCCTAGTTCAACAAGTTGGCGCCAAATAAGCTAGCTGGTTGACTCAAAGTAAACATCCAGGCGCGTTACCAGCGCGGCGGGCCATGAAACAACGCTATAGGTAAAGGCATCTTAAAGTGATCCATTTGCGCGACATCTCTTTTTGCGCGCCGTCGAGAAGTGATTCGACAGCGGTGTCGGCAGCGTGTGCCTGTAATTCACTGCGGAGGAGCAGCGCGGTGGATTCGAGAGCAGTCGCCAAAGCGCCGGGCCGTGAGCTTTCATCGCTTTTTCTCTTCATTTTGGTCCTCCTGTCATGCTGCCTTCCATTCACATTGTGTGGTTGCTTAGGCGGGACGATTATCAGGCCCGCCGCAAGCTCGAGCTCAAGTTCACTCCAGGCATCTCCGAACACCGTAAATTTTGGCGGAGTGGCGATGGGAAACACGGCTAGCGCGACTGTTTCTCTTGTGAATTCGGGATCGGCGGCGGTGACAGTTTCGCAAGTAAGCGTGTCGGGACAGCCGTTCTGGATCAGCGGTGAAGGAGAACTTCCCATCACGGTTGCCGCCGGGGGCGCGTATAGCCTGAGTGTGAACTTTTCTCCAACCTCGACGGGAACAGCGGCGGGGCAGTTGATGATCGGGAGTAATGCCACCGCTGATGGAACACTGACGATCGGGCTCAATGGCGTGGGAACCGCATCCAGCGCGGCCGCATCGCCGGAATTGAGCTCTTTTAATTGTGCCGAAGCCGCGGTGACTGGAACCGCGACTGATGGTTGCACGGTCACGCTGAACACTGCGGCGGCCAGCGGCGGCCTCACCGTGAGCCTGACCAGCAGCAACTCGGCTGTTACCGTGCCAGCCTTAGTAAGCGTGGCCGCTGGATCGACCACCGCCAGCTTCTCGGCCACCGTGTCCGCGGTGAGCTCGGCTCAGACGGCGACGCTGACTGCCAGTGCGGGCGGCGTGGCGGAGACCTTCGCTCTGCAGTTGAATGCTTCCGGTCAATCAGGCGCACCTGCTCCCGTTTTAAACGGGTTGAGCTGCAGCAGCAGCTCGATGACTGGGGCTGGAACCGACGGCTGCACGGTCACGCTGAGCGCAGCGGCGGCCAGCGGCGGCTTCACCGTGAGCCTGACCAGCAACAACTCGGCGGTTACCGTGCCGGCCTCAGTAACCGTGGCCGCAGGATCGACCACCGCCAGCTTCACGGCCACCGCGTCTGCGGTGAGTTCGGCTCAGAAGGTCACGCTGACTGCCAGTGCGGGCGGCGTGGCGGAAAACTTTGCCTTGCAGTTGAACGCGGGAGGGCCGACGCTCGGCGTGAACGCCACCACGATAGCGTTCGGTGATGTGACTTTGAACTCGCCGGCGACGCAGTCGCTGATCTTGTCCTCGACCGGGACTGCGGCTGTGACCGTGAGCGCAGAAGCCGTGACCGGGGCCGGCTTCACCGCGTCCGGAGTAAGCTTCCCGCTGACCTTGAACCCTAATCAGACGGCAACGCTCAGCGTGCAATTCGATCCCACCGTGATTGGATCCGCCACAGGCACTCTGACGGTCGTGAGTACGTCCCTTACGAATCCCACAGCGATTATCAGCCTGAGCGGAACGGGCGTAGCAGCTTCCTATGTGGTCGACCTGAGTTGGAACGCACCAGCGAATTCGCCGGACCCAGTCGCCGGATATAACGTTTATCGCTCAACAAGCGGTGGCTCTACGTATCAGCAATTGAACACCACTGTCGTGACCCAGACCACTTATGTCGACGCCTCTGTCCAGAACGGCCAGACCTACGACTACATCGTAGAGAGTGTAGACGCCTCTGGAGTTACCAGCTCTCCTTCGAACGTGGCTGCAATACCCGTTCCGTAGATGGGCCAGGACGCAATCAGAGACAAGAAAAGGCCGGGAACCCGGCTGGATGGGCGTGACTGAGCCAGCCGAGCTACCGACCATTTTGGTGCGCACAATGTTACTTCGCGCTCCGCGTTCCTTTGCGATTGGTGCAACGAATGCGGGACACCGGATGCCGAAGATGGTGTCTGCGGCAAACGAGGCTGCAGGCGCCCGCAGCCACTGATCGCCGACAAGGCGAATCAGCACCTGGCGATGTTGGGCGCGTCGATTCCTTTCGTGGCGTTTCGTGTGTCGACTACCAGATTGGCTTTGGCGACGATTGCAGGATAGTCGTATTGCGAGTGGTCGGTCACGATCACCACGCAGTCGAATTCCGGAATCTTCTCAAGCGGAGTGCTGGTCATGTTCAGCGCGTACTTGCGGCCCTGTCCGACGGTAGGGAAAAATGGGTCGTTATACGCGACCTGAGCTCCGCGCTTTTGAAGCAGTTCGATGATGGTCAGGGAAGGCGACTCGCGAAGATCATCGATGTCGCGCTTGTAGGAAAGCCCGAGAACCAGAATTCGCGACCCGTTCAGCGCTTTGCCCTGCCGGCTCATGGCTTCAATGATATTTTCGACCACGAAGTAGGGCATGGAATTGTTAATCTGCCCCGCAAGTTCGATGAAGCGCGTGTGAAAGTCAAACTCCTTGGCTTTCCAGGAAAGGTAGAAGGGGTCGATGGGAATGCAGTGGCCGCCGAGGCCCGGCCCGGGGTAGAACGCCTGGAATCCGAATGGCTTGGTCTTCGCCGCATCGATCACTTCGGCGAGGTCAATCCCCATCCTCATGCAGAGTTGCTTGAGCTCGTTGACCAGAGCAATGTTGACGCAGCGATAAATATTCTCGAGAAGCTTGGTCATCTCCGCGGCTGCCGGCGATGAGACGAGCACGGTGCGGTTAAAGATCGAACGATAGGTTGCGGACGCGAGGTCGCGGGCGACGGGCCCGCATCCGCCAATAACTTTGGGAATGTCGCGACGGGCAACGGTGTCGTTTCCGGGGTCTTCGCGTTCGGGAGAGAATGCGACATAAAAGCCCGGGCTGAAATCGTCGCGCGCTACTTGCAATCCTGTGGAGTTTCCCTTCTCGAGAAGGGGAACCACGACTTCCTCGGTGGTGCCGGGGTAAGTGGTGCTTTCAAGGATAATGAGCTGACCATCGCGCACATACGGCGCAATGCCATTCACAGTTCCGGTGACATAGCTCAGATCAGGTTCGTGATGCTCATCAAGAGGAGTAGGCACGCAAATGATAATGACATCCATCGCGGCGATCTGAGTGTAATCGGAGGTCGCTGCAAATCCGTTCCTGTGAGCCCGCTCGATTTCCGTGGATGGAATCCGGACGATGTAAGTGCCGCCGCTGTTCAGCGTCTCTACCTTGCGCGTGTCAATATCGAAGCCGGTGACTCGAAAGCGCGCTTCGCTGAAAAGCAGCGCCAGGGGAAGGCCGACATAGCCCATTCCGACGATGCCAATGCGAGCATCGCGGCTTTGGATACGACGAGTGAGTTCTCCGGTTCTTTCAAGAAAAGCCAAGGACAATTTTCACCTCAGGATGACAACGAGAAGACGAATCATCCAAAGCATATCCTTATCTCTAAGGACAGCAAAGAGGCCTTGTTCTGATGCCGAGTTGCAGACAAGGGAGCAGGAACGACCAGTGACCACTATTAAGTTACCGCGGAATTCTTCGATCCCGTTGCCCCCCGAACCTCGGGTGAGCAACGGGAATTGACTCCGACGTGGTCTATTCTACGGTCAGCAACAGATCCGTCGAGTGCTGCGAATTGCCACTGGTTGCCGTAATGGTGAGTGTATAGTTTGTCAGCGACTTGGCGTGGCCCCCGCAACCGTTTAGAGCCATGGTTGCTATGCCAAGAAGGAGAAGCAGCGCGCACAACATGCGGCTGAGGTTCCTTCCCTGACGCCGCAAACGGCGAGCGCCGATCAACGGCAACAGCAGTAGGGCTATCGCGAGCGGCACTCGAGTGCGCGAGGACAAGGGAGCGGGTTGCAACGCCGCGGATGCCGCCGAAGTTTGAACGGTCACTGCCACCGTCTGCTGACCAGCGTTGACTGGGATGCTGGAGGGATTAAATGTGACCGTTGCCCCCGGCGGAAGGCCAGTTAGTGAGAACGTTACCGGTCCAGGGTAGGTTCCATAGAGCGGAGCCACAACGATCTGATAAGTTGCGGCGCTTCCTGCAGTCACGGCTTGTGTCAATGGCGGATTGGCCGACAGCGTGAAGTCCAGTGGCGCTACCACGATCGGCGTGGATTGCGAAGTACTGCTGGTGGTGAAATTGACATCGCCGCTGTATACCGCGGTCAGTTGATGCGTCGTTCCCGCCGAAAGCGAGGAGGTCATGAAAGTTGCCGTGCCCGCGGAAAGTGGCGCGGTGTCGAGAAGTGTGGTCCCATCGTAAAAGTTGACTGAACCGGTTGGCGTGCCCGTTGTTGCAGAAGTCACCTGGGAAGTCAACGTGACGCTCTGTCCGGGCGTGATGGAACCGCTGCTTAGACTGAGCGACGTGGTTGTCCCTGCTTGCGTAACGGTAAGCGTGCCATTCTGCACTGTGACCGAATAGTCGGCAAGGTCGGTTCCCGCAGCCATGGGCACAATGCTGTAAGGCCCGGCGTTGGAATTGATTGTGGCTGTGGTTGAAAAGCTCTCGGTGAAGGTATCGCCGTCGACCCCGCCCGTAACGCTACCGGTGAATGTGGGATTGGCGACACCATAGACCCTCATTGCGTTGTTGGCTGCGACGGTGAGCGAAGCCGGATTCACCACGATCGATTGCGCGACCTGTGTTGCCGCCGCGTAATTCGTATTGCCCGCCTGATTCGCGGTTAGGTTGATGGTGCCGATGCCGGTAACAGTCAAAGTGCTACCAGTGAGCATTGCAGGACCTGAGATCAGCGAGAAGGTTACCGGATTGCCGGAATTGCCGCCAGTCGCGGAGAGCGTGATGGGGGCTACGCCGTAGTTAACAGGCGACGCCGCAGAGAACGTAATGGTCTGGCTGGCAAGCTGCACCGTCACTGTTGCCGCGGTCGAGGTAGCGCTGCTGTAGTTCGTGTCCGCTGCCTTGGTCGCCGTAACCGAGCAGGTGCCCGTACCCGAGGTGATCGATAGCGTCGCGCCCGACACACTGCAGGCCGTCGACGCGCCTACGCTGTAGCTCACTGCGCCCGTGCCGCTGCCGCCGTTTGTCGTCAGCGTCTGCTGCGTGTTGTAGGTTGCCGGCGACGACACGTTCACCGTCAGTGCAGACTGGCTGGCAAGCTGCACCGTCACTGTTGCCGCGGTCGAGGTAGCGCTGCTGTAGTTCGTGTCCGCTGCCTTGGTCGCCGTAACCGAGCAGGTGCCCGTACCCGAGGTGATCGATAGCGTCGCGCCCGACACACTGCAGGCCGTCGACGCGCCTACGCTGTAGCTCACTGCGCCCGTGCCGCTGCCGCCGTTTGTCGTCAGCGTCTGCTGCGTGTTGTAGGTTGCCGGCGACGACACGTTCACCGTCAGTGCAGACTGGCTGGCAAGCTGCACCGTCACTGTTGCCGCGGTCGAGGTAGCGCTGCTGTAGTTCGTGTCCGCTGCCTTGGTCGCCGTAACCGAGCAGGTGCCCGTACCCGAGGTGATCGATAGCGTCGCGCCCGACACACTGCAGGCCGTCGACGCGCCTACGCTGTAGCTCACTGCGCCCGTGCCGCTGCCGCCGTTTGTCGTCAGCGTCTGCTGCGTGTTGTAGGTTGCCGGCGACGACACGTTCACCGTCAGTGCAGACTGGCTGGCAAGCTGCACCGTCACTGTTGCCGCGGTCGAGGTAGCGCTGCTGTAGTTCGTGTCCGCTGCCTTGGTCGCCGTAACCGAGCAGGTGCCCGTACCCGAGGTGATCGATAGCGTCGCGCCCGACACACTGCAGGCCGTCGACGCGCCTACGCTGTAGCTCACTGCGCCCGTGCCGCTGCCGCCGTTTGTCGTCAGCGTCTGCTGCGTGTTGTAGGTTGCCGGCGACGACACGTTCACCGTCAGTGCAGACTGGCTGGCAAGCTGCACCGTCACTGTTGCCGCGGTCGAGGTAGCGCTGCTGTAGTTCGTGTCCGCTGCCTTGGTCGCCGTAACCGAGCAGGTGCCCGTACCCGAGGTGATCGATAGCGTCGCGCCCGACACACTGCAGGCCGTCGACGCGCCTACGCTGTAGCTCACTGCGCCCGTGCCGCTGCCGCCGTTTGTCGTCAGCGTCTGCTGCGTGTTGTAGGTTGCCGGCGACGACACGTTCACCGTCAGTGCAGACTGGCTGGCAAGCTGCACCGTCACTGTTGCCGCGGTCGAGGTAGCGCTGCTGTAGTTCGTGTCCGCTGCCTTGGTCGCCGTAACCGAGCAGGTGCCCGTACCCGAGGTGATCGATAGCGTCGCGCCCGACACACTGCAGGCCGTCGACGCGCCTACGCTGTAGCTCACTGCGCCCGTGCCGCTGCCGCCGCTTGTCGTCAGTGTCTGCTGCGTGTTGTAGCTTGCCGGCGACGACACGTTCACCGTCAGTACAGCCTGGCTGGCAAGCGCTGCGCTGACCGTCGCTGCAACCGAAGTGGCGCTGTTGTAATTTGTGTCGGCTGCCTTGGTTGCTGTCACTGAACAGGTGCCGGTGCCGCTGGTCATCGTGACCAGACCTGAATTTGCGTCAACTGAGCAGGCTCCGCTGGCCGCGAATGTTATGGCCCCGGTGCCGCTGCCTCCCGATGTCCCTACCGTAAAGGTCGCGCCATAGATCTGAGCAGTCGCAGGCATCCCAGTCACGGTGAGCGTGGCCTGGTTGGCTGGATTGATGGTGAGAGGTGAAGAGCTGGACGTGTTGGGGTTGTAGTTACTGTCGCCTGAATATGCGGCAGTGATCGAATACGATCCGGCTGTCAGGGTCGAGCTTGAGAAGGTTGCGATCCCGCCGCTCACTGTCCCGGCTCCCAGGAGCGTGCTTCCGTTGTTGTAGAAGTTCACCGTTCCGGTGGCTGCGGATGTTAACGTCGCCGTGAACGTCTCCAACGCGCCATAGGTGATCGAATTAGAAGAAAGGGACAGAGCCACGCTTGGCGTCGTCAAGCCGACGCCGAAGGTGTTGCTCGTAGCGGAGATCGCGACCGCCGGAACGAGAACGCTGTTGAGCGCCAAATTCGCAGACAGTTGATCGCTCGAAGCCGCCGTATCCACCTGCAGCGTATAGCTAGCCACGCCCGATGAGGTGGTGGCCGAACCACCGGTCAGAGTTCCTGTGCCGATCAGGGTCAGCGGAATGGTAACACCGGGCTGGAAGAGACTGCCGCTCTCGGTCAGTGTCACTGCTGCCGCGAAGTTGCTTGCTACTGCAACGCCCGTGGGCTGAGTAGTGAAGCTGAGCGCATAGTTCGTCTGCACCGCGCCTGCGTCCACGCACGTCGAGTAATTGGGATAGCTTGCGTTGGTGTTGGGCAGGCCGCGTTGATCCGTTGTCAGTCCGGAGGGTATCTCAGCCGCCATGCCAGCACAGATGGCTGTGCTGCCGGGAAGCGGAATCAGCGTTTGTGTCGGCCCGCCGTAGCTGCCGAGAGGAGCAAGATCGATGGCACTTGCGCTCACAGTGACGCCGTTCGCGACGCCGACGATGTTGCCTCCGTTATCGGTGTACGCAACGCCGTCAAAGTCGTCAGTGACGCTATTTGAGGTGTTACCAGACAGGATGCTGTTGGCCAGCGCCACAGTTCCGGATCCGGTGTTGTCGATGCCGCCTCCGCCTGAAGCGGCGACAGCAGTGTTCCCAGAAAGGGTGGTATCAGACACAATCAAGGCTGCAGTGTTGTAGATGCCGCCACCCGAAGTGGCCGCGCTATTGCCCGAAATCGTGTCGTCGCTTAGGGTCAAGGTGCCGCTGTTGCTGATGCCGCCACCCGCGCCGCCGGCGGTGTTGCCCGAAATTGTGCTACCGGTCAGCGTGAGCGTGCCGCTCGTGGTGATGCCGCCGCCTGAACCTGTTGCCGTATTGCCGATGATGCTATCGGTGGCCAATGTGAGCGCGCCAGCGTTCTGTATGCCGCCATCATTGCCGTGCTGGATGTTGAGGTTCGCGATCGATGCACCCGTCACTCCGGACCCGATCGTGAATACTGTCGAGGCGCTATCGCCGTCAACTGTGACAAGATTGGCCAGCGATGCTCCACTGCCCGTTGTTGTCCCGGCGATTGTTGTCGCTGAAGGAACGGTCAGCGTGCCGTTTGCCAGCGTGATCGTGGTCGCTGTTGCGAAAACAGTAGAGTCAAAGGTGATGTTGCCCGCGTCTGCGGCAGCCGCCTCCAGCAGAGCATCACGCAGGCTGCACGAAGCGTCCGTGCCGTGGCCAGGCGTGGTTTGTGGCGTGCAGTTCGACGCGGTCCCGGAATCGTCACTGCTTACGGTGACGATGAAACTGGCCGGGTTGACCGTCACGTTGATTGTACTGGGAGCACTGCTGCTGTAGTCGATTGTGTCTGTTGGAACCCAGATCACGCTCTCGGGTTGTGTACCTGCCAAAGGAACTGCGGTCGGCGTAACCCATTGGAATGACCCCGCCAAAGGCGTAGCAGATCCGCCTGTCAACGTTGACGACGACAACATCTGGCCGTAAGTGATGGCACTGGCCGTGGGCAAAGTTGCGATTACCGCTATTTCCGGCGCCACCGTAACGTTAGCCGGTGACGATATCGCCTGGCTGTAGTTGGTATCCGCCGCTTGGGTCGCCGTCACCGAGCAGGATCCTGCGCCGGCGGTAATGGTCAGCGTCGCGCCGGATACCGAGCAGGCTGTTGATGCGCCCACGCTGTAGGTCACCGCGCCGGTTCCGCTGCCGCCTGTGGTGGTCAACGTCTGTTGTGAGTTATAGATTGCCGGTGACGTGACGTTCACCGTCAACGTGGCCTGGCTGGCCAATTGAACCGTCACGCTCGCTAGGGACGAAGTTGCCTGGCTGTAATTCGCGTCCGCTGCCTTGGTCGCCGTCACAGAGCATGATCCCGTGCCGCTGGTGATAGAGAGCGT
>CAYYKV010000057.1:0-16109 GCA_964468605.1 uncultured Occallatibacter sp. | reverse complement strand
CCGCGTTCGGTCCACCAGGCCCCGGACCTCCCGGCTGCACGGGTGTTGCTGGCTGGGGTGGCGCGCCGCCGGGCCCGCCGCCCGGCTGCGGCGCGGCTGTCGGCTGCGTCGTAGGCGCTCCGGCCGGTGTCGTAGTTTGCTGGTGGTGCGTGTAGTAGTAGTACCCTCCAGCAGCGACGACAGCAATTGCCACCCACATCATTCCGCTCTTCTTCGCAGGTGCCGGTGGCGGCATCGCCACAGACATCGGAACCCTCCCTGGAGCCGGAGCCACAAAAGGCATGGGCGCAGGCGCACCGTACCCTGCGGGCGGAGGCGCTCCATATCCCGCAGGAGGAGGTGCTGCATAGCCCTGTGGAGGAGGAGCTATCGGCTGCGCAACCGGAGCCGGTGCTGATGCGCTCGGCGCCGCTGCCGCAGTCAAGTCGTTCCCGCACTTCACGCAGAAACGCTCATTGCCTTCCAACTGTGCGCCACATTTGCTGCAGAATCCTGCCATACTCTTTCTCTCCTCGAACTTCGTTCCTTGTTCCCTTGGTCCCTGCTTCTATGCCACCGGCGTAACCGGCGCCGGCGCCATAGGCCGCCTCATCGTTCCCAGCCCCAGCGTCGCCTGCACGTGTTCCATTGTGTGTTCCAATTGCGCCTTCTGCATGTCTCTCACCTGGTGCAGGCCCTGCTGGATCATAGTGAACAGCACGTACCACGCAAAAGCTCCAAGAACAGCCATCAGGCCATCGATAATATGGGCGTCGGTATTGGCTTGGGCCTGGGTCTGCGGATTGAACAGATTCGGAAACTCGACCTGGATGTCCCAGAGCGAGTGCAGAACCACCGGAATCGCGAAGGCCCGCAGAAAACGCCCATCCAGAAACATGCTCAAGCTTGCCGGTCGGTCGCCCTTCACCCGCCAGAACGCTCCCGCTGCAATCCCCGTCCACACAATGTGGCAAAACGGCGAAAGGATCGCGCGCAGGTTCAGAGCGCTCAAGACCGGTTTCAGCAGGGTCTCCAGAACCACCGCCAACGATATTCCCTGCGGATTTGCGGCGATAACTTGTTGCAACCCGCCACCCTGAATGAACTCCAAAACCGCGTCCAGCCCGTAACCCAGCGTCTCTGAGCACGCATAAGCTGCGCCCACCGTCGCCCCAAACAGGATTCCGTTCAATTGGTACGGGTACCGCGCGCCGCGCGCGCCATACGTAATAATCACCACCGCCAGCAGCTTCGAAGTCTCCTCCACAATGCCCGGCAGGTTGTCGAACATGGGAATCATGTACCAAAGCGTAATGAGCACCACCGATATTCCGCCGGCCACAACGAATTGGTAGATGACCGTGGCAATCGAAACGTTACGCGGCGTGTTCATCTCCCAGATGAGCATCAGCGTCGCGCACGGCACCGCAAACGTTGCCAGCACGATGATCGTGATCATCACCTTCTCATTCAGGGTGTAGAGAAACAGCGCGTAAACCGCCGCGTAGGCGATGGCCAGGCCCGCCAGCACGCGGAAGAACATCCACGGCTTGGGCCAGTTTGTGTCCACCATCTCCAGAGGCGGCGTCGTCCGCGGCGAGCCCGCACTCAGGTAGTCTTCTATCGCTTCTGTCCCTCGCTTCGCGAACGTCTCTTTGAAAAGTTCCTTGAAGCTGAATCCTTCCAGCTTGTCCGTCGAGGCCAGCTCCCGGATCTTCGACCCCAGGTCCTCCATCATGCCTACGCCGGCATTCACATGCTTTCCCGGCGCCGGCACGTAATACACCTGTTGCGGTGCGCCTGGGTACGGCTGGTACAACATTGGCACCATTCCCGGTGGCGGCTGGGTCGACGGTGGCACCGCGTATCCCCCTGCCGTCGGCGCTACCGGAGGCGGGCCCGCTGGAGGCGCTGCCGCTGCGGCGCCAGGCACCCCACTTGCTGCTTCTAGCGAGGTCCCACAGCTCTTGCAAAACTTGTTTCCCGCCGTGTTTTCAGTGCCGCAGCGTGGACAAAGCATAGCTGTTCTCCTGTCTTCCTGGGGGGCGGGGATGCTGAACAAAGTAGCACTATCCCGCGCCCTAAGTAAAGGGTTCTATAAGGCCCTTGCGTCAATATTCCACCGCAATGCCCGGGCCGCCTTTAACTTCTCTTGAATAACCCGCCCTGCCGGTTCGCCGCACCGTTTGTCTTGCCCGTTCGCTAACTCCGCCAGCCCCGCCAGCTCCGCCGCTCTACTTCACCTTCGTCAAATGCCCTAACGGCCCATCCGCAGGCCCGTTCAATGACCCATCGTCGGCCATCGTCAACACCTCTGTTTGGCCGCCACACGTCAGGTTGATCTGCTTGCCGCTTTGCGTGTACGTGCACGTCGACGCAATCGGACCAAAACTGACGTTCGCCGCCCCGCCGGATTGAAACTCGATCGTCACCGAACTGTCGGCTGCCGTGTACGTGTGTCCCTTCACGTTGTTCCCGCACCCCGCCATGCCCAGGCACAGCAGCGCCGCTGCCGTCGCCGCCCACCCACTTCGTATGTCTGACCTCATCACAGCCCTCCCCAAGTCTCTGCTCATTTCGCTCACTCCGCCGGCCGCCCTTGGGCCCCACACTCGACGTGCCTCCCTAAACCAGAGTGGGATACTACAAACCTCCGTCGAGCACGAAAAACTGATCACTGTCCACTGAACACTGACCACTGTTCTTCAGCCGCTCTCTCCGCTGTCAATTGTCCTTAGGGGGAAATACCGTTCCACAAACACTAACCACCCGTGATCCCTTGAGGCAAGCTTTTTCTTTGCCGGTTGTGACCCCGGTTGAATCGGCTCGGAAACGCCACGGCCTCTCAGCTTACCGACGAACGTATTCGCTGGAAAGTTTTCTATCGACGCTCGACTCGTGAGTTGCGGCTCATAGAATTGCGTTTCACCCCGCCCATTTATCGCGCCAACTCCGTTCATCGTTCACCGCACACCGTCGACCGTTCACCGTCCACTACAATCCAAGCAACGGCCGCCGTTCCCGCACCTCCGGCCGCCTTGCCAACGGAGTCTCCATGCGCACCCTCGCTCTGGTTGCCGGCATTTTCTGCATCTCGATCGTGCTTTTTGATGCTTTCCAGACCATCATTCTTCCCCGCCGCGCCGCAGGCCGTTTCCGTCTCACCCGCCTCTTCTACATTGCCACTTGGTATCCCTGGGTCTTCTTCGCTCGCCGCCTCCCCAATCCACACCGCCGCGAAACCGTTCTCGGCTACTACGGTCCTCTCTCGCTCATTCTTCTGCTCGTCGTCTGGGCCGCCGCCATGGTCGTCGGTTTCGCGCTCATCTTCTATGCCATCGGCAGTCCCTTCAACGACGCCTCCCAGCCTTCGAATTTCTACTCCGACCTCTACGTCAGCGGAACCACAATCTTCACTCTCGGTCTCGGCGACGTCACGCCGCACAGCCCCTGGGCGCGCGCTCTCATCATTCTCGAAAGCGGCACCGGCTTTGGCTTCCTCGCCGTCGTCATGGGATATTTTCCCGTCCTTTACAGCGCCTTCTCGCGCCGCGAAGTCTCCATCGCTCTGCTCGACGCCCGCGCCGGGTCTCCGCCCACCGCCGCCGAGCTCATGCGCCGCCATTCCTATGACGGCGCCGCCGCTTCGCTCTCCACCCTCCTTGTCGAATGGGAACGCTGGTCCGCCGAGCTCCTCGAGAGCCACATCTCCTACCCGCTGCTCTGCTACTTCCGCTCCCAGCACAACAACCAAAGCTGGCTCAGCGCCCTCACCGCCATCCTCGACACCTCATCGCTGCTCATCGCCGGCGTTCGCGGCCTCGAAGCCCGCCAGGCCCAGCTCACCTTCGCCATGGCCCGTCATGCGCTCGTCGACCTCTCGCAGATCTTCAACCGCCGTCCCGTCACCAACGCGCCAGACCGCCTCCCGCCCGCGCGCTGCCGCGAGCTTTACGACATGCTTTCCTCGAGCGGCATCGAACTCTGCTACGACGAACCCTCCCGCGAGCGCCTCCGCCAAATGCGCGCGCTCTACGAGCCGTACGCCGAAGCGCTCAGCCGTTTCCTGCTCATGCCTCTCCCGCAGTGGTTCTCTCTTCAGCCGCGCAAGGACAACTGGCAAACCGTCGCCCGCCTCCGCGCCCAAACTGAAGCCACCGGCTCCGACGGCCCCATCCAATCAACGGCCCTCGACCCGACTTCCGCCGCCTCCACGCACATCGACCGTTCGCACGACTTCTGAAATGCGCCGTCCGCAGCTCCGCCAGCCCTGAAGCCAACCCGCCCTCGGACACCAGAGCGTTTGCCGGTACTGATGAGTCAAAAACGTGGGTCGCTTCCGAAATGTCGGCGATCCTCCCCGGATGAATCACACCGCGGCAGGCGAGCAACCACTTATCGGGAGCGCACATTCAAGTGGTCCACTGTGAGTGTGCCAATCGAGAGCTTCTCAATGCGAGCCTCGAGAATTCGCAAACGCCCGATGGCCATCGCACCCACCGCGATCGCCCCAATCGCCATCGCACCAAGAGCCAATGCACCGACCGCCAGAGTGCGCACGGCAGTGCTGCGCGTTTCCATTACGCCTGAAGGACTCTTTGTCTGGGTCATGGGTCCTTTCTCTTTCCATTTCGTTTCATTCCGCGATTACCGTTAACTAAGAATTGGATCGGCAAGAGCTTCGCTCACGCCATAGGCGGCCCATATCTGCAAAGATGCGGCAACGAGCTGTGAGTCCTCGTTTGCATCGATATCAAATACGCTGCCCCAACGCATGCGAATAATGTGAACGCCGTGGTTGTTATAAGGTGAGCCATCTGGAAGATCCTGTACTGCGGACCACCGGATGAACAGGATTGTATTCCATGGCCAGTCTTTCACCCATACATCGTGAACTGTGAGCTACAATGTGGGAGCCAGCCGGCCCAGACGTTCGAACCACCGTCCCAGTGCGTTGCGATCGTGCCGCTCGCCCCTGAGTGCGTGATGCCCGCCAAAGCGGTGATGAACATCTGCGGAACAGTCCTTTAGGACCGGAGCGTAGTCCTTCTGATTCACTCGCAGAAAGTTTTTTAGCGCAATTCGTTTGACAATCGCGTGATACATACGTGCCTCCGCCCAAACCTTGAAAGATCCATACCGCCAGTGGTCTTTGCGGGCGGAGTAAGTGGCGCTATTGTTGTTGCCGCATTGACGCTCTCCTCAGGCAGCGGCCGAACCTGCATTCTTACCTTCGCCCTTCTCAATAAAAAAGCGCTGTGCTTTTCTGCACAGATAGGAAGTCGCACCCGCCTCGCCTGCCGCCCGCAACAACATGACATCGTCCATGTTGAACGAGGGCAATCGAGCGTTGGCCTCACTGCCACAGACTTCGCCTCTCAGAGGCCCTGCCGGCAAAATGAGCAATTCTGAACATCCACTACGCCAGGAACTGTCTTAGATTTTCAAGGGGATTTCTCGCAGGGAGCCATTGAAACCCTTCTTCGCCTCGTCATTAAGTCCCTGGCGAACCTGGAAACCGTAACCATGCCTACGATTGAAGAACAGGAGCAAGGATGAAGATCGCCGGATTATTACTGATCATTGTCGGGGTTGCAGCGCTAATCTACGGGGGATTCACTTATACGAGTCAAAAGAAAGAAGTGAATATTGGCGACATTCAAATCAACAAGACAGAAAACCATTCCCTCCCTGTCCCTCCCATTCTGGGCATCGTTGCCGTGGTAGGCGGCGCCGCACTTTTCTATCTCGGGGCCAAACAGCGCCGTTGATCCCACTGTAATTTTTTCCGGCAAACGCTGCCCGGCTAAGAGGTTTTTGCCCGGCATGTCTCGTCGAGAGCATAGACTTGAGCGATTGCGATCGGCCAGATCGATTGCGATGAAGGAGATCGAATGAAGTATGTGATCAGTTGGAATGAACGCTCGCAGGGCTCCCCCTTTGGAGTACGAAAATGCCCAGAAGCGAATCCTTGAAGTGTTTGGTCAGTGGAAGGCCCCGGCGAATTTCAAGATCGAGTTCTTTGTGATTCGTGTTGGCGACTGGGGCGGTTATCTGTTGGTGGACTGCGACGATCCGCTCACGGTTCACAAGTTCTGCTCGATGCTTCCTGCATTTGAATTCCAGGCGCGTCCCGTAGTTCCTGTGGAGGACGCAGTCCGGGCCGAACTCGAAGTGATGGCCTGGCGCGATGGAATAAAAGGCAAGTAACACCCGATCGGATCAGATCGACGAACGCCTGCTGCGCTCCACGCACCGTCGGGGCGAACTCCACCACCCGAATGCGCTCGATTCCATCGATCACTGGAGTTGCTTCAGTTGGTTGCAGGACCAGTGGTTGCCCCCGCTGCAACCCTTTTGCAGCAAGGACCTTCCCCTGGCGGCATCCTGGGTAACTCCAAGACCTTTCGCATATAAGGATCCCAGGCTACCGCAACTGTTCGCATCCCCTCCGTCGCACGCCTGCGCGTACAGGGAAGCCGCCTGTCCGTAGTCTTGGGCAACAGCGCGGCCATTCTGATACATCCAACCGAGGTTGCCGCAACCATACGCGCTCCCGCCATCGCAGGACTTCTTAAACAGCGACGCCGCCTGCGTGTAATCCCGGGCAACACCGAGGCCATTTTCGTAGAGTACGCCGAGATTGCTGCACCCGATCGCGCTCCCTCCATTGCAGGCCTTCTCGTAAAGGGAACGCGCCTGGGCGTAATCGCGGGTAACGCCCCAGCCATGCTCGTAGAGCAGGCCGAGATTGTCGCAACCGTCCGCGCTCCCACCTTCGCACGCCCGCTCAGCCAGCGGCTTGGCCTCGGAATATCGCTTCTGAAGGATAAGCCGGTTCGCGTCCGCGGCAAGCTCCAGCGCAGTCGCCCCTGGCTGAGCGCCCTGAGAAGGGGAGCCCGCTGGACGTGGCCTCGATCTTGAGCGAACGACAAAAATAGAAATCGCCCCAAGCACCAATGCGAGCGCAACCGCTCCGCCTAATACCCACACGCGAACTCTTCGCTTCTTGCGCGTGTCAACGATCGCGCGCGCGGAGCCTGAATCCGGAAAGCTGTCTTTGAAATCCCCCTCGGTGGGTTCTGGCCATTCAGCCGCCGCAGATAAATCGACGCGTGGGCCAACGGCCGCCGTCGTCACCCCGTTCGGGGCCGGCGCTTTCGCGGCAAAAACCGGCGCAGCCGCCGTTGGATCCGGCTCATCTGCCATGAGTCTTGCCGTCCTCGGAGCAAACTCCAGCACTGGAGCCAAATCAGGCGCTTCCGGCCTCGGAGCTTCAGGCAGCGGCGCCAGATGCGGCTCCGCTCCGCTTTCCAGGGTATCTATCGGCGCCAGCAGCACCTTGACCCTTTTCGCTAGGATGTTGAGATGCCCCTCCAGGGGCGGCGTCAGCGCGTCCAGCCAGTGCACATTGCCGAAGAAAAATTCCAGCGACTCATGGAGAACCGCGTTCTCCACGCGAAACGGCAGAACGACGACGCCATGATTGAACGCCCGTTCCACCTCCCTGCGAATCTGCGGCGAAGCATTCGCGTTGGCCGTAAACACCAGCACCATAACCCGGACCTGCTTGATGGCTTCAATGATGCACTTGGCAAACTCCATGCCGGGCATCACGTCGCGCGGAGCGATCCAGCACCGGATTCCCTCCGAC
The DNA here is from genome assembly GCA_964468605.1 of uncultured Occallatibacter sp. Lineage (GTDB taxonomy): Bacteria > Acidobacteriota > Terriglobia > Terriglobales > Acidobacteriaceae > Telmatobacter. Next base: position 8,476 of record CAYYKV010000057.1, on the reverse strand, counting down.
TCCAGCGTCGCGCACACCGCGTCCGCAATCGTCTTGTCCTTCGCGGAATGGCTGATGAAGACGTCGTGCGCCATGGGCCTCTTGATTCTGTCCAAATAGGGAAGGGGCTAGGTTCCACTATAGCCCCGAACCAACCGCCCACGTCCGATTCCGCCGCCTTCCGCTGTCAAGCCCCTCCTCATCCAAGCGCACTTGCCAAATTCACCTCAACCCGCTGATTTCTCATTCACTTATTCACCCTTCACTTTTTTCCCCAAGTTTGCCGATTAATTCTCCCAAATCGCTAGCCTTGAAGATGAAGGAGCAACTTCATGGCAGACACGACCATTTCCACCGGCACCGCCTAAGGCGCACCTGCAATCCCCCGCTCAGTCTCCAGCCAAAACCTCAGGCGACAGGCGGAAAAACCTCAGCGAATCCGGCCGCGGACACGGGGGAGTGATTTTATACACTTTGAAACTCGAAAAATGACAATAACTCCTTTATCATCAACAAAAAGTCCTCAAATTTCGCTTCGATTTTTTGCGATTTTTGTCGATTTTTATGCGCAAAACGACCCCAAATTGACCCAATTCGGCCCTTCGCGGCCTCCACGACTCACGAACCTCAATCCCCCGATTTTGGGTGTTTATATCCAGAGCCGGCATAGCCAAAACTCCCATGGCGATCCGAAAGGTTGGGTCTGCAAATGCGGCAAATTGCAAACGATCGTGCTGCTGACTCCGCGCCCAACTGTCCCGGCATCGGTCCACAGGTCCCGCTTCTCGAACCACTCATCACGAACCACGAACCAGGGTCTTTCTTGCACTACACTCGATTCAGTGGCCATATCCCCGCAAAGGAACCTGCACCCTTGAAGAAAAACACCCTATTCATCCTGGCCGCCTCGGCCGCGTTGCTTGCGTCCCTTCCCGCCGTCCGCGCGCAGGCTCCGGCTGGTCAGCCATCCGCTCTCGCCTCGCTGGACGACCGCCGCAAGGCTCTCAACGATCTTTTCCACGACTATTGGGAAGATCAGCTCAAGATCAATCCCGAGTTCGCCTCCACGATCGGCGATCTGCGCTACAACGACCAGATCAGCGACAACTCTGTCCAGGCCTACAACGACGAGCTGGCCCGCGAGCAGCGATTCCTGCTCCGCTTGGCCGCCATCGACCCAACTGGTTTTACTGACCAGGAGAAGATCAGCCAGAATCTGTTGATTCGTGAGTTTGAAGAAAATCAGGAGGCCTCCGAGTTCAAGGAATGGGAGATGCCGCTCACCCAGATGGACGGCATCCATGCCCAATACCCGCGCCTCGTGGCTGAGTTGAGCTTTAACACGGTAAAGGACTACGACGACTGGATCGCACGCCTGCACGCCCTGCCCCACGCCTTCGAACAGGTCACTGCGAATATGACCATCGGCATGGAAGATCACCGCGTGCCGCCCAAATTCCTCCTGCAAAAGGCTCTCGAGCAGGTCAAGCAACTGGCTAGCCAGAAGCCCGAAGACTCGCCCCTGGCCATGCCCCTCAAGAACTTCCCGGCCTCGATCCCGGCCGCCGAGCAGGCGCGCATCAAGAGTGAAATGCTCGACGCGATCGCGAACGAGGTCCTGCCTGCCTACACCCGCTTTGCCCGCTTCCTCGAGGTTAGCTACGTCCCCGCCGGGCGCGACAAACCCGGCATAGACGCGTTGCCCGACGGAGCAAAGTACTACCAATTCCTCATCAAGCGCACCACCACAACCAACCTAACCGCTGCTCAGATTCACCAGATCGGCCTCGACGAGGTCGGCAAGGACGAGGCCGCGATGCTGGCCATCGCCGAGAACCTTGGCTTCAAGGATCTAGCCAGTTTCCGCGCCAGCCTCAAGACCAACCCCAGGCTTCACCCGGCCTCGGCCGACGCGCTCGTGGCTGCGTATAAAAGCTACCTCGGCCCCATGCAGGCACGGCTGCCGCAGCTCTTCGGTACGCTGCCCAAAGCGCCCTTTGAGGTGGCCACGGTTCCCGATTACGCCGCCAAAACCTCGCCGCCCGCTTACTACGAAGAGGGCACGCCCGATGGCTCCCGTCCCGGCCGCTTGTTTGTCGACACATACGACGCGACCGACCGCAACCTCTACAGCGTGGAGTCGATCGCTTACCACGAGGGCATCCCCGGCCATCACCTGCAGATCTCCATTGCGCAGGAGCTGACCGGCGTCCCCGAATTCCGAAAATTCGAGCAATACACGGCCTACACCGAAGGTTGGGCCTTCTACTCCGAACATTTGGGTAAGGACATCGGCCTTTATCAGGACCCTTACTCTGACTATGGCCGTCTGGAAAACGAAACCTGGCGCGCCATCCGCCTCGTCATCGACACGGGCGTCCACTCCGAGGGCTGGACCCGCGACCAGATGGTCCAGTACTTCCGCGACCACTCCGCCATTGACGAGCCGAGCATGCAAGCCGAGGTTGACCGCTACATAGCCTGGCCCAGCCAGGCGCTGGCCTACAAGATCGGCCAGCTCAAGATTCTGGAGCTGCGTGACCGCGCGCAAAAGGCTCTGGGAGACAAGTTCGACATTCGCGCCTTCCACGATCAGGTCATCGACTCGGGGGCCTTGCCTCTCGACGTCCTCGAGCAGCGCATCGACGCCTGGATCGCGTCTCAAAAACAGCCTGCTCCTACTTCAGGGTCTGCCCCAGGTGCAAATTGACCGCTCTGAAGCAACCAAATCGCGCCCCATTTCTTCGCTTATAGGCGCACATTTCGCATCTTTTTACTACACTTATACGCGTAGAAATTTCGCAAAAAATGTTCGTGACCCTGAAAACTGTGCATAGAAGCATAGAAATCGCTGAGAACCTCTATCTACCCATGCGGAGAATGCGACCAAGCTTACGCATATAAGCAGAGTGCGAACATGTTATGCGCCCCATTACGCGCGCACTTCTGCACCCTTTCTGCCCGAATCGGCGCACGATGTGCGGGTAACGAGCGCGTTGCCGCGGCGAGGCAGATGCGGCGATGCTCATCGCGCGGATGCGCAAGGAAGAAAAGGAAGGTCCAGTCGTGATATTCTCTCGGGTTCGCGCGAACGTCGGCGCGTGCCGTCATTCGTATTGGCTGCTGTTGCGGGTTGCAGCGGATGGAGAGGGTCTATGAAGCGTAGTTTGATTCTGGCTTGCATGATTTCAATTGGATTCGGTTGCACCCTGCATGCGCAGGTCGCGGCGCCAGTGGATGTGGCGGTCTGCGACGTGGTGAAGAAGCCGCAGGCGTTTGACGGGAAGATTGTGCGGATCAAGGGCACGGTTTTCGCCGGATTCGACGAGTTTGCGATCAAGGACTCGACAGATCCCAATTGCGGATATCCAGTAAACGCAATCTGGCTCGACTATCCTTCAGGAACAAAGGGCAAAGCGGGTCCCGCAGCCATGCTGGTGATCCAGCCCGCGAAGAGCTTTGCCGGGAAGTTGACGCCCCCGGCGCGCACGCCGGTAACGCTGGACAAAAGCAAGGACTTCAAGCAGTTCGATTCGCTTTTGGCGCAAAAGCACGAGAAGGGCGCAGACATGTGCCTGGGCTGCACACGCTACGAGGTGACGGCAACGCTGGTAGGCAGGTTAGATAGCGTGGCCGACGCGACACTGAAGCGCGATGCCTCGGGCAAGATTGTGGGCTTTGGCGGTTTTGGGAACATGAATGCCTATCCCGCACGCCTGGTTCTCCAGTCGGTCTCGGATGTAACGCCAAAGGAGATCGATTATTCAAAGAACGATGATGAGACCAAAGGCGGTTCCATTGGAGGGGGGAACGGAGCCGACACCTATGGCGCCGGCGCTGGCTGTGGTGGCGGAGGCTGCATTGGAGTGGGAGGGGGGAACAGCCTCGATCTGCACGGTGCGATTGACGCTGCACAAAAAACTGCGGACGGGCTGGCCGCTGGCCCTCCCAAAGACGCTGCAGAAAAAGCCGCCGGGGTCTACGGAAAGGCTGGTGACCGCACGACCGGCGTCTCCGTGACCTATGGAACGGCAAACGAAGCTTCGCCAAGTGATGAGGACTTAGGCACCAAGGATTCCCCGGACGGCGTGCTCTTTAATTGCACGTTCAACTCGGATCGACTGCAGGGACTTGCGCTCGCGCGGGCAGTCATTCACATGGGGGAGCATGTGTCCGAATTGCGTAATCCTGCGCCGGGAAACGAAACCGCACCTGCCTACTTGCTTGAATCCGACGCCTGGGTGGTGACAACCGTCTCGGCGGTGGTTGGCGGCCAGAAATTCCTGTCGCTGCCCGGCGGCTACGTGGTTTGGGATATCAACTGGCCGGCGGACGGCCGCAACGACAAGATGGCAAGCACACTCAAGGATTTTCTGGCCAACGAAGCCATGCTGAGCCAGTAGAACCGGTCTGATAAGCCATCTTGGTCAACTCGTTGGAATCTCAATTCGCCAGGGTCTCAACTCGCTAGAATCCCGGGGGACCCGGCTTGTTGTCGGGTCCCAACCTTGCCAACCATGCTCCAGGAGCATGAATGAGGCCGGATGCAGGCAAGCCGGCCGCAGGTCAAACGAGCTTCAGCAACTGGCAATGGCAGGGCGCCGCTAAATTGCGGAATGCCGAGTGCCGTGGACGCGGAGTATCGATTGCGGTGACTGGACAAGGATGCAAGCGCCTCATGCGAGTATCCTTGGAAGTTGTAGACCGCACTGGTCGCTTCAAACGTTGAATGCGCCAGATTCATCCTGCATGAAGGGAAAAATGTATGGCCGAGATCGTCGTCGAGGCACCGCAAACTCCTGCGCAGCTGCCCCAGGTCCGCGTGGCGGTTCTGGGCGCCGGCAAGATGGGTGGCATCCTGTTGCAGGCGTTCCTGAAGGAGAACCTGTTTGCCGCCGACCGGATTCACGCCACCGTGGGCCATGCTGAGCGTGCCCTAGCGCTAAGCACGCAATGGGGCGTGGACGTGAGCACGAACAATCTCGAAGCTGTGCGGCAGTCGGATCTGATTCTGATCGGGGTGAAGCCATTCCAGGTTCCGGATTTGATTGCGGAGATCAAGCCGGCATTATCGCCGGCCAAGACGATCGTATCGTTCGCCGCATCGGTCAAGACGCGTTCTATCGAGGAAGCCGCTGGCATGCAAGTTGCCGTGGTGCGCGCGATGCCCAACACGCCCTCGGCGCTTGGCGCCGGCGCAGCTGCTCTTTGCCGCGGGCGTTTTGTTTCAGACAAGCAGATGGAACTGGCCCAGCGCCTGTTTGAGACCGTGGGCCGCACTGTACTTGTGGATGAGAAGCACATGGATGCGGTGACGGGACTATCGGGGTCCGGACCGGCGTATCTCTACATCATCATCGAAGCTCTGGCAGAGGCTGGCGTGAAGGTGGGCCTGCCGCGCGACATTGCCACGCAACTTGCCGCGCAAACAGCCTACGGCGCGGCGAAGATGGTCCTTGAGACCGGTTACCATCCGGCACTGCTTAAAGACGCCGTGACTACGCCAGCGGGATGCACAATCGACGGCATCCTTGAATTGGAGGAGGGTGGGTTGCGCGTGACTCTGATTAAAGCGGTGATGCGGGCTACTGAGAGGGCGAAGCAGTTGGCGGCAGGATAAATTCGCGCCAACTCCGGCGAGCTACCTTGCCTATGCAACGGCCATCCTGGCTTCCCTCCTACCTACCGGAACTTGACGGGCTCCGCGGCCTGGCGATTCTGGCCGTGGTTCTGTATCACTGCCAACCGCGCCTGAAAGGAACGTGGATTTACTCCGCCAGCCTGTGGGGATGGGCGGGAGTCATTCTCTTTTTTGTTCTCAGCGGATTCCTGATCACATGCATTCTGCTGGGAACGCGGGACAAGCCGCATTACCTGCATAACTTTCATGGGCGCAGGGCGCTCCGCGTGTGGCCGGTGTATTTGCTTGTCCTGGTGGTTGTTTACCTGAACGCGCCATGGTTCATTGGCCCCAGCGTATGGGATGCGATCAAGACCGCACCGTGGCTGGCCTATATCTTTTGCGTGCAGAACCTGTTTCACATTACTCTTCCGCCAGCTCTGGGACCGACATGGGCGTTGGCAATTGAAGAGCAGTACTACTTTGTTTGGGCGCCTTTAGTGCGCGTGCTCCGCCGGCCCTGGATGCTGGCCGCAGTCCTGGCGACTGCGCTCGTCGCATCGCCTGCGATGCGTCACGCGAATCTCCATTGGATGACTCCTACCAACACATTGATCCATTTAGACGGGATCGCGCTGGGCAGTTTAATGGGGCTCGCGTTCTACACTTTGAAACTCAGCCGCCGGGCGTGGCTTGCGATTGGCCTTACAGCGTTTGTGCTGGGAATCGCGGCGGCGGCGACCATTGCCGGCGGAACAGCATATCTCGACTCCGCATTGGCCGTTGGTTTCGCCGGCGCGACGCTGGCGGCGATCGCATCGACCGGGGCGCGCAACCCGATTAACGCAGTGCTGCGGCGCGGGCCGCTGGCCTTTTATGGCCGCATCAGCTACGGACTTTATATGACACACATCTCCGTGTTCATTTACTTCGGCTGGTTCGATCTTCGGATGGATTCATACGGCGTCGCTGGGAATCTTGCGGTTGTGGCCTTTCGTCTGGTGATGGCGACGCTGGTAGCAACGGTGCTTTGGTACGGATTCGAATCGCAGGTTCTCAAGCTAAAACGCTTCTTCTAAGAAGGTGGAGTGCTGGCGTGTGTGACATGAGTCACCCCTTGACCATCAAAGCGGCTGATACGCTTGATCACAGGCGATTCTCGAGGTTTCGTGACAATCTCTGCAATTGGATGGGTGCCCGAGAACGGCGGTGATCTTTAACAGGCCAACGGTCGGCGGGAGGGAACGGCGGTCATTCTCTCGCGGCCTTGCTGATTTGTTCAATTGAACCATCGAAAGGTTTTTATTCATGCCCGGATTGCCGATTTTGGTGTTGAACAGCGGTTCCTCTTCCATCAAGTTTTCGTTGTATGAAGCCGGCACCGACGAGCGGATGCGTCTCCTTGAAGGTTCGGTGGATGGCATTGGCACCGATCTGGGGAAGTTTTGGATCAAAGACGCGGCAGACAAGAAACTGGTCGATCAAACTCCGGCAGTGCCGAGCCGCGCGATTGCCTTCAAGCTGGTGGTTGACGCGCTGAAGTCCGGCGAAATTCCTTCCCCGGCGGCGATCGGACACCGCGTGGTTTGCGGAGGACCTACAATCCGCGAGAACCAACGCATCACGCCTGCTCTGATTGACGAGATTGAAAGTTATGCGGCTCTAGCGCCGCTGCATACTCCAATCGCCGTGTACATCATGCGCGAAGCGCTGCGGCTGTTTCCGGGCGTTCCGAACTTTGCGGTGCTCGACACGTACTTTCACCGAACCCTGCCCGAAGTCGCGACGCATCTGCCCATCCCCGCGGAGTACGTTGCCATGGGCGTTCGGCGCTATGGGTATCACGGCATCTCCTACGAGTCGATCATTTATCAGTTGCAGCCGGACGTTCCGGAGAAGCTGATCGTCGCGCACCTTGGGAACGGCGCGTCGATTTCCGCGATCCGCAACGGCAAGTGCCTGGACACATCGATGGGCCTGACTCCATCGGGCGGCATTATCAGCGGTACGCGCACTGGCGACATCGACCCCGGCGTGCTGATCTTCATTCTGAAGAAGATTGCCGAGGGGACGCCGAATGCGGCGGAGGCGGCTGAGAAGCTTGAGACTGTAGTCAGCAAGAAGTCCGGGTTGCTTGGCGTGAGCGAACTTTCGAATGACATGCGCGATTTGCGGGAGGCGATCGAGGCCGGCAATGCGAAGGCGCGGCTTGCGGTGGACAAGTTCTGCTGGACCATCGCGCGGTGGATCGGGAGTTATGTGGCGGAACTGAACGGTCTTGACATGCTGGTTTTCACCGGCGGCATCGGCGAAAACGATATTTCATCACGCGCGGAGATTTGCGCAGGACTGGGCGCGCTGGGAATTGTGCTGGACGCAAAACGCAACAATGTGCGCGGAGCGACGGTGATTTCGGCCGAGAACTCGGCGGTGACGGTGCGCGTGCTTCCACCCCTTGAAGACCTAATGATTGTGAACCACGTAGTGAGACTGCTGAACGAGTGAAATCCGGCGCGCGCGGCCATCCTGAACATAGCGGTGCACAGATCAACATTGCGCGGCGGGCTTGGTCTAAACTGGTGGGTTCGGAGTCTTCCATGACCGTCGCTGCCGCACCGGCGCAAACTTATCGTCTACCATCCCTCGCTTTGCGGCGGTTTGCCTGGGGCGTGCTCGCCTATTTCATCGCCGTCATTTTGTGGGGCGGGCTGGTGCGCGCCACGGGCTCCGGAGCGGGTTGCGGCGACCACTGGCCACTCTGCAACGGCACGGTGATTCAGCATTCCGCGCGAACCGATACGATGATCGAGTTCACGCATCGAATCACCAGCGGGCTTTCGTTCTTCTCGGTTGTGGCCCTGCTTTGGTGGACCTTTG
>CAYYKV010000056.1:0-16125 GCA_964468605.1 uncultured Occallatibacter sp. | reverse complement strand
CCGCGCATGGCAGCGCCGAGATGCACGATCAGCTCAGCAACGCTGTCATCAAGGAGAATCGCGCCGGCCGTAAATTCGTCGTCGTCATCGATGAGGCGCAGAACCTCTCTGATGCCGTCCTCGAGCGCGTTCGCCTCCTCACCAACTTTGAAACCTCGCGCGGCAAGATGATTCAGATCGTTCTCTCCGGCCAGCCGCAGCTCTCTGAGAAATTGCTCCACGCTTCTCTCATTCAGCTTCGCCAGCGCATCTCCACGGTCTGCCACATCGAATCGCTCACCGCCGAAGAGACAGTCGGCTACATCGACTACAGGGTCAAAATGGCTGGCTATCTGGGCCAGCCCCTGTTCACCGCGGGCGCAGTCAGTCTGATCGCCGAGGCCAGCCACGGCACACCCCGCACCATCAACAACCTTTGCTTTAACGCGCTGGCTCTGTGTTGCAAAATGAAGCTCCGTCAGGTTGACGCTGCCATGGTGGCCAAAGTCATTGCCAGCCTGCAATTGGTTCCGCAACCGAGTGCGCCCATCGCTGCCGTTGAAATGCCCGTCGCTGCAGCGCCCGAGCGGCCCAGGGAAAGCAAGAGCTATATCGGCCTGCGACTGATTCCTTCAACCTACGAGACGGCGGCGCCCGCTAACGCTGTCGCAGCCAAGGCGTCCGACGAATCGCTTGACCAGCCCGCTGAACCCAAGTTCTGGCAGCGGACCAAACTGCGTCTCTTGCATTTGCTTCCGGCCACCACCGGCAGCGTCATGCTCTGGGTTCCCTCAGCCGCCATCATCCTCGTCGCCAGTTTCCTCGGCGTGCTCCGCCTCACTGAGATCTGGGCCCCTCCGGCTCATTCGACCGGCGTCGACCAGTCCACGGTCCTGGCTGCTCCGCCCTCAGCCCCCGCGCCAGACACCGACGAACCCGCAGCGACTGAATCCAATTCACCTTCTGACGCCGGATCACGGGCCGACAACCCTGTCTCCGCGCCCGCCGCTGCCCCCAAGCCTATGCAGGCCAGCGCATCCATTCCCAAGCCCTCCCCAGCCGCCCCGTTGACCGTCTCCACTTCCAGGCCGCACCACGCCGATGCCTCCAGCCCCAAACCCGCTGCAGCCGTCATTCATCCCAACGCCTCAACTGCGAATGAGCCGTCAGCATCAAAAGTGTCTTCAGCTTCAAATCCGCCCGTGAGCAGCGCCTCCATCCCCGCTTCTTCTGCCGCCGCGCAACCAGCGGTGACCCAAGCCGCACAGCCGTCTTCCGCTGGGCCAACCACCAATCCAGTCGCCGCGCCCAGCCCAACTCCAGCTACTCCAAAAGTCACCCCGGCAAAGCAGGTCCGCGCCGCTCTCACCGCCAACGCCCCGGTCGCCGCGCAGCCGTCCGCTTCGCCCAGTGTCCGTCCTGCGCTGCCTCAACCTTGAGCCCGCTACCTCGGCCTTTCAGAGTTGTGAACTTGTTGTCTTGCTGACTCGCCGCTCTTCTCGGAGCGCAAACACCGCTAACCCCGCTGTCTTTCGCTACTCCCCGCTATCGGCGATCCAATACTTCAGAACTTCGTTCTCCGCGCTGTTGTAACTGCAAACCAGCTCAACGCGCTTGAACGCGCCTTCCCTGTCTTCAAGCAGCAGCTTGTCCGACACGCTCGTTGTAATCCCCGGAGCAACATGAACCGACACTTCCCCATTGAACCTTTCATCCGGCGTATCGGCGCCAACCCATAAGAACCCTTTCCCTGCGATGGACCTTACATAGGCATCCGCGCCCCTCGAACAGGCCTTCGCCGCCACCGCTCCGTCATTGTCGGGCAGAGTCCCTACGCTCCCCGGTTGCCGGGTTGCAGCCTGGCTTCGGCTAGCCGCGATCGATTCCCACTTTCTCACTCCGCCGACGAGCCCGATCACCACCATCGCCGCCAAAGCAATCGCGCCGGCTCGCAACCTCCACTTAGGCCCGCTGGCTCCCATCAGCTCCCAGTCGCGCGCAAACTGCTCTCCGCTATAGAGCAGAGTCCCCGTCCCATCCTCGCCCGTCCAGCGCACCGCCACTAGGTCGGTCCTTGGGCTGCTCACAAACACTGTTCCCGCCAGCCCGTCTGCCTTTCGCCTTGCCTCCGCGCCCTTCGGGGGATATCCTCGCGACCTCATCTCGCATCCCTCCTCGTTTGCGGCGCGCTATCCACGTCCGGAATCCCCACTTCGCCTCTCGGCTGCAACGCAATATATCACTCTCGCCGTAACCGTCGCTAAAGCCACGCCGCTGTCGCACAATGGTTGAAGAACCTTTTCCCGTTCCCAAGAGTGCAACCCATGCGGCGGTTCCAACACAACGCGATCTGTGGCGCGCACGTGCTGGTCTTTGCTCTGTCGATCCCGCTGCTAACGCCGGCCCTCGCCGCCCAATCCCCTGCGCAGCCGCCGCCTGCGTCCCAGGCGGCCACGCCCGCTCCCGTCGCCAAACCCGAGCAAGTCACCGTCACCGCCTATCGCGCTCCCCTCGGCGTTTTGGAAAGCCCCGTCACCACGCGCCTGCTCACCAGCGAGGCCCTGCGCTCGACCGCCGCCATCACTTTCGATGACCAGTTGCGCACGCTTCCCGGCGTCGAGCTCTTTCGCCGCTCCAGCTCGCTCGTCGCCAATCCAACCTCGCAGGGAATCAGCCTTCGCGCCCTTGGTTCCACCTCTGCCAGCCGCACACTCGTCACCGAAGACGATGTGCCTCTCAACGACCCGCTCGGGGGGTGGATTCACTGGCAGGAACAGCCCGAGCTCTCCATCCAATCGGTCGAGCTCGTTCGCGGAGGCGCCAGCGACCTCTACGGTTCGAGCGCCATCGGCGGCGTGGTCAACATTATCCCTGTCCGCCCCTCGTCGAATTTCGCTGATCTCAACTCCAGTTTCGGCGGCGAAGGAACCTACGACAACAGCCTGCTTGCCGCAGATCACGTCGGCCCGTGGAATCTCCTCGCCGCCGGCGGCCTCATCGGCACTGACGGCTACATTCAGGAAGCTCCGTCTCAGCGCGGCCCGGTCGATGTCGCCAGCAACGTTCACAGCCAGAACGCCCTGCTCACCGCAGGCCGCGACTTCGGCGATCTCAAGCTCTTCGCGCGCGCCACCGGCTTCAACGAGTCGCGCCACAACGGAACTCCGTACCAGCGGAACGCCACTCGCCTCATTCGCTACAGCACCGGCGCCGATTGGCAAAATGCGCGCAGCACTGCACTCGCTCTGCGCCTCTACGGATCGGACGAACGCTATCGCCAGACGTTTTCGAGCATTTCAAATCTTCCCAACTTTGGCGACGCGGCCTGCAGTTACCGCTGCGGTGAGACGCCGAGCAAATTCTCCTACGTCCCCGACAACGAACTCGGCGCAGCCGCGCACTGGAGCCGGCCCTTCGGCGCGGGCCTGCTGCTCATTGCCGGAGCCGACGCCCACGATGTCCGCGTCTGGGACCGCGAGCAGACCTACGGCAGCACTGCCGCGCTCACCAACGTCGCCGACCATCAGCGCGATTCGGCCGCCTACGCCGAGGCCATGTGGGTTCACAACGCGTGGACGCTCGTCGCCTCGGCCCGCATGGACTGGTTCCAGAATTACGACGGCCACGAAACGCAGTGGAACGGATCAGCGTGGGTGCCCACCGCCACCCAACCGCCGCAACGCGATGAACGCATACCTGATCCGCGCCTCGGTCTTTCGCGCAAGCTGTCGCCGCACTGGGCCCTCACCGCGTCGGGATTTCGCGCCTTCCGCGCTCCCACTCCAAGCGAGCTCTACCGCTCCACGCAAGTCGGCAACCAGCTCACTCTTCCCAACGGCAGCCTCCTCAGCGAGCGCGCCACTGGATGGGAAGCCGGCATCTCTGCACAGCGCTCCTGGGGCAGCATCCGCTCCAGCTATTTCCTCACCCAGGTCAATCGCCCCATCGTTGCTCTCACCATCAAGCCCACCTCTTCGCCCATCCTGCTCATGCGCGAGAATCTCGGACAAATTGAAAGCCGCGGCGTCTCTCTCGACTACGAGCTTGAGCCGCGCTCCTGGCTCGCTGTCGACGGCGGCTATCAATACGCCCACGCTGTCGTTTCGCGCGGCACTCAAGACCTCGGCAATTGGATTCCCGAGGTCGCTCGCAACATGGCCACTCTCAATCTGCGCGCATCCCGCCCGTCTCTCGGAACCATCAGCTTCGAAAGCCGCCTCAGCGGCCGCCAGTTCGACGACGACGCCAACGACTATCTTCTCCACGGCTACTTTCGCCTCGACGCCTACGCCTCGCACAACTTCGGCAAGCGTTTCGAGCTTTTCGCCGCCGGCGAGAATCTCTTCAACCGTTCCATCGAAGTTTCGAAGACCCCAACCACCACGCTCGGCCAGCCGCGCACCGCCCGCGCGGGATTCCTTGTCCACCTCGGCGGCTCAGCAAATTAGTCCCCCGCTTCCCGGCACTCTCGGATCGCACCGATAGAATTCTCTCGTGAGCCTGCAATTCCAAATCCTCGCTGCATCCGCCTCCGGCGGCCGCCGCGGCCGTCTCCTCCTGCCCCATCAAACCGTTGAGACCCCCGTCTTCATGCCCGTCGGCACGCAGGGCACTGTCAAAGCCGTCCCCCAGGACACGCTTGAGTCCCTCGGCGTCGAAATCATCCTCGGCAACACCTACCATCTCTATCTCCGGCCCGGCCACGAAGCCATCCGCCGCATGGGCGGCCTGCATCGCTTCATCAGTTGGCCGCGCGCCATTCTCACTGACTCCGGCGGCTTTCAGGTCTTCTCGCTCAACTCCCTCCGCAAAGTCACAGCCGACGGCGTCCAATTCCGCTCTCATCTCGACGGGAGTTCGCACTTTTTCACGCCCGAGCACTCCATCGACGTGCAGATCGCTCTCGGCGCCGACATCATCATGGCCTTCGACGAGTGCACCGAGTACCCAGCCTCTCGCGACCGCGCCGAAGAAAGCCTCCACCTGACCATGGCCTGGGCGCGCCGCTCTCTCGATCACTTCCGCGCCCACCGGCACAAAGTCCCGTGGACTGATCCAAAGGGCTGCTGCATACAATGCTTTGGAATCGTTCAGGGCGGCATGTACCGCGATCTCCGCCGCCAATGCGCCGAGCGCCTGGTCGAAATGGACTTCGACGGCTACGCCATCGGCGGCCTCTCGGTCGGCGAGCCCCGCGAACTGACCCTTGAAATGATCTCTGAAGTTTTGCCGCTGCTACCCAAAAACAAGCCGCGCTACGTCATGGGCGTCGGCTACCCCGACGAAATCGAGCAGTACGCACGCCTCGGCGTCGACATGATGGATTGCGTTCTTCCCACTCGCGCCGCCCGCCACGCTCTGCTCTTCACCAGCGAAGGCCGCCTCAACATCAAGAACAAGCAATTCGCTGAAGATCAGTCTCCGCCCGACCCCGCCTGCCAGTGCCCCGTCTGCCGCCGTTACAGCCGCGCTTACCTGCGCCATCTCATGAACGCCGGCGAACCACTCTCCGCCACGCTCAACTCCATCCACAATCTCGCCTACTACCTCGCCATCATGTCCCGCGTGCGCGAATCCCTCCACGCAGAGCACCCCGCGCCCACCACGAACCACTAATCACCAGCCACTGCACTTCCCAGCAGCTGCTTCAGCGCGTCCACATATTCGCTCAGCGCGGCGCGGCCAGCATCCGTCATCCGGTAGAGCGTCTGCGGCTTGCGCAGCACAAACCGCTTCTCCACGGCCACGTACCCCGCCTCTTCCAGCTTCATCAACTGCGCGCCCAGGTTTCCATCGGTCGAGCCAGTCTTCTCGCGCAGCCAGGTAAACTCCGCCTCTTCCACTCCCATGAGCAGCGAGAGCAAGGCCAGCCGCAGCTTCCCGTGAATCACAGGATTCAACTCCGGCAGCTCAGGCATTGACCGCTCCCTGCACCTGCCGCCGCCGCTCCCGCGACTCGCAGATCATCGCGTAAATCCCGAACACGATCTGGCACAAGAAAATGGCCGCCAGAAACGCAATCGTGCTTTCGGTAACCGTGCCGAACAACGAGGCCGCCGATGCCAGCCACCACACCACCGCGCACGCAATTTGCGCCTTCCACTTGACCAGGATGCCCGAAGCTGCGTTGGCTGTTCCCAACAGCGTCGCCACCACGGCCACGCACACCTGCTGATCGGCTCTGCCGCTTAATCCCAGTGGCAGCAGCAGCGCGAACATTGAAATGCCCATCGCGGTCCAGATCGACATAATCGCCCGCCCCACTGTGGTCTTGGGCGCGTGCGCGCTTTTGTGCATCCGGCTGGCCAGGGCCCACGTCAGCAGCCACGTGCCGATCATCGTCACCGGCCATGCCATGTAGTGCTGGCCCCAGATGGGCCCGCCAAAGAACCCCGATGACCACGCGATGGCCACGTAAAACGCCACCCCCCACAGCACGATCGTCCATGCCCATCTCGTGGTGCTCCGCCGTCCCGCGGCCATCATGTTCTGAATCAGTTCCAGCCGTTCCGTCAAATCCAAATTGTTTGTACTCATACCATTCCTCCCGGCGTTCTCCCGACACTCAATTTCGGTTGCCCAACCCCGCTAACTCCGCTAGCCCCGCTGCTTTACGCGTACTCCCACCGCCGCGCCACTCGCCGCGCAACCACGAACAGCACCACTCCGATCCCCAACAGCACCGACACCTGCGGCCACAGCGCCGTTACCGGCAGATCCCGCCAGAACACCTTGGTAAACCCGTCGATCGCCCACGCGTTGATCGTCAGCAGTCCTGCCTTCTGCATCGCCTCCGGCATCAGGAACCGTGGAAACATGCTCCCGCCGATCGAAGACATGATCAGAATCACCAGCGTCGACAGCGCGCCGAGTTGCGCTCGCGTCTGGCACGCGCTTGCCAGCAGCATCCCGAACGCCGCCACCGCAAACGCCGTGCAGATCCCCATCACGGCAAACCCCGGCAAATGGCTAAAGAAGTCCAGCTTGAACACAGCCCATCCCCACAGGAACATCGCCACCAATTGCACAAACGCCAGCAGCGTGTTGAACACCAGCTTTCCCGCCAGCAGCTTTGTCATCGTCACCCGCGTGCTGAGCACCCGCTCCAGCGTTCCGCTCTCCGCCTCATCCAGCAGCGCTCCCGCCGAGCCGCTTGCGGTGAACAACAAAAACATCACTCCGATCGCCGCTGCATAAAACGAAATCATCGGGCTCTTCTTGTTCTCGCCCACCACCGCGCGCACGTTCACCGCGACAATCCCCGCGCTCAAGCCACCCGAATTCGACCCGCTTCCTGTATCCGTTTTTCCTTCCGCCTCTAATTTCCTTAGCGCATCCAACCCCTCGTCCACCTTCGCCTTCTGCGCCGGAGTAAATCCACCCACGTACTCGTCCGCATACTTCATCCCTTCGTCAGCCATCGCGGAGGGCATCGAAGTCATCGCCGCTTTCTGCAAGAGCCCCACCACAATCTGCGGAGCGATCGTGTCGCTCTGGTCGTTCAGGAGCTCCAGCGTGCTTCCCCCGGCTTCGGGCCCAAACGCGATGGGGTGCTGCCCAAATCCCGCAGGAATAATCAGCGCCACCGGCGCGTCTCCTGCTTTCACCGCCGCCTCCGCCGTCGCCGCTGTGTATTCAGGACCCGACGGCACGCCTTTGCTGGTCACCGGTGTGCGATGCACCCAGAGCGAGCCGTCCTGCTCCAGCGCCCGCACCAAGCTCTCCGAGGCTTCGCTCTTATCCTGGTCAACAACGATTAAGGTGACGCGCGGCGTCGTGTCGTGTTCTCCGCCGAAAATCACCGCGAAGATCGAGAAAAACGCCAGGGGCAACACGAAACTCAACACCATCGCGCCGCGGTCCCGCTTGAGTGCAATCAATGCCGTCCTTGCAACATTCCAGATCAATCTCGTAACTCCCTTCCCGTCAGGTGCAGAAATACCGACTCCAGATTCGGCCGCCTCAGCGAAACGTCCACCAGCTCCAGCCCCGCCTTCGTCGCATCATCCAGCAGCGGAGCAATCTCTCCCGCCTGCTCGATCGTGAACTCCACAGTCTCTTCCGTCACTCGCCCGCCGTGGCGCTTGGCCCACGCTTCAATCGCTTCCTTCTCTCCCGCAAGCCGCGCCACCACCTGGCTCCGTCGACCAAACGTCCCCTCCACCAGCTCTTCCTTCGTGCCCTCCGCGATAATCCGTCCGTGATCGATAATCGCGATCCGGTCGCACAGCCGCTCTGCCTCTTCCATGTAGTGCGTCGTGTACACAATGGCCGTCCCCGCGTCCCTCAGCGCCTCAATCATTTCGAAAATCCGGTTTCGCGACTGCGGATCGACGCCCACCGTCGGCTCGTCGAACAGCACCACCTTCGGACGGTGAAGCATTCCCGCCGCCATGTTCAGCCGCCGCTTCATGCCGCCGCTCAGCGTCTTCGCCACTTCGTTCTGCTTGTCCTCGAGCGCCGCCCAATGCAGGCACCACGCAGTCGCTTCTGTCAGCGCGTGCCCCTTCAGCCCGTAGTACCGCCCGAACGATCCCAGATTCTCTCTGCAGCTGATGCGCGGATAAATCGAGAGCTCCTGCGGAACCCAACCCAGCGCCATTCGCGCCTCGGTCGATCCCGCCGCTTTCCCCATCACCATCACCCGCCCGCTGTCTGCGATCACCCGGCCCACCATGCTCCGAATCAACGTGCTCTTGCCCGCCCCATTCGGCCCCAGCAACCCCAGGCACTCGCCCGCGCGAACTGTCAGGCTCACCCCATCCACCGCCGTCAAATCGCCGAACCGCTTCACCAGCGATGTCACTTCCAGCGCCGTCTCAGTTCCCAACTTTTGTACAGTCGCCGTCATCGTCCCTCTCTGTTCCATGTCCAATGCTTACTTGATCCCTTGCTCTCTGGCCTCACGTGAAGAGTACTCTACAATTTAGAGTACTCGATGTCAAGAAAATTCTTCCGCGGCCTCGCGGACTTTCCAACTGATCATCTAAATGATTGATCCAAAAGATACTTCCCGACAGATTCCAAAGCGGCTACGGCGAACAGCCTTCCCGGTCGCGCGCTTAGCCCCGACCGGCCTACAAATGCAGCAAATACACCGGCGCTATCGCCGCCAGAATCGCCGCCACCAGTAGAGCCAGCACGCCCATCGCCTGCTTCGGCGCCTTTGGCAGCCATCGAATCCCAAACACAAGCAGTGCCGGCAACTGCGCCACCATCAGCAGTTGCCATATGTGCGCAGTCGCCCCCTCATCCGCCTCGCGCGCTGCGCCATACACCGCAATATGAACCATCACAACGGCCAGCGCCGTCAGCGCCATCGCCAGGGGAACCAGCGCGCTGGGCTGCCTCACCACCGTTCCAAAAGTCGTACGGTATTCGATCATCGCGCCTCCTGATTCGCACGTATTTAGACTCGGGTGAATGCGCTCACCCATCGCCGCACGAACTACGTCCATCCACGTCTTCACATCCCCGCGCCGTGCGAGCAAGAAATCCTCAAACTCCTCGCCGTACCGTTCTCTCCAGCGCCGCGGATACATCCGTGTCAGCAGATGCGCAAGCCTGCGGTTCATCGCGCCTCCAGCCTCTTCAGTCCCGCTTTCGAAAATTCATTCAGCCTCGTCAGCTTCGCCCGCAGCACCCTCAGCCCATCCGGAGTAATCCTGTAGGGGTGGCGTCGCTCTTCAACCGGCAGCGGCTTGATCCACCCCTGCTGTTCCAGCCGGGCAATCGCTCCATATAGCGCTCCTGGCCCCAGCCGGGTACCGCACAGCCGTTCGATGTCCTCGATCATCGCGTGCCCGTGCTTCGGCCCGCTCGCCAGGCTCGCCAGCACCAGCAGAGGTGGATCGGAATAATATCCGGGATCCATCTCGCTTTCTTCATCTACTACGTCTCGCGTACTACGCATGACGTAGTTATCTCACGTCCCGCCCGCCTTTGCAAGCAAATTCTTCCGCCATCCGGCCAGCCCCGCCAGCCGCGCGATCGGGGCCTTCGGGAAAGCTTAACCATCGCGTCCCCTGCCAACCGTCTCGAAAACCGCTTTTACGCTCACGGGGAGGCGATGGTAATCTTGCGGTCTGATCGTTCGCATTCGAAGCGCCCCTAAATCTCAAGGAATTCAGATCCCGCCAGCCCCCAAAGGGATGATATCCAATGGAATCCGACCCGAATCGCGCGCCCGAACTGCCAAGTCCCGCAAATGCGGTTGCGCAACCGGTCGTCGCGCCACTCACTCGCGCCGCGATCTTTCTGGTCGTAACCGTCAATTCAGCGCCCGGCAGTCGCGCGGCCGTTCGGTCCTTTTGCGGCGACCTCGCCGGGCTGGTGCGCGCGGTGGAGTTTCGCGACCTTGAAGGGAGTCTTTCCTGCGTCATGGGGATTGGGTCCGATGCGTGGCGCCGCCTCTTCGGAGATCCTTGCCCAGCGAACCTACATCCCTTCCGTGAAATTCGCGCCGGCGCGCGCCATGCAGTCTCTACCCCGGGCGACCTCCTGTTCCACATCCGCGCGAAACGCATGGATTTATGCTTCGAGCTGGCGACGCTCATCGTCGCGCGGCTGGGCGATGCCGTTACGCCGGTCGACGAGGTGCACGGATTCCGTTACTTTGACGACCGCGATCTCCTGGGTTTTGTTGACGGCACGGAGAACCCGCGGAATGAAGCGGCCGTCGAGGCTGCACTCATCGGCCCCGAAGATCCGGCGTTCGCCCAAGGCAGCTACGTCATTGTGCAGAAGTATCTCCACAATCTCAATGGTTGGAATGCGCTGTCCACCGAGACGCAGGAGCGCATCATCGGCCGCACCAAGCTCTCCGACATTGAACTGGACGACGCCGTCAAACCAACCTATGCGCACAGCGCGCTCAACACCATCGAAGAAAATGGCGTAGAGGTCAAGATTCTGCGCGACAACATGCCCTTCGGCCGCGCCGCATCAGGCGAATTTGGCACCTACTTTATTGGCTACAGCCGCGCGCCTCGCAGGATTGAGCAAATGCTCGAGAACATGTTTATCGGCCGCCCGCCCGGCAACTACGACCGGATCCTCGACTTCAGCCGCGCCGTCACCGGAAACCTGTTCTTCGTTCCCTCCGCGACATTTCTTGAAAATGTAAGCGAAGATTCGCCCCCGGATCCGGAGCTTTCCGCTGTGTCGACAGCCCGCGAACCCGCTCCGTCCGTCACTCCGGCAAAAGATGGTTCGCTTGGTATTGGTTCCCTCAAAGGAGACAACTGATATGAATAATCTTCATCGAGAGCTTGCCCCTGTTTCCGATGCTGCCTGGGCACAGTTCGAAGAGGAAGCAACGCGTACCCTCAAACGCCACCTGGCTGCGCGCCACGTCGTTGACGTGCAGGGACCGGCGGGTGTAGGCCTCTCCGCTGTCGGCACTGGCCACCTCAAGAGGATTCGGGCCCAGTCCACCGGCGTCGTCGCCAAACAACGGGAAGTTAAGGCCCTGGTCGAACTGCGTGTTCCGTTCGAGCTCGATCGCCAGGCGATCGACGACGTCTTGCGTGGCGCTAACGACGCAGACTGGCAACCCGCCAAGGACGCCGCCCGCAAGATCGCGTTTGCCGAGGATGGAGCGATCTTCGAAGGCTATTCCGATGCCGGAATCGTGGGCATCAGGCAGGGCACCAGCAATCCCAAGAGGCCGCTGCCCGCCAACGTGCGGGAATATCCGAATGCCATCGCTCAGGCGCTCAGCCAACTGCGGCTTGTTGGCGTCAACGGGCCCTACGCGGTGCTGCTCGGCGCCAGCGCATACACGGCTCTCGCTGAGACCAGCGACCAGGGATATCCCGTGCTGGAACATGTCAAACGGCTCGTCGACGACAAGATCATCTGGGCTCCCGCCATCGCGGGCGCCTTTGTCGTCACGACCCGTGGCGGCGATTTCGACCTGCACATTGGCGAGGACGTCTCCATTGGTTATTTAAGCCACACCGATGAAACTGTCCGGCTGTACTTGCAGGAGACGTTTACGTTTCTGCTGCTCACCGCCGAGGCGGCCGTTGCGCTGGCTCCGCCTTTGAAGTCGAAAAGGAGCTGAACGGCGAAGGACTGCTCGCCCCCAGCGCGTCTTGCCTTTTGTCTCGCAACAAAGCAAACCGTCGAATTGCATTCAGTGGATCATCGGCGGACCGGGCGTCCCATCCGACCACCTGGGAACCCAAAGCATGAAAATCGTCGCCCGTTCCTGGGGGTCGTTGGCCACTATCACCGGCGAGTCCGCCTGGTCGGCTCCCCAGCTCTTCGCCGCGTCGCCCGCGACGAAAATCATCACATGCGGATGCCAGTTCTTGCCCTCGTCGTTCAGGTACTGCTGCTTCGACATCATGTAGCACATCGATCCCGGCTCCAGCGCGGGCAGATCCTTCCTGTCCAGCGCCGATGAAGTCGCCGCAAGAATCTCCGCCTTCGATTTTCCCGCCAGCACCAGCTTTGTCTTCATCAGGTAGATGGGCGCAAAGCTCCTTGCCGCCTGGGGATTGAAGCAAATGGGAGCGCGAATCTTGGGATTCCAGAACTCCGGCTCATCGGTTGCAGCGCCCCATCCTCGTTCGACGATACACAAAAATCCGTTCGTGCCTTTCGCCGCGGTCGTGTATCCCTCGCGTCCCAGCACCATCACTTCGGCCCCATCCGAAATGGATGCTGGAGCCCCACTGCGAGCCAGTGCAATCTCGGAATTTGCATCGGCCATCAAGTACTCATCCACCGGAGCCATGGCCGCGTAGGCTGCCTGCGCTCGCGCCGAAAGCGTTGCGCCGGCCATGACAATCTGAACAAGAGCGACGAACGCGATCATTTTGATTTCTCTTTTTAGCAATGGAGCCTCCTGGGGACGCAGATTGATGCGCGTGCCTTACATCAGGTCAGGCAACACTCAACGCCAGGCCTTCTGCCGATATTAGACCAAATCGGAAACACGACGCCGAGTACCCCACGTCCCGACGTTGGGACATGGGACAGCACATGTCTCATCCCGTCGTCGCTAACTCCGCTATCTTTCCGTGTCAACCCTTCGGACGCTCCCCAACCCCCGCAACTCCCTGAAAACACTCGGCAAAGAGTCTTGCCCAAGTTTGCCGACTATTTCTGCCAAATCGCTACACTTGTTTTAGGTGGGCAACGCGACGACGGGCCGAGGACCCGCTCCCCAAGACTGCACTTCTGCTGGCACAAAGATGGGGGGAATCTTCGCGGCAAAGGAGGAAAATAAATCAAGAAAAAAATTGACACCCACAAAACCCGAAGGTTCGATGTTAACTCTTCTGTAATCAACAAATCGACCTCAAAATCGTGGACAAATTTCGTCGATTTTATGCACCAAACCGGCCCTTTTTGACCCCAAAATGCCTCTAAACCGGGTCCAAATCGACCCCAATCAGACCCACGCTGCCTCCGCCGTCCACGCGGTCATCACCCGGCCCAGCACTTCCGCCCATTCGCCAGCTGCACGTTGCCGGAACAGCCGCGCCGTCAGGTACCACGGCGTTCGCTCCGTCTCTTCCATCCAGCGCCAATCTGCCAGGTGAGGCAGCAAAATCCAAACCGGCTTTCCCATCGCGCCGGCCAGGTGCGCAATGCACGTGTCCGTCGTGATCACCAGGTCGAGCGTTGCTACCAGCGCCGCCGTCTCCGCCAGATCGCGCTCGGCGCTCGACCCGTCAAGAACACATACATCGTCAGGCAAGCTCGCCAGTTGCTGCGCTGCCTCGCCCTTTTGCAGCGAGATCCAATTCGCCTCCACTGCGCGCAACAACGGCAGCAACGTCTTCAGCCGCATCGATCGCGCAGCGTCCGCCTTGTATTTGGGATTTCCCGCCCACGCCAATCCCACGCGCAACCCTGATTGCATCGACGCAAACTGCGTCCGCTTCTCTCTCACCAGCTCTTCATCCGCGCCGAGATACGCGCCCGTCCACGGAACCGTCTCCACCGTTGTCCCAAACACCGCAGGCAAACTCATCATCGGGCACTCGCAGTCGAACCCTGCCGCATTCGCGTCCATCACTGCCGTCTCCGCCAGTCCCGCGCGCACCACGGCGAGCGACCGCATCAGCCGCTCTGCCGCAGGCTGCACTTCGATGATCGGCATGCCGCCTCGCGCCGCCACCAGCGCCGCATAGCGGCAAAACTGGATCGTGTCTCCGAGTCCCTGTTCCGCATGAAGCAGCACCCGCTCTCCGTCGAGTTCCTCGCCCTTCCAGCGCGGCTGCTTGAAATTGCGCGGTCTGCGATGCACTTCGCGGAAACGCCATCGCGCCTCGTATCCAGCCCATCCACGCTCCCAATTACCGAGCCGCAACTGTGTCAACGCCAGGTTGTACTTAGCGCCCCCGCTCCCCGGATCGCGCTCGACCGCTGTCTCGTGCGCCCTCAGCGCCTCCTCCATGCGTCCCAGGTCAAGCAGCGAGTTCCCGCGATTCGCCGCCGCGCGATTCCCCAGCGCCTCGGCTCTCTCGAACTCCTGAATCGCCTCCTCAAATCGTCCTTCGAGATGCAGCACGATCCCGTGCATGTTCACGGCCTCGTCAAACTCCGGGTTCCTCGCGAGCGCCCATCGCATCCACTCCCTCGCACCAGCCACGTCCCGCTCCGCCGCGCGGAACTGGCACCACGCCACGAGCGTCTCCACCTGGTCTGGGTTCAGCGCAAGTGCGCGCCGCAGATATGCCTCCACTGCATCCGGCCTTCTCCGGTCCCGTTCCAGCAGCGCCAGGTTCACCCAGCCGGAGATCAGGTCAGGCCGCAACTCTACTGCTCTTCGCAGCGCCGCCTCGGCCTCGACTTCTCGACCCTCGTCGCGCAACAGGCTCCCCAGGTTGATCCACGCAGCGGCAAAGTCCGGCCGCATCACCAGCGCACGCCGGTAGCGCTTCTCTGCGTCCTTCATCCTTCCTAATCTCGCAAGCGCAAATCCCACGGCGAACTCGCCTTCCGGCAGTCGCGGGCTCAGCGCCAACACCGCCTCATACCGCTCAAGAGCCTCTTCATTTCGGCCCACTTGCACCAACGCATTCCCCAATCCAAAATGAGCCGCCACCATCGCCGGCCGTCGCTCAAGTGCCAGTTCGAACTCTCGAATCGCTTCACTGGGTCGGCCCGTCGCGATCTTCAGCTCGCCCAGTCCCATGCGCGCCAGCGGGTCCATTCCGTCCAGCCGGATGGCCTCTGTGTACGCCCACTCCGCTTCCTCCATCCGTTCAGCTGCCTTCAACGCCTGCCCCAGCACAACCCAGGCCGCGTTCATCGTTGGCGCCGCAGCCACGCTCGCAGCGGCCATCTTCACCGCGGCTTCGGTCTGCCGGCTGCTTAGCGCCACCAGGCTCATCCCCACCAGGGCCTCCGGCTGTTGCGGGTTTCGCTCCAATGCGCGCTGATAGCACAGCGCGATCTCAGCCAATCCTCCAGTCTGCCTGCTTGCCGAGACGCTCTCGACTACTTCCTGCATATCTCCGAACCTAGCTCGCAGCAGATGTGCACTCAAGCACTGAGTTCCTTCGCTACCTCCAGACCGACGCGCGGATTCCCATTCTCATGCAGGTTCTAATTCGGAACGCGCTATGCTTTGGTCCGGCTGGCCCGCTTCTTCACTTCGACCGGGGCTATCCCGGGACTAAAATCGACCTGTGCCCCCGCGCACAAACCTGGGCGACATTCTCGCCAACGCCATCACACACGGCATCGGCCTCGGTTTCGCCGTAGTCGGAGCGGTTTATCTCATCGTTGCCTCCGCGCGCCGGCCCGCGCTCGTCATCGTCTGTTGCTCCGTATTCTCAGGCTCCCTGGTCCTCGTTTATCTCTGCTCCACGCTTTACCACTCGCTGGGGCATACCCGCGCTCGCCACGTTCTCCATGTCCTGGACCACTCGGCCATCTACGTGCTCATCGCAGGAACGTACACGCCCTTTACCCTTGTCTCCCTGCGCGGGCCGCTGGGATGGGCTCTCTTTGCCGCTGTCTGGGCGCTGGCAGTGGCAGGCGTCGTCTTCAAAAGCCTGGCGATCGGCCGGTTCCCGGTTGCCTCCGCCCTGGTCTATCTGCTTCAGGGATGGCTTGCCATCTTTGTCGTGCGCTCGCTTCTCCATGCCATAGGCTGGCACGGACTACTCTGGCTCGGCG
>CAYYKV010000055.1:0-16459 GCA_964468605.1 uncultured Occallatibacter sp. | reverse complement strand
GGCACATTCCGCTGATCAACGAAGTGCTCCAGCGTTTCCAGCCGGACCTGATCCACATCACCGGGCCCAGCGAGATCGGAATCCTGGGCGCGGGGCTGGCGCACCACCTGCACGTTCCGCTTGCGGCGAGCTGGCACACCAATGTTCACGAATACGCGGCGCGACGGGCAGAGTGGTTTCTGCGCTTGTTGCCCAAGCAGCAATCCGCCGCCACAGGCCAGGCGATCGAGGACCTGGCATTGGCGACCGCGGCCCGGTTCTACTCCATCGCGAAGATATTGTTCGCGCCAAATCCAGATCTTTGCGCGCTGCTCGAGCGCAGCACCGGCCGTCCCTGCCACCTGATGCCGCGAGGCGTGGACGCGGAACTTTTTCATCCTGCTAAACGCGCGTGCGACCGCGACGACCGCGAGCGCATCCTCGGATTCGTTGGCCGGCTTTCGATCGAGAAGAACGTTGGCCTGCTGGTGAAGATCCAGGAGGAGCTCGATCGCAGGGGAGTGAAGGACTTCCGATTCTTAATTGTCGGCCATGGCGGCGATGAGGCCTGGCTGCGCGAGCGGCTGCCGCAGGCGGAGTACACGGGCGTTCTGCGTGGAGAAGCGCTCGCGACCGCTTACGCCAATATGGACCTGTTTGTCTTCCCATCACATACGGACACGTTTGGCAACGTCGTGCTGGAGGCGCTGGCCAGCGGAGTGCCGGCGATGGTAACTCCCGACGGCGGGCCGCGCACGATTGTCCGGGACGGCGAGACCGGCCGGATCGTGCCAGACGATCAATTCGTTGAGGCGATTGCCGGGCTGCTCGACGACCCCGGGCGCCTGGGCCAAATGCGAAGTGCCGCGCGCGCCTATGCTCTGACCGCCAGCTGGGACTCAGTCTTCGAAGGCATCTATGCCGACTATGAAACGATCCTCCCGTGCGGTGCATCGGCGAAACGAGTTCGGGAGTTCCGGTCTTTGGAAGGCGTGCCTGAGGGGCTGAATCTGATCGACCCGCTGCCCGGCCCGAGCACAGGCGATCCGCAGTCATAGACTTGCAGGCTGGGCAACCTCAGTAGATGCCGGGCAAGAGCCGTTTAGTGGCCCTGCTGTACTCGTGATACTGATCGCCGAATGCTTCCGTCAGCGCCATCTCCTCCACATGGATGCGATAGAGCAGCGCCGCAGTAGGAAGGATGAGCACAACCGCCAGGCTTATCCAGTTGCGCTGGTAAAGGCCGATTGCAGCGAAGATGACGAGCATGCCGGTGTACGAAGGATGGCGCACCCACCGGTAAGGGCCTTTGGTGCGCAGGGTTTGCGCGGCGTGAATCGCAACATTCGTGCTGAAGGTCGTTCCGAGAGTGAGAATCGCGGTCCAGCGAATGGCAAGGCCCAGGATCAGCAACACAAGGCCTGCCGTCTTGAGCCACGGCGCACCGCCGAGCATGGTGTGCGGATGCACCTCACCGTACCACATGGCCCACCAGGATGAAGCGACCACGATCGGCAACAGGATCAGCAGAGACCCGCGATCTTTGATTCTGCCGGTGCTCCGGCTGGTGGGCGTGACTAGCTGAAGCAGAATCTCAGACCCGACCCATACCCAGAACAGGTCTCCGAAGAGGTTCTGTATTGTCATGGTTTCCTCAGACCCAGATCATCCGCAGCTTTTCGCGCTCCCAACCTGAGTGATTCAGGTTACGCAAATGGCGGTGCGATGGTTCCTGCGCTCTCCGTCGCGATCGAGGCTCATCCGGAGCGTGCGACTGGCAAGCGCACTCCGGTCCTCAAATCAATCGCGAACGGCTCTTCGCGATCCGTCCTCAACTCCCAACCTGATCCACGCAAAACGCCGCCCTCCACTCCGGCGATCGCCACGCCCTCATCGGAGAGCCTCTCCGATTCCCACGCCTGGCCTTTGCGGCCCCACGCCAGAATCGAATGATGGCCGACGAAGAGCAACAGACCGTCCTGCACGAGCGGCCGAATTTCCAACACTGGCCGGTAAGGAATCATGGCAAAGCGCTCAGGCGAAGTGGTGTCGATGAGATAGGCGTAGCCGCCTGCGACGGCGCAGATTTCTTCTGGTTTTGGAGTCGACCACAGGCCGGTT
Organism: uncultured Occallatibacter sp.; assembly: GCA_964468605.1. Classification (GTDB taxonomy): domain Bacteria; phylum Acidobacteriota; class Terriglobia; order Terriglobales; family Acidobacteriaceae; genus Telmatobacter. The sequence goes on along the minus strand of CAYYKV010000055.1, from coordinate 14,359 downwards.
GGGGCCGCCTGATCGCGAAAGCCGAGCGCGCAAGTAGCGAGGAAGGGCTGCGCGTCGGGGGCCTCGGGGCGGATGAAGATTTCGAGCGCGCCGCGTTCGACTTCCTCAGCAGCTCGCGGATACACGAAGTGGCGTGGAGGCAGGATCAGCGGCCGCGCCCGAAGCGCCTCGGCTTGCCAAAGATGCGGAAAGCTCAGATCGATTATCGGCTTGGGGGCCGGGCTGGAGATCGAATTGCGGATCGGCTTCGGCGCAGTCACGGTTGCGCCTTGTAGTTCAGAATCCAGCGCAGCTGCTCCGCCGTATCAGGTACCTCGCAGCCACGCGCGGCCTGGATCGCCCTGAGGGCCACTTCTGCGTTCCAGCCAAGGTGGATGAGCGTGCAAGCGGCCGTAACAGTCGACCTGCCAATGCTTCCCCGGCAGTGCACTCCAATGCGCTCTCCGGAGCGAAGACGTTCAGCCAGTCCTGCTACGAAGGCGCGGAAAGAGGCGACGTTGGCGGGCACGTGAACGTCGAGAATCGGGTAGGAAAGAAAGTTCATGCCGGCCGCTTCGGCGAGCGGACCTTCCTGCCCCAAGCCAAGCCAGATCGCTTCGTTCGGCTCGAGCAGCGAAACAAGGACCTCGACTCCGCCCTGTTTGTAACGCAGGAGCTCGTCGCTGAGCCAATCTTCGCCGCGCGGGCACAGCACAATGGCCAGGCCCACAGGCGGAGTTCCATCGATCCAAAACACATTATCCAAGTGTTCAAACTCCCGGAGACTGCTCTAGAGCGGCATCTTCGAATTGATCATAGACGGTGAGCGCCGGACAATTCCCGCAGTCGACAAGAAGCATTGGCGGATCAACAAGAGATCGACGCCGCGCATTGAGCGTCTGCGTCCTGTAGCATCTGTCGCAACAGATCCTGTGCGGGAAGTCCATGTAAGGATGCGAGAATGAACCTAGCGCCGGCTTTGCTTCGTTCATCTGGCGCAAGGGGCCTCTCGAAGATGCTGCGCGTTCTTTCGACTCATCTTTTTCTGAACCATCGTCTGCATCCAGGTCTGCTTGAGCTGGCGGATCGCTCGGGCGCCCAGGCAGTGGAGATCTTTGCCGCGCGCCAGCACTTTGACTACACCAACCGCGAGGATGTGGCAGAGCTTGCCGAGTGGTTCCGAGGGAACTCGTTGCAACCGTTTTCCATGCACGCCCCGCTGTATGCAGATCGCGACATGGGCCGATCCGGAGGTCTCGGCGTGAATGTGCTTCACCCCGACAAGGCCCGGCGCATCGACGCGATGGATGAAATCAAGCGGGCATTGGAAGCGGCCGAGCACATTCCCCTGCGCAATCTCGTGGTCCATCTCGGCGAGCGGGAAGACGCCTGGTCGCAGCGCACCATTGAGCTTGCGCTCACCGCTCTTGAGCATTTGGGCGCGTTTGCCAAGCCGCTCGGCGTCCGGTTGCTGGTGGAGAATCTGCTAAGCGAAGCCACGACGCCCGAACATCTGGTTCTGATTCTCGAAATGGGCCACCTGGCAAACGTCGGCGTGTGCCTCGACCTTGGCCATGCGCACATCACGACTGGATCTGCAGCGGCGATCGCGACTCTGGGTGAACGCATTGCATCCGTTCACGTGCACGACAATCACGGCTTCAAGGACGAGCACCTTTGGCCTGGCGATGGCACAATCGACTGGCCGGCGACGGTGAAGGGGCTCAAAGCGTTGGCATCAGCGCCAGCAACTGTGCTGGAAATCAGTTACTCGCTTCCTGACGCCCCCGCAGCATTGCCCGCGCGGATCGAGCAGGGATTCGGATTGTTTGCCTAATTGCGTTACTCAGCGGGAGCGCACCGAGGTGGAATTGCGCGGCGGACTGGCCAGCGGGATTGGCATGCGCCTCAGTTCGCGAATTCGATTCGAGCGGCGGATGAACTAGCAGATGCGCGGCAACTGCTCGCCGATCATGGTGGGGATGACGCGGTTGGCGCCCATGGCGGTGCGAGCGACCAACATCCGTTTGTGATCAGCGGTGGCGTGGCCGATGCGCGCGGCGTTTATTCCGAGAGGGTGGGCGCGAAGGATGGAGAGCACTCGATCCGCAGATTCAGGCGCGACGAAGAAGACTACTTTGCCCTCGTTGGCGACGTAGACCGGGTCGAGTCCGAGGAGCTCGCACGCCGACTGGACCTCGCGGCGTACGGGAAGGCTGGCTTCTGCGATGACGATGCCGACATTTGAAGACTGGGCGATTTCGTTCAATGTGGAGGCGAGGCCGCCGCGGGTGGGATCGCGCATGGCGTAGACGGCCGGGCCTACCGCATCGAGAACCTCGGCGATCATTCCGTTCAGCGCGGCGCAGTCGGAGCGGATGGGACTCTCGAATTCAAGGCCTTCACGCACGCTCATGATGGCCATGCCATGGTCGCCGATGGTTCCGGAGACGACGATCGCGTCTCCGTCTTTTACTCGTTTTGGACCGACCTCGATGTCGGGACGAAGGATGCCCACGCCCGCGGTGGTGATGTAGCAACCGTCGCCGTGGCCGCGCTCGACGACTTTTGTGTCGCCGGTGACAATCTGCACGCCGGCGGTTGCAGCGGATTTTGCCATTGCGTCGACGATGGCAGCGAGTTGGGCGAGCGAAAAACCTTCTTCAAGGATGAAGCTTGCGCTGAGAAACTTCGGGTCGGCTCCCGAAACCGCGAGATCGTTTACGGTCCCATTAACGGCGAGTTCACCAATTGAACCGCCGGGAAAGAAGAGCGGCTGCACGACGAAGGAGTCGGTCGAAAGCGCGAGGCGCGCGCCGCCAGCTTCGAGCACGGCGGCATCGCCGAGATTTTCAAGCGCGGGATTGCGGAACGCGGGAAGAAACAAGTGTTCGACGAGCTCCGAGCTGAGCTTACCGCCGCCGCCATGGCCCATCACGATGGTTGGATAGTCGGCGAGAGGGAGCGGGCAGGACCAGTTGGAAAAATCCGGCGTGGCTATTTCCGCTTGCGCCGCGAGAGTCTTGGCGTCGTTAGCCATTTGCAACCCCCGTGAGCGCAGAGCCCGCGCCGGCCAGCTCTTCTGCGGACAGGAAGCGGCCATAGTTGTAGTAGGCGGCGCAGGCGCCTTCGCTCGAGACCATGGTGGCGCCGAGCGGATGGCGGGGGGTACATTCTTTGCCGAAGGCAGAACACTCGGCGGGCTTGATGGCTCCGCGCAGGACATCTCCGGCGCGGCAAAGCGCTGACTCCTGGGTGTGAATGCCGGTGATGTGGAAGCGCTCCTCGGCGTCGAAGTCGCGATAGTCCGCATTGAGACGCCAGCCGCTGTTCGGGATTACTCCGATGCCGCGCCAGGCGCGATCGGTGACCTCAAAGACGTCGGCGAGGAGCTTCTGCGCGGCTTGATTGCCGTCGAAGGTGACGACGCGGCTATAGGCGTTCTCCACTTGGTGGCGGCCAGCCTCGAGTTGCACGACGGCGCGACGAATGCCTTCGAGCAAATCTAAAGGTTCGAAACCGGTGACGACGATGGGCACTCCGAACTTTTCCGCAAGCGGCGGGTACTGCCAATAGCCCATGACGCTGCACACGTGACCGGCGGCAAGAAAGGCCTGCACCTGATTGCCGGACGACTGAAGGATTGCGGTGATGGCGGGTGGAACCAGGACGTGCGAGACAAGTACGGAGAAGTTCCTGAGGCCGCGGCGCTTGGCCAGATGCACGCTCATGGCGTTGGCCGGGGCGGTGGTTTCAAAACCGACGCCGAAGAAGACGACTTGCTTGTCAGGATTCTTGACAGCGAGATCGACGGCGTCGAGAGGCGAATAGACGACGCGCACATCGCCGCCGCGGCCCTTGACCTGGAAGAGGTCACTGTCGGTGCCGGGGACACGCAGCATGTCGCCGAAGGAACAGAAGATGACGCCGGGCTGCGCGGCAATGGCGAGTGCTTTGTCAATAAGCTCGAGCGGCGTGACGCAGACGGGACAGCCGGGACCGTGAATCATTTCGACGCTTGCGCCGGGGCCGGACGGGAGCATCTGGTCGATGCCGTTCTTGATGATGGAGTGAGTTTGGCCACCGCAGACTTCCATGATTTTCCACGGGCGGGTGGTGATTTGCGCAATCTCGCGGGCGAGCGCTCGAGCGATTTCGCCGTTGCGGAATTCGGTGAGGTACTTCATGGCTTAGAAGCAGCGGGGTTAGCGGAGTTGGCGGAGTTGGCGGGGTTAGCCCCGGTCTCAAAAGCGCGACCGGGGGCACCCGCGGAGTTACAGCTTCCGTCGGGGCAGCGGGATTGCGGCGCATTGGCCGCGCGGGCAAAGGCTTCTTCTTCGCCGGCCAGCTCTTCGTCGAGGACGCCAAGGGCGCGGAAGTCGGCAAGAGTCTGCTCGGCGGTTTCCTCGTCGATTTTCGAAATGGCAAAACCGACGTGGACGATGGTGTAGTCGCCGACGACGACCTCAGGCACGTAGTCGAGGCAGACGTTCTTGACCACACCTCCAAAGTTGACGCGGCCGATGCGGATCATGCCGTCGGTGGTGATCTCTTCGACTTTTCCTGGAATGGCGAGGCACATAGCAACCTTGTTATACCTTTGTGGGCTGACGGTCAAATGTGATCTGAATCACCGGCAGATTGCGCAAGTGGGCTGCGGCGCGGGGTGGTCGCGGAGGGCCGATTTGGGGCCGACTAAGGGCCGAAAACGCCCGTTTTGCCAACAAAAATCGACAAAAATCGCAAAAAATCAACGCGAATTTTGAGGCGTTTTTGTTGATTCTAAAGATAGTTAGAGTCGAAAATCGCATTTTGAAGTGTATAAAATCACTCCTTTCACTTTTCCTGGCCTCAAGCGGGCCGCATCGGAGAACAGAGAACAGAGAACAGAGAACAGAGAACAGAGAACAGAGAACAGAGAACCAACGGCCGGGATCAGGGATCCTGCTGATCTGGCGTTTCTGTTTTTATTGTGCGCGGAATAGGGAATTAACCGGCAAACTTCGCGGAAATATTTCGCTGAGTATTTTCAATGGGTTGCGTTGGGTGGATCGCGTTGAGGGGATTGACACGCGAATGAGTGAAGAGGGGAAGGGGTGAACGAGTGGAGGGCGCGAAAGAGCAAGGCGGCGAGAAAAAGGGGGATCGATCTTTCGCCCACTGATGCGGGCTGCGAAACGAGTGAGCAAGTTCGAATGCCGGGAGGCATAAGGCAGGCCCATTGTTTCCGGGCCTGAAGGCCCTTTGATTTTTCGCGCTGATTGAGGGGCCTGAAGGCCCCTGCTCCTCCGTTTCCAGCCCGCGTCGCTTTTCAGTCGGAGGCGATGAGCTCGCCGGAGACGATGGGGCGGGTGCGAGGGAGTTGGCCGCGCGAGGCAGCCACACCGAAGGCCGCCAGCACGGCAGCGAAGACGACCAGCTTGGCGAAGTTGCCTTGACGGGTTTCGGGCAGGACTCTCCACAGAAGCAGGAGAACGGAATGGGCGGCAGTGGCTGCCCAGACCGAGCCGTAAAAGTAGCGGCGCTCGAGGCCTTCGCCTTTGGTTGACGGACCGACGCGGGGTAATTTGCCCATTATCCCGAGCAACAGGATGATGGCGCAGAGCGGTGAGTAGGCGTAGTAATAAATCTGCTTGAGATGCCAGATGCCGGTCGCTGAGGCCATCACCAGACCGGTCATATTGAGAAGCGTGAAATTGAGCACGGCGTTCCAGGCGAAGGTGTAGCAGACGCGCCGGTAGAGCGGGTTGGGCCGATCTTCATCGAAGCGAAGAATGTACGGTCGCGGCTCGACACCCGGGAGGCGGCCGCGGAGGCCGGCGATTCCCGTCCCGATGAGAACCAAAGCGAGCCAACTCCAATTAATCCAATGGAAACCACGGGAAAACATGGAGAAGGTGAGTGGCCCGGGGGCAAGAAAAAAGACCCAAATCCAGATGGGCCAATGCGCCAACCGGTAAAGGCGCGTATTGCGCTCCCGGTATCTGCGCTCCGCAGCGAATTCAAATTTTCCGGTGTAGGACATCTGGCTGAGTCTCGCAGAGGAGGTGGGCAGGCGTCAAATTGAAATTGGGGCCGGGGAAGTCGAGTCATTACTGGATGAACTGCAGGGCCGCTTGGTCCATCTCGGCACTGCACTGCAGCGGGACCATGTGACCGCAGCCGGGAATCACGTCGAGTTGGGATTGCGGAATGAGTTTATGCATGGTCTGGGCCTGATCGACGGGCGCGATCTGATCGAGCGAACCCCAAATGATGAGGACCGGCATCTTCAATTGCGGCAGCAGGTTGTCGGTCACATCCTGGGCGGTCTGCATGGTGGCGAGCGCGCGCTTGAAGACCCAAGCGTTGCGGCGAGAGATGCGCAAGACATCGCGGGCAATGAACGGCGGAATCGGCGGCGGATTCGGCATGAGGAGGGCGTCGAGCTCGGCCAGCTCCTGGGGCGAGGTAGGGGTAAAGAGCCCGGTGTTCCAGGCCGGCTTGATGTCGAGGCCGACGGAATCGATGAGGATGAGGCGGGAGACGCACTCAGGATGGCCGGATGCGATTAACTGCACGATCCATCCGCCCATGGACCAGCCGGCGAGATCGGCCTGCTTGATGCCGAGCGTGTCCATGAAAGCCAACAGAACAGAGGCCTGGTCACGCACGGAATAAGAGAAATCGGCGGGCTCCTGGCTGCGACCGAATCCGATCAAGTCGGGCATGTAGACGCGGAAACCTTTTTGGGCCAGAATGGGCGCGACGTTCCACCAGTCCTCAGCATGGCCGCCGAGGCCGTGGACGAGAATGACCGGCGAGCCGCTCGCAGGTCCCATTGCGAGGTAGTGCATGCGGTAGCCGTCAACTTTGACCGAGTGGTTTTCGAATCCGTCGAAAGGCTCCTTTAGATAGACCCACGCCATGATGTAGCTCACAGGGCGGAGATAGAAACCGAGCCCGGCGATTGCCGCGAGGGCAAGCAAAGCAAGAAAGGCCCGCATTACCCATTTCATCGGACTAGTCATGGAGGGGGCGCCTTTCGTTGCGCGGCTGGCCGGCTTTAAGCTGGCCGGGGCCGAGCTGCTCAGCGCGCTGCCAGCCCTTTTCAATGACGCGCACAGTGATGGGGTCGAGGACGAGGGCGCTATGACTATTCCATTCGGATCGCTCGACCCAGCGGACGGCATCGGCGTCAGAGGCGGCGCGCAACTCGCCGCCGGTGACACGGCAGAGGTAGTCGGCGATGACGTAGTGATAGCGGACGCGCTCACCCTCGCGATGAACGCGGTCGAGAAGCTCGATGAGCTCGATGGGCTCGACGTCGAGGCCGGTTTCTTCGCGGACTTCTCGCACTGTGCCGGCGGTGAGCGCTTCACCGAGTTCGAGCATGCCGCCGGGGAGCGTCCAGTGGCCCTTGAGTGGCTCGGTGCCGCGGCGAACAAGAAGCACGCGGGCATCCTGGACGACGATGGCGCCCACGCCGACGAGGGGCGTCGAGGGAAACTCGCGTTCGATGATGTTGCCGATCGTGCTGTCCATAACGCAGTCGGGGTGATAAGACAATTCTGTCACGGCGTGGGAGGGGCTGCGTCCCAGAAGGCGGGCTGAATGCGAATCGCTTGCCTGCCGCTATCATCAAATAGACACCAACGGGAGACAAGATGGCTGAATTCACGCTGAAGATCGATGGGATGCACTGCGGCTCCTGCATGCGGCGGGTGAGCCAGGCGCTGGCCGCGACGCCGGGAATCGTGGTGAACGAAGTTCGCGTAGGGGCGGCCAGGGTGAGCTCAGACGTGGAGCCCGCGCCTCTCGGCCTGGCTATCGCCGCCATCGCCAAGGCCGGCTACACGGCGTATTTGGAATCAAGCACCGTCGACGTGGCTTCATCCTGAGCGGCCCGCTCCCGAAAACTTGAACGGATCGGATTGACCCATGGCCGCACACTCTAGAGAGTCGCTCACGCTGCCTGTTCTGGGCATGACCTGCGCCAGTTGCCAGCACCACGTGGAAGAGGCGCTGCGCGGGACTGCGGGAGTGGAGCAGGCGCGCGTGGACCTGATGGCGCATCGCGCGAGCGTGGTGTTTGATCCTGCGGTGGCAGCGCCGGAGCAATTGGTGGAGGCAATTCGCGGAGCCGGCTACGACGCGGTGCTGCCGCGCGCGGGCGAGGGCGGAGAGCACGCAGAACTTGCTGTGGCGGGCGCGGACCTGAAGGCGTGGGTGACTCTTGCGGCGGGCGCGGCGGCGATGCTGCTGGCGATGCCGCTGGGCACAGAGACTGGAATGGGGATGGGAGCGGCGGATTATTTCCTGGTTCGTGTGTGTCCGTGGCTTTACGAGGTCCCGGCGGATGGGTTGCGCTGGTTTCTGCTGGCGATGACGGCGGCGGTAGTGGCGTGGGCGGGACGCGGGATTTATGTGAGCGCCATCAGCGCGCTGGGCCACGGCACAACGAATATGAACACGCTGGTGAGCCTGGGAACAGGCGTGGCGTTTGCATATTCGGCCTACGCCACGATTGCACCTGCGCCGGGGCGGCAGGTTTATTTCGACGCGGTGCTGCTGATCGTTGGATTTCTGTTGCTGGGCAAGAGCCTGGAGGGCCGCGCGAAGCGGCGGGCGCTGGCGGCGCTGGATTCACTTTCGCGGCTGCGGCCGGTGAGCGCGCGCAGGATTGTGGATGGCGTGGAGACCGTGGTTCCACTCGAAGAGGTGCGGCCGGGCGACAGCATCGTGGTGCTGCCGGGGGAAAGATTTCCGGTGGACGCGACGATTGTTGAGGGACGCACGACTGTGGATGAGTCGATGCTGACAGGCGAGTCGACGCCGCTGGCTCGCGAGGTGGGCGGGCGCGTGCTGGCCGGCTCGCTGAACTACGACGGGGCGGTGGTGTGCCGGGCGGAATCGCTGGGCGAGGCCACGGTGCTGGCGCAGATTACGCGCATGGTGGACCAGGCGCAAAGCTCGCGCGCGCCGATGGAGCGGCTGGCCGACCGGGCGAGCGCGATTTTTGTGCCGGTGGTGCTCGGGCTGGCAGCGGTGACGTTTGCAGCGTGGCTGATTGCGGCGCACTCGGTGCCGCTGGCGCTGGCGAACACCGTGGCGGTGCTGGTGATCGCCTGCCCGTGCGCGATGGGGCTGGCGGTGCCCGCCGCTCTGACGGTGGCGGTGGGACGTGGCGCGCAGTTGGGGGTGCTCTACAAAGGCGGCGAGGCGCTGGAGCGGCTGGCGCGGATTGACGCGGTAGTTCTGGACAAAACGGGGACACTGACGGTGGGGAGGCCGGTGCTTGAGAAGGTACGGGGACCAGGAACTTGGGAAAAGGGACCAAGGGACCAAGGGACCGAGGGAACAAGAAAAGCGGAAGCAAGCCAACCCAGTGAGCATGGATCGCTTACCGGGGGCTCGGGCAGGGAGAAAGAGAACGAGTTGCTGCGGATGGCGGCGGCGGCGGAGGAGCGGTCGAATCATCCATTGGCGCGGGCGGTGATTGACGCTGCGAAAGCGCGGGGCCTGGTGTGGCAACCGGCAGAAGATGTGCAGGTCTTGCCGGGGCGCGGGCTGACGGCGCGCGTGGAGGGCCACGATTGTTTGCTGGGGAATGAGGCGCTGTTTGGCGAGAATGGCATTTCGCTACCCGGCGATGTTGCGGCGCCGGAGCCGGGCGTGACACGGCTGTGGATGGCGCTGGACGGCGTGGCCGCCGGGTATTTTGACGCTCGCGATGGATTGCGGCCGGATGCAGCGAGTGCGATTGCTGCGCTGCGCAACGAGGGGCTTCGCGTGCTGATGCTGACGGGCGACTCGGCTGCCGCGGCTGCGCCGATCGCGAAACAGGCGGGAATTACGGAAGTGGAAGCGGGGCTTGATCCGGCGGGAAAGCTGGCCAGAATTCGCGAGCTGCAGAAATCGGGCCTGCGGATTGCGATGGTGGGTGACGGCATCAACGACGCGGCGGCGCTAGCGCAGGCCGACGCGGGGATCGCCATGGGAACTGGCGCGGATTTGGCGCAGGAAGCGGGCGATGTGCTACTGCTGCGAGCGCAGCCGGCGGCGATTCCCGCGGCGCTCGAGCTGGCGCGCGAGACCGTTCGCATCATGCGGCAGAATTTGGGGTGGGCTGTGGGCTACAACCTGATCGGGATTCCGCTGGCTGCCGGGCTGCTGTATCCGGCGTTTCACATTCTGCTGACGCCGTGGCTGGCGGCGGCGGCAATGGCGCTGAGCAGCGTGTGCGTGTTGGGGAACAGCCTGCGGCTGCGGGGATGGCAGCCCGAAAGGCCAGCTACTAGCTCCTAGCTTTCAGCTTCTCCTTGCTGGGGTTGTGATTGTTGTACCGCTCCCGGTCAGGTAGAGCGATCAGGGTCCCATTCGCAGGACGTGGCGCGAGGACACAGTAAACTAAGCGAAGGTTCCGTTTGTGCGCATCCTAACCCGCTACATTCTCGGCGAAATCCTCTCGCTCACGCTGATCGGTTGCGCGCTTTTCACCTTCATTCTGTTTATGCCGCAACTGCCACACATTCTTGAGGTGGTGGTGCGCAACAGCTCCACGCTTGCGGACGTCGCGCAGGTGTTTCTCTTCACGCTGCCCAATCTGCTCAAGGTAACGATTCCCATGGCGGTGCTGTGGGGCATTCTGCTGGGTCTGAGCCGGCTGGCGTCGGACAGCGAAATCATCGCGATGCGCGCATCGGGGCTGGGCATCGGATATTTCGTGCGCGTGGCGTCGATTGTGGCGATCGGGGGCACGCTGCTGGGGCTGGGCAATTCGCTGTATCTTGCTCCGCGCGCCAACCAGGCGATCATCGAGATGGAGCAGTCGCTGGAGACGTCGCAGGCCAGCTACGAGATTGAGCCGCGCGTTTTTTACGAGGATTTTCGCAACTACGTGCTCTACGTGCAGGACGTGCGCTCGGGAACGGGCGCAGCCAACTGGCGCCAGGTATTCATGGCCGATGTTTCGGACCCCGACAATCCACTGATTACGACGGCTGCCTCGGCGACGGTGGTGACGGACAATACGCAGGAGCTGCTGATGCGGCTGCGCGATGGCGTGCGCGACGAGACCGTAGCCGACGAGCCGGAGCAATCGAACATTTCAACGTTCACGACCACCGACTTACCGCTGATGCTGGGCCAGCAGAACGACGTGCACCTGGGGCGGCTGGACACCGCGCTTTACGCGATGCCGTTGGGCGCATTACTGCAACACACGAGCGGGCCCGACGGAAAGCGATTCCTGATCGAGCTGCACAATCGATTTGCGTTCCCTGCCGCGTGCCTGGTGCTGATGCTAGTGGGGGTGCCGCTGGGCGTGGCGTCGAGGCGTGGCGGCAAGAGCTCGGGGTTCGTGCTCACGATTCTGCTGGTGTTTGTCTACTACTTCCTGTCTTCGACGGGAATCGCGCTGGGCCACCAGAACAAGCTGCCGGCGTTCGTGGCGGTATGGTCGGCCAACGTGATGTTTGCCGTCGCGGGTACATTTCTGCTGTGGCAGATGGCGACGGGAGGGCGAATCCTGAGCGCGATTTCAGCGTGGATCGCACGGTCGCCGATGCCGTCTACCGCAAAGAAGCGCAACGGGTTCTCGCTGAGCGAATTTCTGGAGAAGCTGAGGCCACGCAACGGGTCCGCGACGAAGGGCAAATCGCGGGGATTCTTTCCACGGATCATCGATGAGTACATTGTGCGCGAGTTCGCCACGCTTTTTGTTCTGGTACTGGCCGGCTTTGTCATGCTCCTGATCGTGTTCACGTTCTTCGATCTGCTGGGCGACATTCTGCGCAACCACATCGCGCTGGCCGTTGTGGGCGAATACCTGCTGAACCTGACGCCGAGCATGCTCTACCTGACCGCGCCGCTGGCGGTGCTGATTGCCGTGCTGGTAACCTTCAGCGTACTCAACCGCAACAGCGAGATCATCGCCATGAAGGCAACAGGCATCAGCCTCTACCGGCTCGTGATTCCCATCGTCACGATTGCTTTTTGCCTGGCCATCTGTCTCTTTCTGTTTGACCAGTACTATCTGCCGCAGGCCAACCGCAGGCAGGAGTCGCTGCGCAACGTGATCAAAGGCCGGCCGCCGCAGACTTATCTGCACCCCGAGGAACAATGGATCTTCGGCCCAAGGTCCGCGCCCGGCGAGCCCGGCTGCATCTTTTACTACGAATTCTTCGACCCCGACAGCAATGAATTCGCCAATCTCTCAGTCTTCGAGTTTGAGCCGTTTACGTTTCAACTGACGCGGCGGATCTTCGCCAAGCGGGCCGTGTGGGACGCCGATTCCGGCGCATGGCATTTCGAGAACGGGTGGGTGCGCGATATCAAGGGCGGCAATGTGACTGCCTACCGTACATTTCTCGAGACGAACTTTCCGGAGATTCACGCGGCGCCGGACTACTTCAAGAAAGAGGACCTGCAGTCGCAGGAGATGAATTTCGGCCAACTCGACCACTACATCCGCGACCTGCGGCAGAGCGGCTTCGACACCAAGCGGCTGAGCGTTGCGCTGTGGCAAAAGCTCTCTTACCCAGTTGTTGCAGTGGTCATGGCCGTTCTGGCCATTCCGTTCGCGCTGTCCATGGGACGCCGGGGGTCGATCACAGGCATTGCCGTGGCCATCGGCGTGGCGCTTGCGTACCGGGTGGTCGACGGCCTGTTTGGAGCGATGGGCTATGTGAATTACCTGCCCGCATCGATGGCAGCGTGGTCAGCTGACATTCTGTTTGGTCTTGTCGGCGGGTACCTGCTGCTGCGGACGCCGACGTGAGAAAAGCGGTGATTAGTGATTAGTGGTTAGTGATTAGTGGTTAGTGATTAGTGGTTAGAGATTCGTGATTCGTGGTTGGTCTTCGCGGAACAGGGAACAGGGAACAGAAGGCAGCCCAATGGGAACTGTGGAAACTACAACGCTCTTCAGGCCCACTGGCGAAAAGGAGCTCGCATTGATTCGCGCGAGTGGCTGGCGCGCATTCCCGCCGCGATTGCCCGAACAGCCCATTTTCTATCCGGTGCTGAACGAGGAATATGCAATTCAGATTGCCCGCGATTGGAATACACGCGACGGCGGCACGGGATATGTGGTGCGCTTCGAGGTTGAAGCGGATTACCTAAGACAATTCCCCATTCAAAGGGCCGGCTCGCGGACCCATCAGGAATACTGGATTCTCGCGGAGCAGCTTGAAGAGTTTAACCGTCACATCGTTGGTTTTATCGAGGTGATCGGGGAATTTCGAGCTTCAATCGCACCCCCGGTACAATAAACATATGCTGGCCGATCTTGGTCCCCTTTACAGCTACATGCGCCGTTACCGCTGGCAGTACGTGCAGGGCACGCTGGCGTGTGTCGCGACGAACATCGTCGCTGTGCAGTTTCCTTGGGTTCTAGGAATGGCTGTGAACCGGATCCAGAAGGGGACGACCCGCGAGCTGATCCTGATTTTCGCGTTGATCCTGGTGGCCATCAGCCTGGTGAAGGGCGTCTTTCTCTACGCGCAGCGCTGGATCCTGATCGGCATTTCGCGCGAGATCGAGTTCGACCTGCGCAACGACCTGTTCCGCAAGCTCGAAATTCAGGACTCAGGTTTCTACCAGCGCTACCGCACCGGCGACATCATGGCGCGCATGACGAATGACCTGAATGCTGTGCGCATGCTGCTGGGGCCGGCGCTGATGTACAGCGCCAACACCATCTTCCTCAGCGTGTTCGCGCTGTTCTTCATGCTGCGCATCAGTCCCTACCTGACGCTGGTGGCGCTGGCGCCGATGCCGCTGGCCAGCATTCTCGTTCAGTATCTCGGGCGCAGAATTCACGAGCGCTTCGAGCGCATCCAGGCCAGCTTTTCCGATATCTCCGCGCAGGCGCAGGAGAACTACTCCGGCGTGCGGCTCATCCGGGCTTTCGCGCGCGAGGAGTCGCAGATCGGCCTCTTCGAGCGGCTGAACCGGCAGTACATCGGGCGCGCCTTGCGGCTGGTGCAGCTGATGGGCATGTTGTGGCCGACGCTCGAGTTTATTCTCGGCATCTCCATGGTGATTACGCTGCTGGCCGGAGGGCACGAGGTTCTGGCGCACCGGATCAATGTGGGCCAGTTCGTGGCGTTCAGCACCTACATGATCATGCTGATCTGGCCGATCATCGCCGTGGGATGGGTGATCAACATCTTCCAGCGTGGAACGGCTTCAGTAAAGCGCATCGATGAGTTGCTCAAAGCCGAGCCCGCCATTGCCGACAACTCCGTTGTTTTGACCTTTGGACGAGAGACGGAGGCGGAACTCAAAGGAGAAATCGAATTCCGGCATCTCAATTTCAGGTATGGCGAAACCGAAGTGCTGCGCGACATTTCGCTGAAGATTCCGGCGGGATCGAGCCTGGCCATCGTGGGGCCGA